>DASYCK010000059.1:0-8046 GCA_036500205.1 Polyangia bacterium | reverse complement strand
GACGAAGACGACGTTTCGGGTGCCGGTGACGCCGGGGATGCCGCCGAGGCCCGGGACGTAGAGCGGCTGCCCGTAGATCTGCCCGTCGACGGGAAGCCTGCCGATCTTGCCGAACTTCCCTTTCGTTCCGACCAGCGACGGGGTGAGGATGACCTCGTTCAGGTTGGCGCCGGTGCGCCCGAGATCGTTGTGCTGGGTGGTGACGCTGGGGAGCGTGCTGACCGCGCTCTGGACCGTCGAGATCGCCTCGGGCTCGGGCTGCGCCGTGCACCCCGCGGCTCCGGCGAGAGCGACCCAAACCAAGGCTCCGAACAGACGGACGATCGACGGCGAACGCTTCTGCGAACTCTTCTCCACGCTGGCTCCCTCACGCTGACGAGCGGTTTTTCCGAAAATGGCGCGCGGAAGGTAGCTCAGCCGTGGAGCGGTTGTCTAGCGGTCTGAGGGTTACAAATGGGTCAGATCGCGCGGGAAATTGCCGGCCAGGCGGACGGATGGCCGCCCGTCCTGGCATATCCTTCTCCCCATGTCTCGGGCCTCGTTGCTGTCGGATCTGGCAAAGGTCGCCGTCGAAGACTTCAAGAAGGGGAGGGGCGGCGAGCTGACGATCGCGATGACCGCGGACCTCGCGAGCATCATCGAGGTAGCGCTGCTCACCGCCGTCCGTGACGAGCGAAGGACGTGCGTCTCCGAGTGCAGCCGCCGCGCGGAGCTCTGGGAGAAGACCGGCGACAAGCCCGACGCCTCGGCGCCCCTGCGTGCCGAAGCGCGGGCGAGGGCGGCGGAGGCTCACTACCTCGGCGACCTGCTGGCCACCCGTCGGTGACGACCGCCTAGAACAGAGGCCGCCGAGGTATTCTCACGGCGTGGCGCTCCCGCGACCGGTCGCCCTCCTTCTCATGGGCGTTGGACTCGGCGTCTCGAGTGCGGCCTTCGCGCAGGCGACGCCCACGGACGCCCCCGATGGTGAGCCGGCCCTGGTCGCTGCGCCTCGCCCACACAGCCGCGGTCCCCGCAATCCCGTCTATCACTCGCCGCCGGGCCGACGCTCGCCCGATGCGCCCGACTGGACCTGGTGGCTCGGCGCCGCCAGCGGCGTGCGCGAGGTGGGGACCGGCGCCGATTCGCTCCGTCCGGCCGTCGAGCTGCGCCTCGGCCTCGGCTTCGAGCTCACCAGCGTCCCCGTCGCGTCGTACCACCAGATGCAGATCGGACCCTGGGTCCAGGCCTTGGGCGACCTCGCGGGCGGGCTCGCCGAAGGGGGCCTCGAGCTGGGTCTGACCAAGGAGACCTTCGACGGGAGCTTCTCCGGCCTGCGCATCGGCGGCGGCTACGGCGTTGGTCCATCCGATCGGGGCGCCGCGCTCTCGGGCTCCCTGTTCTTCGGGCAACGCCATCGCTACGGAAAGTGCGCCAACCTGTATCACGCGCGCGGCTGGCGGGCCTTCGCGACCGCCCGCACCTGGCCGACCCAGGGGCGCGGCGTCACGCTGGTCGCGGGCGTGGAGATCGACCCCTCTCTGCTGTTCTCCGGCGACGACGATGGGTACTGGGACGCGCTCGATCACGGGTCGGAGAACCGGTGCGCGCTGGAGCTCTAGGGTGTGACGGGCTGGCAGGCCGAATGGCATAAGTTGGCGACCGGCCTTCCTTTGACAGTCATCGCCGCCGGCGCTATCCCCCGCCCATGCTGTTCGATCCCTTCACCCTGCGCGGCGTGACCTTCCGCAACCGGATTGGGGTGTCGCCGATGTGCCAGTATTCGAGCACGGACGGGCTGGCGGACGAATGGCACCTGGTGCACCTCGGCAGCCGCGCGGTGGGCGGCGCCGGGCTGGTCATGACCGAGGCGACGGCCGTCGAGGCGCGCGGGCGGATCAGTCCGCAGGACCTCGGGATCTGGAAGGACGAACAGGTCGCGCCGCTCGCGCGCATCACCCAGTTTCTGCGCGCGCACGGCGCGGTCGCGGGGATTCAGCTCGCGCACGCGGGGCGGAAGGGGTCCACCGCACGGCCATGGGCAGGGGGGAAGCCGCTGGCACCGCCGGCCGGGTGGAGCCCGATCGTCGCGCCCAGCCCGGTTGCCTACGGCGATGGGTACCCGACGCCGGCGGCGCTCGACGAAGGGGAGCTCCGGACCGTCATCGACGCGTTCGCAACGGCGGCGGCGCGCGCGGGGCGGGCGGGGTTCGAGGTCGTCGAGATTCATGCGGCGCACGGTTATTTGATTCACGAGTTTTTGTCGCCGGTCTCGAATCGCCGAAACGACGCCTGGGGTGGCAGCTTCGATGGACGGATCCGGCTCCTCCTGGAGATCGTCGCCGCCATCCGGCGCGTCTGGCCTGACGGGCGGCCGCTCCTCGTTCGCCTCTCGACGACCGACTGGCTGGGCGAGGACGGGTGGACCGTCGAGGATTCGGTGGCGCTCGCGCGCCGGCTGCTCCCGGCGGGGGTCGATCTGATCGATTGTTCGTCGGGGGGGATCGCGCCCGGCGTGAGGATCGACGTGGGGCCCGGGTATCAGGTCGCCAACGCGGCGCGAGTTCGCGCGGAGGCGGGGATCCCGACGGCAGCGATCGGGTTCATCACCGAGCCCGCGCAGGCGGCGCAGATCGTGCGGACGGGACAAGCGGACCTGGTGTTCCTGGCGCGGGCGCTCCTCCGCGAGCCGTACTGGCCGCTCCGCGCGGCGCGCGAGCTGGGAGCGAGCGTGCCGTTCCCGGCGCAGTACGAACGCGCCTGGCGCTGACCGCCGGCCGATCCATTTTCATCGAGAGCCGCGCCTTCGACTGTGGTTCGGCGGACGGCTCTCGCGGAACCCGCCGCTAGAAGTAGCGGAGGTAGTGGTCGAACTGGTCGTCGAGCCTGAACCCGCGCGCTTCGTACAACGACTTGGCCACCGCGTTGGTCTTCTGCGTCGCCAGGAGCAGGCCCTTGGTGACGGTGGCGCGCGCGAAGTCCTCGGCGGAGGCCATCAGCGCCCGCGCCACGCCCTGGCGGCGATGGACGGGTGTGACGAAGAGGTCGTTGAGGATCCAGAGCCGCTTCATCGAGACGGACGAGAAGGAGGGGTAGAGCTGCACGAACCCCGCCAGGCGCTTCTCCTTCTCGGCGACCAGGATCACCGCGTCGCCGGCCTGCAGCCGCTCGCGCAGGAACTGACGGGCCCCGTCGGGATCTGCGGGCTGGCCGTAGAACTGGCGGTAGGCGTCGAACAGCTCGGCCACCCGCGGAAGGTCGGGCATCGCCGCCCGCCGGATCTTCACGCTGCTGGGATCGATCACCCGGGGACAATAGCCCGCGGAGGGGGCGGACCGACATGGCCTTCCTGCCCCAGAGCGACTCAGACGAGTCGCTCCGACACCACCACCAGGTCTTTGATCGCCGTCTGATACTCGGCGAAGGTCTGGTATTCCGTCGAGCGCCACGACTGGCCCTCCTTCTGTTTGAGGTAGGCGTGGTAGTCGGGCGCCCCGGGGAACCTGACGTTGTCCGCGACGACGATCGATCCTGGGTGTAGCCAGCCCTCGGCCTCGATCCGCTGCAGATCGGGCAGGTAGGCCTCCTTGGCGTGGTCGACGAAGACCAGGTCGACGCTGCCCGGCTGAAAGCCGTGCTGGTCGCGCAGCGCCCGCAGGGTGGCGCCGCCGTCGCCCAGCGTCCCGACGACGACGGTGACGCGCGAAGCGACCCCGGCGTGGGCGAAGATGCGGCGCGCGATGTCGGCGTTGGCCGGGTTGAGCTCGATCGAGAAGATGTGCGCCTCGGGGGCGGCCAGGGCCATCCGCAAGGCGCTGTAGCCACAGTAGGTCCCGAGCTCCAGGATCCGTTTCGGCGCCGCACGCTGCACGGCGCGATCGAGGATCTGGCCCTTCTCGTCACCGACGTTGATGAGGAACGCCTTGTTGTAGGCGAACCGATCGATGGCGCGGATGGCGTCGGCCGGATCGCCCGGGCGCGCGTTCGCCAGCACGTAGCGGGCGGCCTTCTCCTCGCGGCCGTCGCCGGCCTGCCAGTGAACGAGCAGCTGCCGCTTCATCGTCACGGCCATCCGGAGGAAGGACCATCGCAGGAAGGGGGCCTTCCTCTTCCAGCCTGGGGCGCGGGCGGCCTCTTCGGTCATTGGGGGTTCCATCGTCGTAGAGACATGGGGCAATGTCATCTTGCATGGACCCAGGAGGTCTTGACCCCGACCGTCACATCGCGGTCGCGGCCGCGGGCGGGCAGCCCTCGTCGATCCGGCCGTCGCAGTTGTCGTCGAGCAGGTTGCCGCAGATCTCGGGGGCGCCGGGGTGGGCCTCGGGCCGCGCGTCGTCGCACTCGTCGCACCACCTCCAGCCGTCGCCGTCGGCGTCGGTGGCGGCCGCGGCCACGCCGTGCTCGCAGTCCACGAACGTCTGGAGATAGGCGGCGCGGTTGGCCACCACCTCGCGGGCGTCTGCGGTCGCCGTCTGGATCTCGGCCACGTCGGCCCAGGCGTGCGGATCGGTCGTCGCCGCGTCGGAGATCTGTTGCGACCAGGCGTCGAGCCACCCCTGGATCGCGGCGACGTCCCACTTGCCGAGCAGCGCCGCCATGGCGTCGGCGTAGCGCATCCGCCAGCCGGCGTCGGCGAGGACGAGCATCCACTTGTCCCCCGGCAGCGGCTGCGGGTAGGCGCGCGCCGACCAGAAGTAGACGGGGTGGTCGGTGAAGCCCACCTCGCTGAACAGCATCAGCCACTCGAAGCTCGAGTCGGTGTCCTGGGGCAGGAAGACGTACCCGGCGGCGCCCTGGTCGTAGAGGTAGAAGTTGTGTGAGCCGTTGTAGTAGCCGTCGGCGTCGTTGATCATCGCCTCGGCCGCCCAGGAGGTCAGCGAGCTGGGGATGTCGACGATCGCCGCCAGCGAGGCCAGATCGGACGCCGCCTTGAACTGGGCGAGGCGCGCGTCGTTGGGGGCGGCTTCGTTGGTCTCGGCCTGGACGCCCCCCTTCCAGAGGTCGCCGTCCGGGTTCTGCGGGAAGAACTGTTGCACCAGGGCCCCGCCGACGTCCTGCTCCAGCGTGTAGAGCCCGTAGTAGGCCCCGTTGATGTCGAGGCGGACGCTGGTCGAGCAGGGGGCGAAGATGCCCGCTTGCCGCAGCCAGTGCTGCGCCAGTCGGTCGTGCAGGAAGGTCCAGTCCGAACGCGGCATGTCCAAGGTCAGCTTGTGAAGGCCGTGAAACGTGCCGGTGGGGTCGATCTGATCGAACGAGACGTCGAACTGCATCTTCGCCTTGGCGCCGTCGTCTTCGACCGTCTCCAGCCAGGACGACTGTCCGTGCAGCTTGATCTCCACGTCGGTCACCGTCTCGCTGCCGTGGTGGAGCGTGATCGGGTGGTAAGTGGCGAAGTCGAGCCCCGTCTTCAGGTCGGCCAGATCGTTGAACTCGGCCTCCAGCGCCGCCCACTGGTCGTCGCTGATGTCGATCGAGAATTGTTGCAGTGCCCCCTCGTCGAAGAGGTCGGCGCAGCCCAACGCCCCGCCGCCGTCGGCCGCTCCGCCATCGGCTGTCCCGCCGTCGCCCGGGACGGTGCTGACGCCGCCGTCCAGAGGCGGGCCGCCGGCCCCGGCGCTCTCCCTGCCACCCTGTCCGCCGCAGCCCCCGAGCCCGAAGAGAGCGATCGCGATTGCTTCAATTCCGTGACTCGAGCGCATCCCGAGGCACATACGCAGCAAAGACGATGCCCGCGGGCCCGGGGCCGCAGGACACAGGCTCTCGACGCGCGCGCTACGAAGCGGGGAGCGCGGCGAACGGGACGTCGCCCGGCGGTAACCACGGCCCGGGGCCAGGAAGCTCGAGCGCTCAGGGCTTGTCGACGACGATGAACGTCTTCGCCCACTGGGCGATGTGGTTCGCCATCGTGATGTCCTGGAACGGCAGGCAGAAGGCCGTGAAGCTGGGGTCCGTCTGGCCGGGGCCGATGACCACGCCGAACATCCAGATCAGCTCGGCCGTCGAGTTCTCGTCGGGATCGAAGTCGTTGACCGGCGGCGCGCGCAGGCCGTACTGCCGCGTCGACGAGAACGTCAGCCAGTAGACCTGGCTCATCTCGTCCAGCTTGTCTACGAACGGCGCCCACTTGGGGTACGAGTTGGTCAGCACGATGTTGCCGTTGTCGGCGACGCCCGGCGCGTTGGCGTTGGCCAGCGCCACCGGGTTGGCGTTCCCCGGCGAAAGCGGTGTCAGGAACATGGTGGCCGTCGGATCGGTGTCGGCGTCGCAGGAGAACCCCGAGGTGGTGCCCGCGTCGCAGGTCGACTCGTTGTAGACGACCAGCGTGCCGTCCGGGCTGATGGCCGGGTAGTAACGGTTCAGCCCGGACTGCGTCGGGACCAGCACCTGTGGCCCGGACCAGGTGGTCCCGTTGAGCTGCACGACGCTGATCCCGCCGCGGGCGGGGCGCTGGTCGGTGATGCTGACGGTCGGGTCGACCGAGGTGAAGACGATGTTCTCCGCTCCCGAGGTGTTCTTCGACCAGTCCGGGTGATCGGCGCGCAGGCCGCCGAGGTCGATCGTCTGCGTCACCTGGCCGCTGGTCCCGTCGAAGATCATCAGGTTGGCGGGGCCGGTGGTGTTGGGGTTGCCGTCGCCGTAGATGCCGACGAACTTGGTGCCGTCCTTGTTCCAGGATTCGAACTGACTCTTCTGGGTCAGCGGGAACGGCTGCATGGCGAGGTTCGTCGAGACGTTCCAGAGCAGCAGGCGGCCGTCTCGCTGGCCGCCGGCGGCGGCGACCAGCTTGGTGCCGTCGGGGGCCAGCGCGTGGCACCCGACGCAGGTCTTGCCGTCGGTGTTCGCCGGCGTCAGGTACTGGACGGGCGCCGTGGTGGTGCCGCCGAAGTCCCAGCGCATGATCGCGGTGTCGCCGCTGGTCGTGCCGCTGGTCGACCAGTAGTAGAGGGCGCCCTCCAGATCTTGTTCGGTGAACTGGAGGTGGAACGTCTGGCTGTCGCCCACCGAGCCGCCGTTGTCGTCGGTCCCGCGCACGGTGAGGCTGACCTTTCCCTGGCCGGCGTTGGAGCGGGCGAAGCTGGACCAGAGCCCCGGATCCGGCAGGTAGATGCATCCGTTGATGCCGGAGGGCGCGGTACAGCGGATGTAGCTCTTCACCGTCGCCAGCGGTCCCACCATGCTGACTTCGAACAGCGTGTTGTTGGCGCCGGGCGTGAAGTGGATCTCGATCCCCGAGACGTTGGGCGGGAACAGCACCCCGTCGTTTGGGTAGACGAGCCCGGGCGAGCGGCTGCTGTCGTTCGAGGTGGTGGTGAACGAACCCGGCGCGCTGGAGGGGACCGACCCGGACATGCCCGGATCGGCGCCCACGAAGCTGTAGTTGACGGTCAGGGTGGCGGTGACCATCGCCGAGCCCAGGTTCGCCGTCACGCTGACGATGCCGCCGCGGGTCCCGGTCGTGGTGGCCAGGCCGCCGGAGCTGATGGTGACCACGCCCGCCGGGTCGACCAGGTACTGGACCTTGCTGGTCAGATCCTGCATCTGGCCGCCGACCATGCCGGTCACGCTGTACTGCTGCGTCTGGGCGGGCCCGCCGTTCGTGACCATCAACGTCGACGCCGTCGGGCTGATGGTCAGCCCCGTTACGTTCTGGCTTCCCCCGGATCCCGAGGACCCTCCGCTGCCCGCGCCGCCGCCGAGGCCGCCGGTGCCGGTGCCGGTGGTGAGCCCGTCGCCGCCGGCACCAGTGTTGCCCTTCGGGGTGAAGCCGCAGCCGGCCGCCGCGAGAAGGGCGACCGCGCAGGTCGCCGCCCAGATCTGCCGTCTGCCACCCGATCTTTTGTGCATCGTGCTCCCCGCTCGGAAGCGCAACCAACCCGCGGGAGCCGCGATTTTGGTTGCGCAACACCGAAGTGACACCGACCGGGGTGGTCAGCTCATCGAAAACAACCCCGGCTCAGGGCCGCGTGGGGACGGACGGACGCTCGGGTCCGCTAGGCGGCGATGTCCGGGAGCGGCGACTTGTTCGGGCACTTGGGATCGCCGAAGCCGGTGTAGTCGCTGACCCCC
>DASYCK010000058.1:0-6413 GCA_036500205.1 Polyangia bacterium | reverse complement strand
ATACGCGTCGGGCGAGTCGCTAATGCCGGTTCGCGGCCACGCGCTCGAGGAACGTCGTGGGTCCGAGCGACGCGAGCTCCTCTTCGTCGAACAGCGCCGGCGAGCCGAGCACGCCGTCCAGGTAGCGCCAGGCGCCGGCCTCGCGCACGAAGCGCGACAGCTCGAGGAAGGACTGATCCCGCCCGCGCGAGAAGATGCGGGCGTGAAAGAGCACCTCCCCCTCGTCACCCCTTGGTCCACCGTTGGCGCTAGCCAAGATCCGCAACCCGGTGAACCGCTGCGTGAGGTGCGTCGTCGCCAGCTCGCGTTCGAGGACCGCGCGCTCACGCGTGCGATCCGGGTGCGCCGCCGCCAGGGTATCGACCAGGTAGGCCCCCAGCCCCATTGAAAACGCAGCATACCGGGAGCGCATGAGCGCCTCGGGATGCGGCGGGAGCGCCTTTCCCTCGTGGAAAGGCCGGCAGCAGAGTCCATGGCGAAGCCCCGAATGACAGGGGCAGTCGCGCGGCGGGATGCGAGGAGGCACCCCACCAAGAATACGCTCCCGCCGGCGGACCTCCTTACGTCGTCACTACGGCGTCGTGATGCTGACGTTCGAGAACGTCGCCTGCACGGTCTTGGTCGCGTCGTGCGACGTGACGGCCAAGCCGACCAGGGCGTTCGAGGCGATGGTGTTCATCGTGGTCGTGACGACCCGGGCCGGGGGGGTAAGCCTTTCGACGAGACATATCCCGCGAACACGTTGCCGGAGGTGCGGGAGCGGACCACCCCGACCCCGTACCCCTTGCGATCATCGCCGCGCGCGGGCGCCGCGCCGGCGTCCCGCGAAGGCCAGCATCAACGACGCGAGAACGGCGCCGAACAGATCGCCCGAACCAGGTCCAGTGTTGCAAGCGCAACCGGCCGCCGACGATGACTGCTCGGGGGTGCCGCCGTCGCTGCCGCCGGTGACGCCGCCGCTGCCCGCGCCGGTCGCCCCATCGGGCGTGGGCGAGCCGCCGCTCGCCGTCCCCCCGGGGTTGCCGCCGCTGCCTTGAAGCCCGCCGCTGCCCTGAGCGCCGCCGCTGCCGCTGAGCCCGCCGCTGGCGGCGCCCCCCGTGCCGCCGCCGACCTGACCGCCGCTGCCGACGGACGTCGCCCCACCGCTCGCGCTGGCGCCACCCGAGCCAGACTTTCCGGCCGCGCCGGTCTTTCCCGCGCTTCCAGTCGCTCCGCCCGCCGCGCTGGCGCCGCCGCGCCCGCCAGCCGCCGCGCCACCGCTGCCGACGGTACCTCCCGAGCCAGAGGTTCCGCTGCCGCCGGTTCCGCTGCTCGTGACCGCGCCGTACTCGTACGCGCCCAGATCGGGAGCGGTGCCCACGAAAGCGAGCCCCACGTCCGTCCCCTTGTCGATGACCGGGCTCCCCGCCTTCAGCTTCAAGAAGTCGATCGCCGGGATGCTGCCGTCGGCCTGGCGCGGACCGGTGTAGCCGGTGTCCGACGTGCTGACGAAGTCCGAGCTCGCCTCGGTGATGTTGAGGTCCCACGTGTTGAACATCGTGTCGACGCCGCTCATGTTCGTGTTCTTGTTCGGGAAGCCGATGTTGTTCCGCATCTTGTGGACGAGGCTCCCGCTCAAGACGATGGTCATGCTCGAATCACCCGCGGCGCTGGCCAGCATGTTGTACTGAATGCCGTTCATGTACGACGTGTTGTTCAACCAGGTGTTACCGCCCGACGAGTGGTTGGCGTAGAAGCCGGCCGCCTTGTTCTTCCAGGCGACGTTGTTCTGCACGAGGTGGCGAATGCCGGTCTGGCTGCTGCCCATCTTGAAGCCGTTGCCGTTGCCGTCCGCAGGGCTGCTGGCGCCCCCGTTGCTGTAGCCATTCATGATCGCCCAGCTGTTCTCGACGGTGACCGGGACCTCCTGCGAGATCAGATCGTAACCGTCGTCGGAGTTGATCCAGGCGCGGCAGCCGCGGATGATCGTGCTCGGTCCCGTCGTCTGGTAGTGGACGCCGAAGCCGTCGCCGTTCTGCCCGTCCCCCTGACTGCCGTTCTTGTCGTAGTTGTCGTGCGAGTCGCAGTTCAAGATGAGGTTGCCGCCCATGCCGGTGTCGACGAACAGCCCCGGGCCGAAGCCGTGATGAATGTTGAGCAGCTCGAAGGTGTTGTTGCTGGCGTTCTTCGTGCGCAGCATGGAGATGGAATGATCGCCGCTCGCGCCGACGGGACCGTTCGCGATCTCGAGGCCGCGCAGGTGTATCCAGTTGCCGGTCACCAGGATGGCGGCCACGTCGGCCGCCTTGTTGGTCGTCGCGTACTTCGAACAGTCGAGGACGGGGACCTCCTGCTGGTAGGCCCAGAATTTCGTGCGCTGACTGTCCGAGGTCCCGCTGCGCGAAAGCGTGATCTGCTTGGTGCTGTAGTACGTGCCTGCCCGCAACCAAACCGTGTCCCCGGCCGCGGCGACGTCGTTTCCCTTCTGGATGCTGGCGAAGGGCTGCGCCATGGTCCCGGGGTTCGAATCGCTGCCCGTCGGCGCCACGTAGTACTCGGCCGCGTCCGCGCGTCTGCTCAGCATGAGAAGGACGGGAATCAACGCGGCGCTACATGGCAGCGCCGTGGCGCAGCTCCGGGGGACTCGGCGCATCATGTACATGGGTAGTAGCTCCTGGCCTGGGAAACGGCTCTCGACTCGACCTGCTGGCGAAGGCCCGCCAGTCCGGAGTCGAGCAAGCATCCCTACAAGGGGTGCTCGGCGCCAGAGTGTGCCTCCCGCCTGACGGATCAGCCGCGTGACTAGAGCCGGCGCGCCATGACGGCGATCCCGTCCCACCAGGCGGCCCAGCCACCCCCCACCGCGACGCTCGTGGCGCCGCTGGCGCTGAGGACGACCCGCTGGTCGGTCGCCGGCACGATCTCCAGAACCTGCGTCGCCGTCGCGACCACCACGACCTTCCCGCCGTCGGACGCCCAATCGCGGGCGTGCCCCTCGATGGGGAACGACAGCCCCTCCCCCTGGATCTCGACGATGTCATCGGGTCCGAGCTGGGGCGTGCGCACCGTCACCTCGGGACCGCCGGCCTGGGGCGGATCGCCGGCCGGGCAGGCGCCGCCCGAGACGAGGGGCCGGCCCGTGGGCATCTCGAGCGCGTGAAGGCCGACGGCGTCGCAGAACGACACCCGGTCCCCCGCGATGCCGAGGGTCGAGACGGCGCCGCTGGTCGCCACCCGCAGCTCGTCCTTCCCCACCATGACGGCTGGCGCGGGCGGCGGCGGATTCGCGGGCGGGACCGGATGATGCGAACAGGCGACGAGCAGGAGCGCCCAGACGAGCGCACCCCTTCCCCGGCTCACGGCTTCGCCGGTCCGAGGAGGCGATCGACCTTGAGCTTCATGATCGTCATGTTGCGCGCATAGTCGCCCTGGTTGCCCGTGTAGTAGTGCGCGCGGAACAGCAGATCGGCGACGGCCGTGCAGTCACCGCTGTTGACGGTGCCGATGTAATCGGAGAAGCGCTTGGCGACGCCGCGGTGATGGTCCAGCCAGCGCGCCGCGCCGTCGGCCAGCGTGGAGTAGGACTTGAAGCGGGCCACGTAGGACGGCGGCTCGAACACGGTCACCACCGTCCCCCCGCGCCGCGACCACTTGTGCTTCTTGATCTCGGCGTCGGTCGCCAGGTAGCCGAGGCCGTTCGACGCGATGATCATCTTGATGGCGGTGGAGAGGGGCAGCAGCTCCCAGGTGTCTCGCAGGTACATGTGCGGGATGCTGGTCTCGTTCTCCTTGCACTTGACGTTGCCGAGGTTCCAGTTGAAGCAGTAGGTCCCCTCGCCCGTCTCGTGCATGAACTGCGCGGTCAAGGTGCGGGCCCCGGTTTCGGTCAGGTCCGACCACGAAGAGAGGAGCAGCTTGACGACAGCGCCCGGGTCGGGCTTGGTGTTCTTCGTCGGCACTTCGTTGGGATTGGTGGTGTAGCGCCCGTCGGCGTTGGGGCCCTTCTTGGCCCAGGCCACGTCGGCGCCGTGATAGTCGGGCTCGCCGACCGCGAGCTGGAAGAAGTCCCAGACCGAGGGGCCCATCTTCGCCTCGACCATGACGTTGGCGACCCGCTTCCCGGTCAGCTTGAACCAGGTGAAGTTGTGGCTGTCGGACCCCTGATTGATGATGCTGGCGATGCTGGTGTCGTTCGGGCCGATGTTCATGCCGGCCGCGCCGTAGACGCCGATGGTCATCGACTGACCGATCCCGCCCTTGATGATTGCGTTCGAGATCCGGGTACCGCTTGCATTCACGAAGTGAGCCACGACGCCTGCCTTTCTGGAACGCCATGATATGCATGTCCACACTTGGATAACAAGGTCGAATAGCGCGCTTTGACACGGACTCAGCAAAAACGGAGGCGAACGGCGCCTGAGGAGGGCCTCCGCTTGTACGAACTGCGTCCCACCGCCGTCCTTTGCGTCGCGATCGGCGCTGCCCTAGAATGGAGGGCCTTTCGTCGTTGCCGCCCATGCCGCGAATCATCGTCTCCGGAAACGACCAACAGCGCGAGCACGAGCTGCGCGCGATCAACACCATCGGTCGTCATCCCGACAACACGCTCCAGATCCTCGACCGGATCGTGTCGAAGGAGCATGCCCAGATCATCCGCCAGCCCGACGGGCGCTTCCTGTTCCGCGATCTGGGCAGCCTGAACGGCTCGTTCTTTCGCGGCGAACGGCTGACCGATCGGGTGCTGGAGGAGGGGGACGAGGTCATCCTCGGCTCGACGACCCTGAAGTACGTCGAGCGGACCGCCACCGATTCCCTGCTCGAGAAGGTGACCATCTCGCCCACGGTGACCGAGACGATGATCCGCCAGCGGCTGAAGCCGCCGCCGCCGTCGCACGAGTTCCTGCCCGAGAAGGAGATCCTCGACGTCGAGGCGCTGCGCCAGGACTACGAGAAGCTGCGCCTCGGGCACGAGCTGGGGCGCTCCATCGGGCTCGAGGTCAACCTCGACGTGCTGCTGGAGAAGATCATCATGAAGGCGTTCGACCTGATCCCCGCCGACCGCGGCGTGATCCTGTTGATGGAGAACGGCGCGCCCGAGCCCCGCATCGCCAAGTCCCGGCAGGGCAAGAACGAGCAGATCGTCCTGTCGAAGTCGATCCTGAACGAGGTGGTGCAGAACAAGGCCGCCGTGCTGTCGTCGGACGCCACCATGGACAGCCGGTTCTCCAGCGCCCAGTCGGTCATCATGCAGGGCATCCGCTCGACCATGACGGTGCCGCTGATTCACCACGACGAGCTGCTGGGCATCATGCACCTCGACTCGATGATCGCCACCAACGCCTTCGTCGAGAAGGACCTGCAGATCTTCGCCAGCATCGCCTCGCAGGCGGCGGTGGCCATTCACAACTCGACGCTGGCCCGGCAGATCGAGCACGAGGCGAAGACGCGCGCGCAGTTCCAGCGTCTGCTGTCGCCGAACCTGGTCGACCAGGTCGTCACCGGCAAGCTGCAGCTGGAGAAGGGGGGCGCGCTGTCCGAGGTGACGATGATGTTCACCGACATCCGCGGCTTCACGTCGATGAGCGAGTCGCGCGCGCCGCAGGAGATCGTCCGCGTGCTGAACGAGTACTTCGAGCTGATGGTCGACGTGCTGTTCAAGTACGAGGGGACCCTCGACAAGTTCGTGGGCGACGAGATCGTGGCGCTGTTCGGCGCGCCCGTGCCCATGCCCAACGCCGAGCTGAAGGCGGTCGAGTGCGCGCTCGACATGATGAAGGCGCTGAAGGAGTTCAACCGCCTGCGGGTCGCCGAGGGGCAGACCGAGATCCTCATCGGCATCGGCATCAACACCGGGCTCGTCGTCACGGGCGCCATCGGCAGCTCGCGCGCGCTGCAGTACACGGCCATCGGCGATCCGGTGAACACGGCGTCGCGGCTGTGCAGCATCGCCAAGCCGGGTGAGATCATCCTGTCCGAGGCCACCTACATGAAGCTGAAGCACGACGTGGCGGCCGTGCCGCTGCCACCCGTGCGCGTGAAGGGGAAGAGCGAGGAGCTGCGGATCTACAACGCCGTTGGCCTGCGCAACCAGGCCTTCAAGGGCGAGGCCACGCGCCCCGGTTGAGCCGCGCGCAAAACGGCCGACCTCGTCGAGGCCGGCCGTTGCTTGGTTTCAGATGGTGACGTTGCAGAACTGCTGGTAGTCGATCAGCTCGATCGACTCCGGCTTCACGCCCTCGCCGCAGGTGGGGCAGGCGGGATCGCGCCGCAGCTTCATCTCTCGGAACTTCGCCGCCAGCGCGTCGTAGATCAGCAGACGGCCGGCCAGCGACTTGCCGATGCCGACGATGTACTTGATGGCCTCGGTCGCCTGCAGGACGCCCACGACCCCCGGCAACACGCCGAGCACGCCCGCCTCCTGGCACGACGGCGCC
>DASYCK010000057.1:0-16347 GCA_036500205.1 Polyangia bacterium | reverse complement strand
CGCGACATGAGGACGATCGCGTAGTTGATGCCGTTGCCGACGATGATCGACCCCAGGAACGACGTCGACTCGGTGAGGTAGCCGAAGGCCAGGTCGGCCACCCCGAAGGCGACGGCGGCCCCCATGGCGGCGGGGATGCCGGTCAGCGGAATGGCCCGCAGCCGACGGAAGTAGAAGCCGATCGAGAGGATCACGATCACCACGCAGATGCTGGTGACCATGATGATGTCGTCGACCACCGCCTGGCGATTGGCGATCCCCGTGGCGATGGGCCCCGAGACCTGGGCCGTCATCTGCGGCTGATAGCGGGAGGGGGGATCGTTCTTGATGAGCTGGTTGGCCGCGTTGTAGAGCGACTCCCCCGCGTGCTCGACGAACAGACCGCCGGGGGGAAGCGCGGCGATCCAGACGTACTCGCCGTTGTTGCCGCTGAAGATGCCGTCCGGGAACCGCTCGTCCAGCCCGTCGTGGCGCTGGATGCGCTTCTGCATCTTGTCGAGCGGCTCGGGCTCGTCCAGCGGCACGAACAGCGGGTTCTTCCGCTTGTTGATCTCGTCGCGCAGCCGATCGCGGATCGATTCGAGGTCGTCCTCCGAGACGAACAGCCACTGGTTCTTCTGGTAGAAGGACCGCAGATCGCGGATGTCGTAGGTGGCCAGGTTGACCACCGACGGCGGCAGCGCGCGCAGCTTCTGGGTGAGCGCCTCGGCGTAGCGCAGGTTCGCCTGATAGTCCGGGGAACGGATGCCGATGAGCAGGAGGGACATGTCCCCCATCCGCTTCTGCGTCCGCGTGAGCGTCACCACCCCGGGATCGTTGCTGGGGAGCAGCTCTGAAAACGCCGTCTTGAGCTGGAGGCGCGAGGCGAGCAGGGCGCCACCGGCGGCCACCGCCAGCGCGCCGACCAGCACCAGGAAGGGGTTTCGCGAGAGCCAGCGGTGGTAGCGGCTGATTCGGCTGTGCGCGGGGGGCGCCATCGCGCCGAACGTTATCAGGGTTTCACCGTCGAAGCCGCGGGAATCATGCGGGTCTACATGTGCGTGGGGCCGGATTCACTCTGGTCGTGCTGGCTGTTTACGAACGCCGGTTCCGCCGATATCCTTGGCGCATGGCCTTGCTTCGATCTGCCGCACGGCGAGGGGTCCTGGCCGCGCTGATCGCCATTGGCATTGCGACTGTGCCCGGGCGGGCGTTGGCGGTCGGCGAACAGATCACCGACGTGCACGTCCTCGACAACCAGCGGACGGAAGAATCGACCGTGCTTTCGATCGCCGGCATCGCCATCGGCGATACGCTCGAGGCGGACACGCTCGACACCGTGCGCGAGCGGCTCAACACCACCGGTCTGTTCGCCGACGTCAACGTCTGGTGGGAGCCGCACGGCTCGGGCGTGCGGGTCAACATCTCGGTCAAGGACAAGTTCCCCTGGGCCCCGGTGCCGACCGCCTCCTGGTCCTCGAACAACAAGTCGATCGGCCTGCTGTTCGTCCACGGCAACCTGTTCGGCCGCGGCAAGCAGCTGCTCATCGGCGGCCGGCTCGCCCAGATCGACTCGGGCGCCGTGCTCGGCTACCGCGATCCCTCGCTGTTCGGCACCTGGGCCTACTGGCAGCTCCAAGGCGTCGTGCAGCGGCAAGTGATTCCTGAATACCAGAACTCGGGCATGACGCCGATGGGCGGTGTGGCGACGCTCGGCGATCCCTACGAGTTCCGCGAGACCAAGCTCTTTTCCTACGGAATCGAGCCGGCCTTCGGCATCGCCTGGATGCGCCGGGTGAAGACCCAGGTCGCCTGGCACCTGGAGAAGTTCTCGTACTTCAGCAACAGCGCCGACGATCCCGCGACCGGAGTGGCTCTCGTTCCGGCTACCCAGACGGGCACGTCGGGCTTCGGTCGCGCGGCGCTGAGCTTCGACTTTCGCGCGCGCGAATTCTCCGTGATGACCGGGCAAGCGCTCTCCGGCAACGTCGACTACGGCAGCCCGGGCTTCGGCGGCGACTTCACCTTCTGGCGCATGGGCGCCGGCTGGGAGCAGGGGATCAAGTTCTTCCACTCCCACAACCTCATCTACTCGTTCGGCGGCGCCTTCTCGCACAACGTCCCGTTCTGGAACGAGAACACCGCCGGCGGGACCAACCTGCGCGGTTACATCGGCCAGCAGTTCCGAGGCGACACCCAGCTGGGAGGGAAGGTCGAGTACCACTTTCCGTTGTTCTCCATCAGCTCGCTCGACTTCCGGGCGCTGGCGTTCTACGACGTCCAGGCGGTCTGGTTCCGCGACATGGCGAACGGGACGGACGTGACGGATCCAATCACCGGCGCGACGTACCGCCAGCGCGACACCCCGGACGGGCGCACCTTCCCGAACAACCCCGCCCCGGGGTTCAGCACGCCGATCGGGTTCAATCGCGACGCCATCCACAACGACGTGGGCGTCGGGTTGAGGTTCTTCCTGCGCTCGGTGGCGGTGCCGCTGGTCGGGGTCGACTTCGGCTACGGTCTCGAGGCGGCGAACTGGCAGTTCATCATCATCGTCGGCGCCTGACCGGTCCTGCCTCTGGGCTGCCTAGATGTTGGAAAGTGGTCAGGCGGGCTGTCAGGAATTGAACACTTCGACGGCAGACATATTATAAATTCATTACATTTCAGTTAGTTAACTAGGAGATGGCGACTGGCGTCAGGATTGCTTTCCCCGGTGGACCATGTCCGCCTCGGGATCTTTTGCGGCCCCCGCACTCGCCAAGCTGACCTCCGGAGTCGCGCTCCGGGCGCCCGGAGGCGTCGCCCGTCGGCCGGTGTTGAGCCGGCTGCCCCTGCCGCGGGTGCTGCTCTGCGACCTCGACGGAACGCTCATCGACAGCATGCCGACGCTGGCCGATATTGCCGCCGAGGTGATGGCGGAGGTCTACGAGACGTCCGCGATCCTCGCCCGCGAGCTGTACCTCGCCACCTGCGGGCTCCCGTTCGCCGGCCAGCTCGAGGAGATCTACCCGGGCGACCCGCGCAACGCGCGCGCCTCCGAGATGTTCGAGTCGCAGAAGCCGGCCCGCTGCAGCCGCATCCAGATGCCGGGCGAGACGCGCCGGGCCCTGGAGGAGCTGCGGGTGGCGGGCGTGCGGATCGTCGTGTCATCGAACAATGGGGTGGAGAACGTCGACACCTTCGCCCAGGGTTCGGACTTCGCGTTCGACCTGACGCTGGGCTTCGGCGGCGGGCTCCGCAAGGGTCGCCCGCACTTCGACGCCGTTTCGCGCCGCTTCCAGATCGATCGTCAGGAGATGCTGTTCGTCGGCGACTCGCTGCACGACGGTGAGATCGCCGAGCGCGAGGGGGTCCCCTTCGTGGCGGTGGCGTCGACCTTCTCGCCCGAGCGCTTCATGCTCCGTTTCCCGCAGGTCCCGGTGGTGCGCCGCTTCGCCGCGCTCCCCGAGCTGTTTTCCGACATGGGGACCCTGGCAGGGTCCCCAAACCCCCCCGCGACGGACTCCGCTCGGCAAAGCCGAGCTCCGTCCACGCGATAAGGGCTCGTCAAATGCAGGCGGTGTTGCTGGCGGCGGGCCTCGGGAGCCGCCTCGGCGCGCTGACCGAGCGGATCCCCAAGGCGCTCATCGAGGTCGGCGGCGCGCCGCTCCTGTTGCACGCGGTGCGCTTCGCCCAGAAGGCCGGGGCGCGCGGGATCATCGTGGTGGGCGGGTTCGGATTCGACCTGGTCGCCGCCGAGGTGGCGCGGCGCGAGCTGCCGGTCACGCTGATCGAGAACGGGGCCTTCCGCGACGGGAACCTGGTGTCACTGCTGGCGGCGCGGGCGCTGATCTCCGACGAGTTTTTACTGATGAACGTCGACCACATCTACCGCGCGCCGATCGCGGCGCTGGCGGCGGGGGACGCCACGGACGTGACCGCCTTCATCGACACCGACCGCAAGCTCGGCGACGACGACATGAAGGTCGAGCGCGACGCGCGGGGACGGGTGCGCAAGATCGCCAAGACGCTGACGACCTTCGACGCGGGGTACGTGGGGATGACCAAGGTCCCCGCCGCCGCCGCCGAGCGGTACTGGGCGGCGGTCGGGGCGGCTCAGGCGGAGGAGGGGCGGGCCATCCACGTCGAGCGGGTGCTGGCGCGGCTGGCCGACGGCGGTCACCCGCCGCTCTGCCGGGACATCAGCGGACACGGCTGGCTGGAGGTCGACCTGCCCGAGGAGCGCGCCCACGCCGAAGAGGTGCTCGGGCGCGTCGATTTCGGCTACGCGCGTGAGTGATCGCAAAGTGGCGCCGTGAGCCCCCAGGTGCCCCGGGTCCTCACGCTGTTCCCGAGCGCGGTCGGTGGCGGCGCGGAGCGCCTGGTGTTCGAGCAGATGCGGCTCCACGGCGGCGCCGGTTATGACTACGCCGCCATCGCGCTCCGGAAGGGGAAGCTCCACCCCGAGTTCGCCGCCCTTTCCTGCTATTCGTGCGTGAACGCGGGGGTTCGGTTCAACCCTGTCGCCGTCCGGAGGATCCACCGCTTCATTCAAGCGCGGGGGATCGACGTGCTGCACACCCACCTTCAGGAGGCAGACTTCTACGGGTACTGGCTGAAGAGGCTCAACCCGGGCCTGCGCTGGATCTCGACGAGGCACAACACCGACAAGTTCAGGACCCGGGCGTTCTGGCGGGGGCTCAACGCCGCCATCTCTCGCCGGACCGAGCGGGTGGTCGCGGTGTCGAACGCGGTGCGAGATTTCGTCGCTTCCCACGAACGAATTCCGCCGACGAAGCTGGTGGTCGTCCGCAACGGCGTCGACCTGAGCCGATTCGCCGAACGACCGTCGAGGGACGCGGCGCGGGCGTCGCTCAATCTGCCGGCGGGCGACTTCGTCGTCGGGATCGTCGGCCGACTGTCGCCGCAGAAGGGGCACCAGTATCTGTTCGAGGCCGCGGCGGCCCTGGCTGCCGAGATCCCGAACCTTCGCCTGTTGGTCGTGGGGGAGGGCGGGCTGAAAGCGCGCCTCTCGCGCCTGGCGACGTCGCTGGGGATCGCGGACCGGGTCTCGTTCGTGGGCTTTCGCTCGGACATGTCCCGCGTCTACCCGACGATGGATCTGCTGGCCATGCCCTCGTTGTTCGAAGGGCTGCCGCTGGTTCTCGTCGAGGCTCTCGTCTGCGAGCGGGTGGCGGTGGGCGCGCGCACCTTCGGCATCACGGAGGTCATCGAAGACGGCAAGAACGGCTTCCTGGTCGAGGTCGCTGACAGCCGGGCGCTGGCGGCGGCCATCGCCCGGGTCTTTCGGGGCGAGTACGATCGCGACATGCCGAAGCGCGCGCGCGCGGCGGCGATGGCCGAGTACGATATCCAGGCCTATCTGCGTCGACTCGAAGGGATTTACCTGGCAGATCGGACGGCGACCCCATGAAAGTCACGCAGGTCCTCTACGGTTTGGCCACGTTCATTCCCGGCGTCGCGCCGATCTTCGGTCGCGGGGGCGGCGACACCAAGTCGGCCCGCTACTGTTACTCGGTCTGGATGCGGCACCTCGTGACCGCCTTCGAAAACGACCTCTGGAAGAGCCCCCAGACAATCGCCGAGCTGGGGCCCGGCGACTCTTTGGGCGTCGGCCTAGCCGCGCTGGTCTCGGGCGTCGAGACCTATCGGGCCTTCGACGTCGTCGAGCACGCGAACGTGACGCGAAACCTGGCGGTGCTCGAGGAGTTGGTCTCCCTCTATCGCAGCCGCGCCGACATCCCCGGCGAGGCGGAATTCCCCGAGGTGCGGCCCAACCTGAAGAGCTACGCGTTCCCGCGGCACATCCTCACCGACGCGCTGCTCGCGGAGGCGCTCGTCGACGCGCGCCTGGCGCGCATCCGCCACGCCGTGCAGCACCAGAACGCCCCGGGGGCGATGGTCGACTACCGCACGCGCTGGTTCGACGAGGCGTCGATCGAGCGTGACTCGATCGATCTCGTCCTCTCGCAGGCGGTCCTCGAACACGTCGACCAGTTGGCAGGCGCCTATCGGGCCATGGGCCTCTGGCTCAAGCCGGGCGGCCTGCTCTCGCACGAGGTCGATTTTCGCTGCCACAACACGGCCCACGAGTGGAACGGCCACTGGCAATACTCGGACCGGACCTGGCGGGTAATCCGCGGCAAGCGCTCCTACCTGCTCAACCGCGAGCCCTACTCCCGCCATCTCCAGCTGCTGGCGGAGAACGGGTTCGATCTCGTGGGTGGCAGCAAGGACCAGCGGACGTCACGACTGACGAAGGCGGATCTCGCGCCGCGGTTCCGCCAGATCGCCGCCGACGACCTGACCACCAGCACCGCACACCTGCAGGCCGTCAAACGCCCGAGTGGCAGCCCAGCGCCATGTGCGGGATAGCCGGTCACGTCGGCCTGGGCGCGGGAACGCCGCGCGCACCCGACGACGCGCGGGCGCTGGTGCGCGCGATGACCGACGCCATCGCCCACCGCGGCCCTGACGCCTCGGCGGTCCGGGAGGACGGTCCGGCGGTCTTCGGCCACACCCGCCTCGCCATCATCGACCTGTCGACCGACGCCAATCAGCCGATGGTGAGCGCCGACGGCCAGGTCACGCTGGTCTTCAACGGCGAGATCTACAACTTTCACGATCTGGCCGCCGAGCTGCGCGCCGCGGGCGTGGCGCTGCGGACCAAGTCGGACACCGAGGTGCTGCTCGAGCTGTATCGCCTGCACGGCCCGTCCTTCGTCGGGAAGATGCGCGGGATGTTCGCCTTCGCGATCTGGGACGCCCCGCGCCGGCGCCTGGTGTTGGGGCGCGACCGGCTGGGGAAAAAGCCGCTCTTCTTCCACGTCGGCAGGCGCGGGCTGTCATTCGCCTCGGAGCTGCGGGCGCTGCTGGCCGACGCGGACATCGCCCGCAAGCCCGATGCGCGCGCGCTGCACGCCTACCTCTCGCTCGGCTTCGTCCCCACCAAGTACGCCGCCATCGAAAATGTCCGGAAGCTGGCGCCGGGATCGATCGCCGTCTACGAGAACGGCCACCTGCGCGAGGAGAGGTACTGGAAGCTCGAGTTCGCGCCCCGGGCGCGCCCGACCGGCGAGCTCATCGAAGAGCTGCGGCACCTCTTGTTCGAGGCGGTCAAGCTCCGCCTCGTCTCCGACGTGCCGCTGGGCGCGTTCCTCTCGGGTGGCATCGATTCGTCGGCGGTGGTCGCCATCATGAGCAAGGTGGGCGCCAAGCCGGTGAAGACCTTCTCGATCGGCTTCGAGGAGAAGGACTTCTCCGAGGTCGAGTACGCGCGCAAGGTCGCCAAGCTGTACGAGACCGAGCACCACGAAGAGATCCTGCGGCCGCGCGCCGCCGAGCTGGTCCCCAAGCTGGTGGGCTTCTACGGCGAGCCGTTCGCCGATCCCTCGGCGCTGCCGTCGTACCTGCTGTCGGAGATGACCCGCAAGCACGTCACCGTCGCCCTCTCCGGCGACGGCGGCGACGAGGCGTTCGGCGGCTACACGCGCTACGCGCACGAGAAGCTGGCGCGCTTCTTCCGTAAGATTCCCCGCGGGCTGCTGGCGCCGGCGGCGCGCCTCGTCGAAAAGGCCTTCCCCGGCCGGGGCGCCAACGCCTGGGGCGAGCTCGGCGCGACGGTGCGCACGCACGCGCGCCTGCTCCAGCTGGACGAGGCCACCCACTACCTGGCCCAGTTCGGCAACTTCACGCCCGATCTGCTCGCCGACGTCTGTACCCCGGACTTCGCCGCGGCGGGCGCCGACGCGGGCCGCGCGCTCTACGCCGAGACGCTCGGCGCCGGGACGGCCACTGACGCGCTGGCGCGCCTCCTCGAGCTCGACACGCAGGCCTATCTCGTCGACGACATCTTCACCAAGGTGGATATCGCCTCGATGGCCAACTCGCTGGAGGTCCGCTGCCCGCTCGTCGATCACGTCCTCATCGAGTTTGCGGCCAGCGTCCCCTCGGACGTGAAGATGAGGGGTTTCCGCGGGAAGTGGCTCCTGCGCAAGGCGCTCGGCGATCTGCTGCCGCACGACATCCTCTACCGCCGCAAGCGCGGCTTCAGCATCCCGCACGCCCGCTGGCTGCGCGGCGAGCTGCGCCCGATGTTGCGCGACACGCTCTCCTCGCCCCGCGTCTACGCGCGCGGTTTCCTTCAGCGCGCCGCCGTCGAACGGCTGATGGACGAGCACGACTCGGGACGGGTCGACCACGGCCTGCGCCTCTGGAACCTCCTCTGGCTCGAGCTCTGGTTTCGGACCTTCGTCGATGCAGGGTAGCGATGGCGGTGCGCACTACGCGGCTTGACGTCGCGGCGGGCGGCGCGCGATGACAGCGCCTATGACGGCGAAGCACGAGCGCATGCTCGGACCCGTGACCGTGGCCGGGGGCTTGGCGTTGATCCTGGTCTTTCGAGAGCTCTACCTCCTGTCCTTCGGAGCCGATCCGTGCTGGATGAACGGGAACTTTCTGCTCGACGTCAAGGCGATGCGGTTTGCTTATCCGATCGCCTTCTCCGGCATGCCGCTCGTTCGGCTGCTGCTCTTCACCCTGCGTGACGCGGGGCTGGGCGCGACCGAAGCACTGGGCCTCATTTACCTGGCGTCGCACCTGCTCGTGGCCCTGGGGCTGTTTTCGCTCGCGAAGACAGTCCTCCGCGACCATTCAAACACGCGGCCGGCATTGGCCTTGGCGATCGCCATTCTGCCCGCCTTTTCCACGGACGCTGGCTATCGCAACATCTCCTGCACCCTCGCGATCGGGCTCTTCACGCCGCTCGCCGCGCTGTTGGTCGCCCGTCCTTGGAAGCAGCGCCGCGCATTGCAATTCGGGGTCGCTTTCGTGCTGGCCGTCGCCGCGACCACTTGCCGGCCCGAATCTGCGTTGTCGGTGGCCGGGCTGGCCATCGGGCTGGCGCTCGTCGGCAGTCGGGCGGGAACCGGGCGCGCCGGCGCGGTCGTCGCGGCGGGGGGGCTGGTGACTGGGTTCGTGCTCGCCCATCTCTCGAACCGAACGACCGGGACCGGCGGTCATTTACCAACCGGAGTGTGGACGTTCTATACCTTCTACGAGACCATCCCGTTCGCGTTCCGAGCGGCCTTGAACATCGTCCATCCTGGTTCGACGCGAACCGAGTATCTTCGCTATGCGCAGGCGTCACGGTGGTTTGGCGGTTACGCCGACAACGGCGGTAGCCTGGTCCGGGCGGTCCTTCATCATCCCCGAATCGCGGCGCTGTGGCTGTGCGCCAAGCCGATTGATCTTCTAGAGACGATCGTTCTTCCCGATTCGTTCACACCGTTGGCGGCCGTCCTGGTGTGGCTGGCTGTTCGTCGGGCGCGCGCGGAGGGGTGGCGGCAGGCGGCCTCCGTCTGGACCCCGATGTTGGTGGCCTTCAGCGCGCCGCTCGGATTCCTGGTGTTTTGGTCCCAAGGGCACGCGCCCTATCTGTTGTTCGTGGCGCCGTTCTTGCTGCTCGCGATGCTCTGGGGCCTGGAACCGATCCTCTTGACGAGCCGCCAACAAACGCTCCGCCTGGCAGGCTTCGGGCTGGTTGTCGCGGCTGGGTTGTTCGTCGTGGTTGCCGGTCATCCGAGTCCCAGCTCGAGTCCGGTGATGCGACGAACGGCGGAATGGCTGGAGCGCCATTGCGCAGGCTCCGGATGCCTGGTCAACGCGCTTCCAGAGTCGCTCGATGGCATGGTGTGGGCCGATCTACAGGCGGGCGCGCGGTTGCCTCCCAAGGACAAGCGCACCGAAGAGTTCGTGATGCACCGTTATTCGCGCCAGTACCTCGATGAGGTGAGCTTCGGAGGTCGCGTGGCGCGCGCGCGCGCTGCCGGCTGGCGAGGTCCGATCTACTACGTACGTACGACCATCAAATCGATCGGTGCGTTCAACGACGACTTCGATCCCGAGCATCGACTCGAAGGGATCCCGAATCTCCTCGAGTCGAAGGAGGTCGCGGAGTTCCGCGACGACAAAGATACCATCGAGATATTCGCGCTCCCGACGACGTCATGAGTGGGGCCCGGGCGAAAATCTTCTACTTCATCCCCAACCTGCAGCAGGGCGGGACCGAAGGGCAGATCCTCGAGCTCATCAACAAGCTCCCGCCGCGGTTCGAGCCGGTGCTCTGCGTGTATCACGGCGACAACGTCTTTTGGGGCGCGCGCTGCCCGCCGGGCCAGCCGGCGCACGATCTGGGCGTGCGCCGGATGAACCTCTCGGCGCTCGATCGCCTCACCGACATCCTTCGCCGCGAGAAGCCCGCCATCCTCCACTCGTTCCGCGACAAGGCGAACTTCTGGGCGCGTTGGGCGGGCGCGCGCGCCG
Source organism: Polyangia bacterium (assembly GCA_036500205.1). Taxonomy (GTDB): domain Bacteria; phylum Myxococcota_A; class Polyangia; order Fen-1088; family Fen-1088; genus DASYCK01. The sequence goes on along the minus strand of DASYCK010000057.1, from coordinate 6,042 downwards.
GCGTCCCCATCACCATCACCTCTTGCCGCAACCGGATGATGGAGCTCCGGTACCTGGCGACCGAGTGGTACATGTCCCGCAAGAGCAGGCTCATCCTGACCAACTCGATCGGGGTGAAGCACGAGCTCGTCGACTGGGCCCGCGTCCCGGCCGATAAGGTCCGGGTCCTTTACAACCTGATCGACGTCGAGGAGTTTCGACCCCCGACCGCCGCCGAGCGGGAGGCCGCGCGGGCGCAGTGGGAGATCCCGTCCGGCCGGCGGGCGATCCTGCTGCCCGGGCGGATCGGCCTGCAGAAGAACCAGCTCGGCGTGCTGTGGGCGATGCGGACGCTCGCGCGTCAGGGGCGCTGGCCCGAGGGGGCGATCCTGCTCTTGGCCGGGCGCGCGCGCGATCGCGGCGTGACGGCCTGGGTCCGCCGGCTGGCGCGCGATCCACGCCTCGCCTCGTCGGTGCGGTTCCTGGGTCCGGTCGAGGACGTCCGTTCGCTCTACTGGGCCTCCGACCTCCTGCTCCTGCCGTCGCTCTACGAGGGGCTGGCCAACGCCGCCCTCGAAGGTTGCGCGGCCGGGCTCCCCGCCATCCTCTCGCACGCCGCCAACGTCGACGGGATCGTGCGGCCGGGAGAGACCGGCTGGGAGGTGACGACCGGCCGCCGCGGCCCGCTGGCGCGTGCTCTCGAGGCCGCGCTGGGCGCGTCGTCCGACGAGCTGGCGGCGATGGGACGGCGCGGCCGAGAGCACGTCGTCGCCCGCTTCGCCCCGCACGGCAGCTACGCGCTCGATCAGATGGTCGCCGTCTACGACGAGCTCCTGGCCGGAAACCACGCCGCCTGACCGCACCAGCCGAGTGCGGGAACCCGCCAGGGTTCCGGGATGATCTGCTAGCCTACGCGGGTGAGCAACCTCGATCGGGAGTACGAAGTCGCCTGCCAGGCCGCCCGCGACGCGGGTCGGGTCATCCTGAGCTACTACGGCAATCCCGAGCTCGTGGTCGACACCAAGCCGGACACCTCTCCGGTGACGGCCGCCGACAAGGCGGCGGACGCGCTCATCCTCGATCGCCTCCGGACGGCGTTCCCCGGTGACGCGTTCCTCACCGAAGAGTCGCCCGACGACGCCGCCCGCTTCGGCAGGAGCCGCGTCTGGATCATCGACCCGCTCGACGGCACGCGGGACTTCATCGCCCAGACCGGAGATTTCTCGGTGCACATCGGCCTCTGCGTCGACGGCCAGGCGGTCCTGGGGGTCGTCTATCAGCCCGTGCGGCAGGCGCTCTACCACGCGCGCCGCGGCGGCGGCGCCTTCATGGAGAGCAGCGGGGTGGCGAGCCAGATCCACACCTCAACCCGCAAGGAGACCAGCGAGCTGCGCGTCGGGATCTCGCGCCTCAACCCCGACGAGGGGCTTGGCAAGTGCCTGGCCGCCTCGGGCCTCGCGCCGCGCGCGGTGGCGATGGGCGCCTCGGTCAAGCACATGGCGCTCGCGCGCGGCGATCTGGACGCCGTGCTCAACCTCTCGGCCGCCGAGCAGGAGTGGGACACCTGCGCGCCCGAGGTGATTCTGGTCGAGGCCGGCTGCCTGGTGAGCGACGGCGACGGAAATCCGATGCGCTACAACCAGAGGGACCTCTTCCGTCGGCGCGGATCGGTCGCCAGCAATGGGCTCTGCCACCCGCTCATGTTGCGGGTCATGGCCCCGTGCCTTCCGGAAGAGCTTCCGGTCAGCTGACCGGCCCGAAACAAATCGGGCGGGAACCCGGTGCGGTCCGTACGCGCCCCGGCAATCTCGGGGCCTGGTCCGTGATCGTCAGCAATCTGACGAGTCGCCTGCGTTGCGCGCACTCATTTTCCGCCGGTATTGCGCTTGAGTTGCCGGCGGTCGAATGGCATTGTAGGGAACCCCGGGGAACGGGCTTACGCCAGGGGACATTGTCGCATGATGACCATCGAAGGTGTGGGCGAGCTTAATCCGATTGTGCGGGCCGCCGTGCTTCCTCGGCCTCCGACGCTGACGGCGCGGGCTCTGGTCCCGATCATCCTGAGCGCGACGGAACGGGAAGCCCGGGGCGCGCGCATGCATGTCGGCGGCCTGCGCGTGGTCGATCGTGCGCTGCGCTTGCTGGGCCGTCTGCGTGACGGGCACGTGGTCATCGCCAGCGACGGGAGCATTCCGCTGCCACGCCGCCTACCGCGCAACATGGAGCGGCGGGAGATCGAAGGCGACGCCGCGGCCGCGGTCGACCGCCTGCGGGTGGAGCTTGGTGCGGAGGCGACCGTGGTGCGGGCCGACACCGTCTGGCTCCAGCCGGCGCGATTCGACAAGGGGACGCAGGTCGTCGATGCAGCTTCGCGCCGTGCCGCCGACGAGCTCGTGTTCCGGGACGGGGACCGTGAGACGGTCGGCATCGTCGACCGGCTGGTCAATCAGAAGGTGGCCTCGCGGCTGACTCAGCTCCTGCTGGCGCACCTGCCCCTCGTTCCCGCGCTGGTGACGCTGCTGGCCGGGTTCGTGGGGCTCTACGGCGCGCTGATCGTGGCGGGCGGATCCTGGCAGAACGTGATCACCGGCTTCGCGGTTCTCGAGGGGTACGTGATCCTCGACGGTTGCGCGTCCGAGCTTTCACGCGTCCGTCTCTATCAGACGTCGCTGGGAGCCTGGATGCAAACGATCGTGGGCGACTTCGTGAACGTCGCGATGATCCTGGCGGTGGGGTTGGCGCTCTGGAGGCACGGGGGCACGTACCTGGACATGAAGATGGCGCTGGCCGCTGGCGCCATGACGCTGTTCTACGCCGTCATCTCCTACCGTGAGCTCCTGCGGCAGGGCGAAGGCGACGTCATGAAGCTTCGCTGGTGGTTCGCTTACGGGCAGACGCTGAAGAACGTCAGCGGCGCCGGGTCGAGCTCGATCAAGGGCGTCATGTTGCTCGGCCGCCGAGACTTCCTCATCGTGTTGGCGATCGGCCTCGCCTGCTTCGATCAGCTCCCCATCGTCCTGCTCTACATGATGATCGTCGCCATGGTGCGTGCCGCCGGCGCCCTCGGCCAGCTGTTCGCATCCGATTGGCGCACCCGCCCGCCGGTTTGACAGGACCACGCTCGGCGATCGCCGTCGACGGTCTGGACGGCGGCGGAAAATCGCAGTTCGCCGCGGGGCTGGCGGCCGCGCTGACCGCGGCCGGTCGGCCTGCGGCGCTCCTGCACGTCGACGACTTCCGGCGCGAGCTCGACTTCTCCGGCCTCGAACCGGCCGAGGAGTCGTCGCTCTACTACGACCAATACTTCGACTTCCTGGGCGCGAGCGTGGCGCTTTCGGAGGCGCTCGCGGGTCCGCTGGACGGGACCGTCGTCGTTTTCGAAGGGGTGATGGTGTTGCGGGCCGAGCCGCCTGAGGGGACAGCGCTCGTGGTGATCGAGGTGAGCCCCGAGGAAGCGCGGCGGCGGATCGTCGCCCGAGACCAGGCGAAGGGGCGAACCCCGGCCGAGATCGCGGGGCGCATCGAGCGGCGCTATTTTCCCGCCTACGCGCGCTACCGCGCCGCCTTCGATTCGCTGACCCGCGCCGATCTGGTCATCAACAACGAGGACTGGGCTCACCCGCGGCTGGTTCGGCGCCGCCAGGCGGCTTTCGCGCCCGACATCGCCGCCGTCCTCGATCGGCTGCTGGCGGCGGGGTAACGTGCCGGCGAGGATGACCGAGGGATGACGCCCGGGAACGTGGTGATCGCGGCGACCCGCGCCGAGGCGACGGGCGCGGCGATGCCGATGGGAGGTTTGACCGTGCTGGGCCGGGCGCTCAAGCAACTCGCCCAGTCACCGGAGACGCGGGTGGTGGTCGCCAGCGACGGAACGATCGCGCTGCCGGCCACTCTGCCGCCCAACGTCGAGGTCCGGACCGTCGCGGACGAGGCGGCCGTCGCGACGATCGCGCGGCAGCTCGGCGCGCCGCTGGTCGGCGCCGACGTGGTCCGCCTCGATCGCACGCGCTTCGAGGGCCTACGCATCGTCGACGAGCCATCTCGGCGCGCCGCCGAGGACGCGGTCTTCGGCGCGCTCTTCCGGGCCGATCTCGGCTTCGTCGCGCGCCGACTCAACAAGCCGCTCTCGGTCCGGGTCACGCGCCATCTCCTCTGCCGCTCGCCCATCACCCCCAATCAGATCACCCTGTTCGCCGCGGCGCTGGGCGTCGTCGGCTGCGTCCTGATGGCGACGGGCCGCTACCTGCCGGTGCTTCTGGGACTCCTGCTTCAGCATACCCAGTCGGTGCTCGACGGCTGCGACGGAGAGCTCGCGCGCGTGCGATTCCAGCAGTCGAAGCTGGGCGCCTGGTTGGACACCTTCGTCGACGACGTGCTGAACGTGCTCATGACGGCGTCGGCCGGGATCGGCCTCTGGCGCGCGGGAGCGGGCAGCTGGGCGCTGGCGGTCGGCCTCGGGGGCGCCGCCATGCTGGTGCTCTCCAACCTCATCATCATGCGTGACATGCGGCGCCAGAACGCAACAGGCGACCTCATGGATATGGTCTGGTGGTTCTCGGGCGGGCAGAAGTTGGGCGCCTCGACCGCCACCCAGGGCAAGCCGGGGGTGGGCACGTTCCTGTTCGGGCTGGGCCGTCGCGATACGGCGATCTTCCTGTGGCTGCTGTTCGGCCTCCTGAACCAGTTCGTCCTGGTCCTGATCATGGCGGCGATCATCGCCCTCTGCTGGTTCGTGGCCAGCGTCGTCCAGCTTCTGGTCCGCCCGAACCCGGCGCCCGCGGCCTGACGCGCCGCCAAGCCGGGTCTTCGCTTGCACCTGGGGGAACCGCACAATAAGGTCTAGTGCCGTCTCTCCGCGGCCAACCCTCCCATGCTCAGCTTCGCCAAGAAGATATTCGGAACCAAGAACGCCCGGGTCATCAAGGGGATGCGCCCCATCGTCGAGCGGATCAACCAACTCGAGCCGGCCATGCAGGCCAAGTCGGACGCCGACCTGCGCGAGATGACGGCCGAGTTCCGGCGCCGGCTCGACAAGGGCGAGACGCTGGACGACATTCTCCCCGAGGCCTTCGCGGTCTGCCGCGAGGGAGGCAAGCGCGTGCTGGGCATGCGCCACTTCGACGTCCAGCTCATCGGCGGGATGGTCCTGCACCGGGGGTGCATCGCCGAGATGAAGACCGGCGAGGGGAAGACGCTGGTCGCCACGCTGCCCGTCTACCTGAACGCGCTGGCCGGCAAGGGCGTCCACGTCATCACCGTCAACGATTACCTGGCCCGCCGCGACTCCGAATGGATGGGGCGCATCTACAAGTTCCTCGGGTTGACGGTGGGGATCGTGGTGCACGGGCTCTCGGACTCCGAGCGCCAGGGCAGCTATCGCTCGGACGTCGCCTACGGGACCAACTCGGAGTTCGGGTTCGACTACCTGCGCGACAACATCAAGGACTCGATCGAGCGCTACGTCCAGCGCGAGCACAACTTCGCCATCGTCGACGAGGTGGACTCGATCCTGATCGACGAGGCCCGCACGCCGCTCATCATTTCGGGGCCGGCCGAGCAATCGGCGGACCTCTACACCAAGGTCGACGGCATCATCCCCGGGCTGCGCAAGGACATCGACTACACCGTCGACGAGAAGGCGCACTCGGCGATCCTGACCGACAACGGCATCGAGCGGATCGAGGACCGCCTGGGGGTCGGCAACCTCTACGCGCCGGCCAACATCCAGTGGCTGCACCACGTGTCGCAGGCGCTCAAGGCGCACACCCTCTACAAGCGCGACGTCAACTACCTCATCGACGACGGCGAGGTGATCATCGTCGACGAGTTCACCGGCCGCAAGATGCCGGGGCGGCGGTGGTCGGATGGTCTCCACCAGGCGATCGAGGCCAAGGAGGGCGTCGAGATCCAGGAAGAGAACCAGACGATGGCGACGATCAGCTATCAGAACTACTTCCGCCTGTACGAGAAGCTGGCCGGCATGACCGGCACCGCCGATACCGAAGCCGAAGAGTTCAGCAAAATCTACAAGCTGGACGTGGTCATCATTCCGCCAAACCGGCC
>DASYCK010000056.1:0-62577 GCA_036500205.1 Polyangia bacterium | reverse complement strand
AGGGTGATCCCCTCGGCGCGGAACGCCTCCGCGACCGCGTCGGACACGTCGGCGTCCTCGCGGGCCAGCAGCCGCTGCGACGGCGCGATCAAGGTGACCGCCGCGCCCAGCCGCCGCATCATCTGACCCAGCTCGCAGCCGATGTAGCCGCCGCCGATGACCAGCAGGTGCTTGGGCAAGGTCTTCAGATCGAGGAGCCCACCGCTGTCGAGCCAGGGAACCGAGTCGAGCCCCGCCACGTCGGGCGTGGCCGACCGCGCCCCCACGTTGATGACGATCTTGTCCGCCTCGTGGCGCTCGCTGCCGACCTCGATCGCTCCTGGCGCCACGAAGCGCGCGTGCCCGCGGACGAAGCGCAGTTTCTCGCCGCCCGCCGCCAGCCGCGTCTCGACGCCGCCGCGCCAGCGCGCCACGATGGCGTCCTTGCGCGCCACCACGGCGGCGAAGTCGACGTCGACCTCACTCGCGTGAACGCCCAGGCGGGCCCCCGTCCGCGCCACGTGCGCGGCCCGGGCGCTGGCAATCATCGTCTTGGTGGGCGTGCAGCCGATGTTGACGCACGTACCCCCCGCCTTCTCGCGCTCGACGATCACGACCCGCTTCCCCGCCGCCGCCAGCCGCGTCGCCAGCGGCACCCCCGCCTGCCCCGACCCGATGATGATGATGTCCGTTTTCATGTGATCCCCGAGGCGGTTTGTGGATGGCGGGCCCAGACCTCAGCGCCCCGAGGTCCAGGCCGGCGGATCGCTGGCGGGGAAGCTCTCCTCCCCCGCCTCGTCCACGATGCCGTCGTCGTCGATCAGCCGCGAATCTATGCTGATCTTCCCGGTCAAGGTGCGCGACACGGGGCACTTGTCGGCGGCCTGCAGCAGCACCTGCCGCTGCTCCCTGGTCAGATCGCCGTGAAGCTCGATGGACCGGCGAAACAGGTGACCGTCCGGCGTGTGCGACTGCGACAGGCGCACGTCGACGTGGCGAAGCGGAATGCCCTTCTTCTTCGCCTGCCAGCGGATCGTCATCGCCGTGCACGACCCCAGCGCCGCCAGCATGAACTCGTGGGGGCTCGGTCCGCTGTCGGCTCCCTCCTCGTCGGGTGGCAGATCGGCGAGCAGCTGATGCGGTCCCACCGTCATCGTCTGCTGCGTCCCGGGATCGATGCTGCTGACGTTCATCTCCCGGAACACCACCCGCGTTCGCTCGACCTTGCGCATCGCCTGCGACACGGCGGCCGGCAGCGCGGTGGCCGCGTCATCCAGCCGCACGCCGTTGATGAAGAACGTCGGCGTCGACAGCACGTGGCTGTGCCAGCCGCTGATCTCCTGCTCGTGCACGGTGGCCCGGTAGGTGCCCGCCTTCAGCTCGCTCTCGAAGCGCGCCATGTCGAGGCCCAGCGCGCGCGCATGCTGCCGGATCGTCTCGCTCGACAGGATGTCCTGATTCGAAAACAGCAGGTCGTGCATCTCCCAGAACTTCCCCTGGGCGCCGGCCGCCTCCGCCGCCTCGGCCGCCTCCGCCGCGTGCGGAAACAGGTGGCTGCGCGGGTTGGCGCGAAACACCACCCGCGCCTCGGAGAACTTCTGCAGCACCGCCTTCACGACCGGGAAGGCCGCCCCGCAGGACGGGCAGGCGAAGTCCCCGTACTCGACGATGGTGACGGCGGCCACCGTCGGGCCCCGCACATGATCGCGATCGGTGACGGGGTCGGCGAGAAGGGTTGGATGTTCCGAGTCGAAGTATCCCATCGTCTATTTTGCCTACCATACGCGATCGCCGATCAAAATGATCTGGCGCTCGATCCGCTGAAGCGCAAGCCCCTCGGTCGTGGCAAAGTCGGACCCATGTCGAAATCCGCCGTCTGTTCTCACATGGGGACGATCGCGCCCCACGTTCGCCCCCACACCAAGGGCTGTGAGGAATGCCTGGCCATGGGTGACACCTGGGTCCACCTGCGGCTGTGCATGGCGTGCGGCCACGTCGGCTGCTGCGACGACTCGAAGAACAAGCACGCCACCAAGCACTTCCACGCCCACAAGGATCACCCGCTCATCCGCTCGCTCGAGCCGGGCGAGGAGTGGGGCTGGTGCTACGTCGACGATCTGTTCATCGACAATCTCCCCATCCCGCGCTGACGCTCACAGCTCGGCGAGCGTGCGGTGGATGAGCTGGACGCAGATGGCGCCCTCGCCCACCGCGGAGGCCACGCGCTTCACGCTGCCCGAGCGCACGTCGCCCACCGCGTAGATGCCGGGCAGGCTGGTCTCCAGCAGCCGCGGCGCGCGCGGCAGCGGCCACTTCGCCGCCTGCAGCTCGTCGGCGTGCAGATCGGTCCCCGTCTTCACGAATCCCTTCTCGTCGAGGGCCAGGCATCCCCCCAGCCAGTGCGTGTTCGACGACGCGCCGGTCATCATGAAGACGTGGCGGATGGGGCTGGTCTTGCTCTCCCCGGTGTCGAGGTTCTTCCAGCGGATCTGCTCCAGGTGATCGTCCCCCTCCAGCGCGTCGATCACGGTCCGCGTGTGCAACCGGATGTTCTCGTTGTTGGTGATGCGCTCGATGAGATAGTTCGACATCGTCTCCGAGAGCTGGGGGCGACGCACCATCACGTGCACCCGTCGCGCCACCTGCGCCAGGTACACGGCCGCCTGCCCGGCCGAGTTCGCCCCGCCCACCACCACCGCCTCCTCGCCGCCGCACATCTGCGCCTCGACGAAGGTGGCGCCGTAATAGATGCCGACCCCTTCGAAGCGCGCCAGCCCCTCCAGGTCGGGCTTGCGGTACTCGGCGCCCGTCGCGATCAGCACGGTGCGGGCGCGCACCGTCCCGCCCCCCGCCAGCTTGACGACGTAGGGGCGCGTGGCGCAGTCGATGCCGACGGCCGTTCGCGCGATGGCGATCTCGGCGCCGAACTTCTCGGCCTGGGCCAGCGCCCGCCCGGCCAGCGCGCCGCCCGAGATGCCGGTGGGGAATCCCAGATAGTTCTCGATGCGCGAGCTCGAGCCGGCCTGCCCGCCGGGCGCGTTCCCCTCCAGCACCAGGACATCCAGCCCCTCGGACGCGGCATAGACGGCCGCCGCCAGCCCGGCCGGGCCGGCGCCCACGACGACGACGTCGCGCACGGCATCCGGCGACAGCGTCGCGCTCAACCCCAGGCAATCCGCCAGCTCCTCGATGGTGGGGTTCCGCAGCACGTAGGTATAGCGGCAGATGGTGATGGGGACGTCCTTCGCCTCGACGTGAAAACGCTCGAGCAGGCCCTTCACCTCGGGATCGGTCTCGACGTCGAAGTAGGTGTACGGGTGCGTGTTCCGGGTCAGGAACTCCTTGATGCGCAGCGTGTTTCCCGAATGGCGCGAACCGATGAGGATGGTGTCCCCCTGGTGGTGTTCGATCAGCCCCATGCGGCGCAAGATGAACGCGCGCATGATGATCTCGCTCAACTCGGCGTCGCGGTGCACGAGGCGGCGGAACGCCTCGCGATCGAGCACGATCACCTCGCCCGCGTCGCGCATGCGGCCGCGCACCTGGCTGCGCCGTCCCGACAGCATGTTGAGCTCGCCGGTGAACTCGCCGGCCCCGTGCACCGTGATGGGGTCCTCGCGACCGTCGTAGGGGCGGACCACCTCGATCGTTCCGCTTTGCACCACGTAGAATTCGTTGTCCCCGTCGCCTTGCTCGAACAGGACCGTCCCCGCCGGGACCTGCCGCCGTTCACCCAGCGTCGCCACCCGCGCCACCTGGGTGGGGGTGAGCTGCGGAAACATCTGCTTCTTTCGGTCCAGGTACAGATCGCTCATGGTCGTCTTCCCCGGCCACGCTAGCGCGAAGCGCGCGGGCACGCGACCCCTTCCGACGCCTCACCGACACCCGAGCGTCCAAAAACTTTTGTTTGTTTCGATTGGCTATTTTCCCTGTCGGGATCATATTGCCGGGATGGCCGTGACCCGACTTGCCACCGGTGCACTCTTTGCCAGCAGGATCGGCGGGAGTGGTGAGCTGTTTTGAAGGGGTTTTCGCGAGAGCCGCGCGTACGGCGGGATGGCGGGGTCGCGCCGGCGCCGCCGCCTGCCCTGTTCTCGATCGATGACGCCGAGGCGGCGCGCCGCCTGGCGCGCGACGCGGGCGTGGTCACGCCGCCGGCCGATTGGAAACGTGTCAGCAACAGCGGCTTCGTCGTCCACGTCGATCCGGTGCAGGAGTCGCCGCTGGCGTTCGCGCTGTCGGTGGCCGCGGGCCTCGACGGCCGTCCGCGCAAGCTGGACGCCCGCTATCTGTATGACGCGGCCGGGTCGGATCTGTTCGAGCAGATCACCGCCCAGCCCGAGTACTACCTGACCCGCGCCGAGGACGCGCTGCTGGCGGCGGGCGCGAGAGCGATCCGCGCGCACGCCGGGGCGAGCACCCTGGTCGAGCTTGGCTCGGGCGCCTCGACGAAGACGCGCCGGCTGCTGGATGCCTGGTGCGCGGCGGGCCCCGCGTCGTACGTCCCCATCGACGTCGATCTGCACTACCTGACGCAAGCGTGCGCCGGGCTGAGCACGGCCTACCCGACCTTGGCCATCGAGGGCCTCGGCGCCAGCTATGATCGCGCGCTGCCGGTGCTGGCCGGGCTGACGCCGAAGACCCTGGCCTTTCTCGGGTCGAGCCTGGGCAACCTGGGCTGGCGCGAGCACACGGAGTTCTGCGCCACGGTCGCGGCGGCGCTGTCGCCGGGCGATCATTTTCTGGTGGGCGTCGATCTGGTGAAGGACTCCGCCGCGCTGGAGGCGGCGTACGACGACGCGGCCGGCATCACCGCGGCGTTCACCCGCAACATGTTCTCGCGCATGAACCGCGACCTGGGGACCGACATCCCCGTCGATGCCGTGCGCCACGTGGCCTACTACGACGCCGAGCGCGAGCGGGTGGAGATCTTCGCCGAGGCGCTGCGGGAGTGGACGGTCCGCATCCCGGCGCTCGAGCGCACGTTCCGGGTCGCGCGCGGTGAGCGCATCCTGACCGAGGTGAGCCACAAGTTCCGCCCCGAGGCGGTGGTGGCCATGATCGAGCGACTGGGCTTCCGGCTGGCGTGGAAAGACAGCGGCGACGGCGCGTTCGGTCTGTTTCTCTTCCGGCGGACCGCGACGCCCACCTTGGCCGCCGGGGACGTGTCGGCGGTGGCGACGCCGACCGCGCTGCTGGCCGACATGCGCGCGCGCACGATGGAGCTCGTCGCGCCGCTGACCGAGGACGATCTGCAGCGGCAGCACAACCGCCTGATGAGCCCGATCGCCTGGGACCTGGGCCACATCGCCCACTTCGAGGATCTGTGGCTGCTGCGCCAGGGGGACGAGAGGGCCCCCAGCCCCGTGGGCGTCACCTCGCCCGGGCACAGCGCCAACGAGAACACGGACCGCATCTATGATCCGCTGGCCACGCCGCGCGCGCGACGCGATCAGCTGGTGCTGCCGCGGATGGCGACGGTGCGGCGGCGCATGCGCGACGTACGCCACGCGGTCGACGAGCGGCTGGCGGCCGGGCCACCGCCCGCCGTACCGGCGCACCTGGTGACGCTGGTGGCGCAGCACGAGGCGCAACACCAGGAGACGATCCTGCAGTCGCTGGCCCTGCGCGACGATCTGCCCTATCGCCCCGCGTACGCCAGCGAGGCCAGCGCGCCGACGGGCGCCCGCCCCACGAACGACAGCGTGCTGGTCCCGGCGGGACCGTTCGTGATGGGGACGGACGATCGCACCTGGGCCTACGACAACGAGCGCCCCGCGCACGAGCTGTCTCTGCCGGCGTTCCGCATCGACCGCGCGCCCGTGACCAACGGCGCGTACGCGGCGTTCATCGCGGACGGCGGGTACGCGCGGCGCGAGCTGTGGTCCGAGGCAGGCTGGCGCTGGGTCGAGACGACAAAGGCGCGCGCCCCACGACATTGGCGCGCGCTCGGGACCGCGGGGGCGAAGGCGACCTCGTGGCAGGCCGTCGTGTTCGGCCGTATCGCCCCCCTGCATCCCGACGCGCCCGTCGTTCACGTGTGCTGGTACGAGGCCGACGCCTTCGCGCGCTGGTCGGGCGGCCGCCTGCCCACCGAGGCCGAATGGGAGAAGGCGGCCGCGTGGGATCCGGCGCGCGGCGCCGGCCGACGGTATCCCTGGGGCGACGACGCCTGGGAGCCGGGCCGCGCCAACCTGGATCAGCGCCACCTCGAACCGGCCCCCGCCGGCGCCTTCGCGGCCGGCCGCAGCGCCTACGGCTGCCAGCAGATGCTCGGCGACGTCTGGGAGTGGACGGACAGCTGGTTCGACGGCTACCCCGGCTACGAGAGCTTCCCGTACAAGGAGTACTCCGAGGTCTTCTTCGGCAAGACCTACCGGGTCCTGCGCGGGGCCTCCTTCGCCACCCGCGCCGTCGTGGCCCGCACCACCTTCCGCAACTGGGACTTCCCGGAGCGCCGCCAGATCTTCGCCGGAATTCGCTGCGCGAGACCGGTGTGAGCGGTGGCGAGCGGCAACGCTCGAAGCTGAGTCCGGGTGAGCTGGCGGACGTGCTCGGCGCGCTGCCGGTGCGGGTGACGGGGGTCGAGGTGGTGCGAAGCGCGGTGGCGCTCGAGGACTATCCGGGTGGGCCACGCCCGTCGAGCGTGGTCCGGCTGTCGGGCGACGGGCAGGTGGGCTGCGGCGAGAACGTGGCGTTCACCGACGAGGAGCACGCGAGGTTCGCGGCGGGGGCGGCGGGGTTGCTGGTGAGCGCAGGCCGGGTCGACGCGTCGATTGCGCCCGCCGCGCGCGGCTACGAACGGGCGGCGCTGGAGGCGGCGCTGATCGATCTGGCGCTGCGGCAGACCGGCACGACGCTGGCCGCGTTGACGGGCGTGGCGCGCGCCTCGCTGCGCGTGGTGCTGTCGTTCGCGGCGCGCTCCGACGCGGCGGCGCACGTGTGGCAACTCCGCGCCGCGGGCCGGACCGAGGCTCTCAAGATCGACGTCGATCCGACCTGGGACCAGGCGGCGCGAGAAGAGCTGGCGCGGCAACCGGGGATTGCCATCCTCGACTTCAAGGGCCGGGGCGACGCCCGCCTGGCGGCGGAGCTGTCGGCGCTGTTCCCCGAGGCGATCTTCGAGGATCCCCCCGGCGGCACGACCCACGAAAACATCGCACGCGACGCCTCACTCGATGGCGCCGGCGCCGTGGCGGTCGCGCTGGCCCGCGGGGAATCGGTCAACTTGAAAGCACCGCGCATGGGCGGGCCGCTCGAGGTCTTGCGTGGCTTGGAGCTGGCGGCGCGCACGGGTCGTCCGGGGGCGGCGTACCTGGGCGGAATGTTCGAGGTCGACGTCGGCCGAACGCAAGCGCGCCTGCTGGCGGCGCTATTCTGCTCCGACGCGACCAATGATCTGGCGCCGCTCGGATTCGTAGATGGTCCGGAGCAGGCGTTGACGGTCGGGTACGACGGCCCCGGTTTCGATCGCTGGCCAGAGGAGCCAGCCAGAGAAGAGCGTCGGCTGAGACTCGCCACGAACTGCATCACGTCATGAAATGGCTGGTCCCAGTTCTCCTGGCGTGCGCCTGCTGTCCAATACGTCCCGGCGATCCGCTCGCCGGGCGCTCCGCTTGCAATAGTCTGTTATCGGACGAGTTCTTCTATCCCGCGGGCTCGTTCGGATTCCCCGCAGGTTCCGAACGAGACGTCCACGCGTCCTTCGATCGGAAGTCTCATAACTCATCACAAGCCTCCCTGGCATTTTCGTCGTCGCTCCCTTTGAACCCGAAGCCCGTCCATCGGTAGACGGCGCGGACCCGCTGCGTGGTCTCGGGCTTCGGATCGAGAAACGTGTCGTCGCGGTGGAGCGCGCACAGCAGCTGGCTGTCGCGCCACGGGACGAGGCGCGCGGCAACCAGGGGCCGACCGAGCGCCGTGCCGCGCCAGATGTCGACGATCTTCGGGCCGGCGGGCGGCGCGCCGGCTTCGACGCGAAAGACGTAGGGGCGCAGGGCGTCCTCGTGGTCGAACGACGACCAGAGCCGGCGTAGCGCGAAGAAGGCCCCGGGGCCGGCGGCGGGAAACGGCTGAACGAACAGCAGCGCGTCGCGCGCCGGATGCGCGAGCCAGCGCCGATCCGGGGGCGCGACATCGACGGCACATGTTCCCCCGTTCTCGTGCTCGTCGCCTTCGACCAGCACCGGCTCGACCCCGAGCGCCGGACGGTTCGTGTGCGCCGTCGTGCAGACGAGACCTTCCCCTCGCGGACAGCACGTCACCGCCAGCCCGTCACGAGCCGCGGCGCTCGCCTGATCGAACAGGTGGTTCCCCATCCCGAAATACAGCGCCGCCTCCGCGTCGCAACGAGCCGGCTGCACGACGTGCGCGTGGCTGCCCGCGATCAGCGTCGCCCCCCAGCGCACGAACAACGCCGCCCAGCGCTCTTGTTCTGGCGTGACGAACGACGTCCCCTCTCGCCCCCAGTGCGGCAGCACGACGACCCGCCCCGTTCGCGCCCGCGCCAGACCGATCTGCAGCCGCGCCCGCTCGAGAGCCTGCTGGGCCGCCGCCGGCGCACGGCCCGCGAGGTTCACCGAGACGAGCGCCCACGAGACGCCGTCGACATCCAGCATCGTCGGCCCTCCCTCCTCGTCGACCGGCACGATCCCCTGCCCGGCCAGCGCGTCGCGGGTCGCCGTGTGGGCGGCGGGGCCGAAGTCGTCGATGTGGTTGTTGGCGATGGACAGCGCGCGAAACGGGGACGTTCGCAACCAGGCGAGCGTGGCCGGCTCGACGCCCAGGCACAGGCCGTCGCGGCGGGGGCACGACGCGCGCGCGTCCGGCACGACGGCGCCTTCGAAGTTCCCGACCCAGGCCCGCGCCAGCCGCGGCGACCCGGCGAGCGCCCCCCACGGGCTCTGCTGTCGCGCTGCGAGCTGGGTCGCGACGTGGCGCGCGAGCATGACGTCCCCGACGAACGTCAGGCAGCCGGGGCCCGGCTTCTCCTGCGCCATCGCCGGAGCAAGTCGCCCCGCGCCCCCGAGGAGCACCGCGAGCGCGACGACCGCCCTCACCGTCTCACTGGTGATGGTGGTGGTCCTTTTCCGCCTGCCAGTCTGGGCCGTCGTGAAGCAGCGGGCGCACCCACGCCGGCGGCTGGGCCGTGGGCATCCGTTCGCGCCAGGCCTTGTCGGTCAGCGGCGCCTCCGCGGTGACCTCGTAGAACGAATAGACGGAGCCCGTCGCGGGGACGAGGACGCCGCGATCGCCGAGCAGCACCAGCGCCTCCCAGGGGTGACCGACGGCGGCGTGCCAGACCTCGCCGCCCGGGCCCCGCTGGATGTCGACAATCTTCGTCATGGGCTCGGGAACGGGGATGTTCCCTTCGTCCCCACCCTGGGCGACCCGCGAGAGCGCGCTCTTGAACAGCAGGTAGGGGTGCTCGACGGCGCCGCCGAAGCCCTCGATCATTTCGTACTCCGTCGCCGTCAGCGGCACCTGGCGCATCTGCTCGTCGGCCATCCTGCCGAACGCGCGCGCGACGCCGGCCTGCTCGTGCAGCTGCGCGGCGAGCCCCTTCGATACCGCCTGCGCGCGCGCGTGCTTCGCCAGCAGCTCGAGCAGCGCTCCCACCTGGTTCCAGGCCTCGGGCAGCGGATCCACGGCGCCGCGCGCCGGCTCTTCCTGCAGCAGCTCGAACTGGTGCGCCTCGCCGCCGCACTCGGCCGACCCCCTCTCGGACACGAGCACCAGTGTGTGCCGCAAGCCGACCCAGGTGCCGAGCGCCGACTGCAGCAGGCGCCTCTGCCAGCGATCCGCTGTCACCGCCTCGGGGGTCTTCGTGTCCGTCGCCAGGAGCTGCATGAGGCGCAGGTACGAATCGATGAAGGTCGTCGCCTTGGCGAGCACCGCCGCCCGATGCGTGGCGGCGTCCCGAGACGTCGCCAGGGCCGGGTATGCCTCGTACTCCGCCGCCTGGAGCGCGCTCGCCTTCGGGCTGCCCAGGCCGGCCAGCAGATCGAGGCCCGTCGGCAGCGACCGCCCCGGCACCGCTCCGCAGCTCGGCCCCACCCCATCGCGCGCCACGCTCCCCTCGAGGATCTCGCTGTCCATCGACCAGGCGAGCGGGAACAGCAGCGGCGCCGTCGCGCGGAACCGCGCCGGGATGCATTCCGATGGCACGTCGGTGGCGCGGACGCCGACGTCGAACAGCGTGGGGTGGCGGGTGCCCGCCAGGAAGGGGCGTTGCACGTCGACCCAGCGTCTGAGGGCCGCCATGAACGCGGCGTCACCGGCCAGCGCCCGCTGTTCGGCGCGGGCGAGCTGCAGGGAGCTCATCAGCTTGAACGCCCGGAAATAATTGGAGAGCGGCTTCGACACCGCGTAGGGCCCGCGCGGAACGAAGTCGCCATAGCCGATCGGCTGGCCGTCCACGTTGATCGGCAAGGTGCTCGGCGCGCTCTGCCCCGCGCGAATCAGCGCCCCCTCGGGACCCTCGAGATTGCCGGTGAGGACCGCGGCGGCGGTCGAGGCGATGGCGGTGAGCCGCTTGTTGCCCTGGGCCGCGCCGACGCGCGCCAGCTCCTTGATGACCGCGGCGAGCGCGGGCCGCGACACCTTCTGCTCGGCCACCATGAAGACGGCTTCGAACCCGGCGTTCAGCACCTCGAAGAAGCCGTCGATCGACGCGAAGACCGAGTTGTAGATCCCACCGTGCTCACCGCAGCCCAGATCGAGATAGGCGAGCCGATCGTAGCGATCGTAGATCTGTTTGTCCTCGGTCGGCGTCAGCAGGATCCCGTCGCGCTCCAGCAGCTGCATGGCCTCCTTCGTGGGCAGCGCCCCGGGGTGAACACGTACGGCGGCGGCCCGGGAGGGCAGCGCGAACGTGCGCAGCTTCGAGGTGGTGCCGTCGGACAGCTCGCCGATGAAGGCCCGGCCGCTGAAGGCGACGACCGGGCGCGACGCGAACGTCACGTCGCCCGCCACGCGCTCGGTTCGTCCGTGCTTGCGGTTCAGCAACTCGAACCCAGGGCGCCCCTTCGTCCAGCGCTCGCGGAAGTAACCGTTGGCCGGCGCGACTTCATCCACGTCGGCGCTTCCACCGGGGATGGCCGTCGCCTGGCCCCAGTTCACGGCGTACGTCTGTTCCATCAACGCCCCGGCGGGAGCGCGCCAGATCAGCGTGCCGTCGGGGGCCAGCGACAGAGGAACGGCGGAGGTGGCGCGGACCACCTTGGGCGGCTCCTCCTCGGCGCCCGCCTGCCGCGCGCGGAAGGCGGCGTCGGTGAGAGCGGTCGCGGTCCCGCCGGGAGACGTCACCTCGTAGGCGCCCGTGCCGTCGCCGCGGACGCTCATGATCTGGAAGCGTCCGTGGATCGTCTCGAGACCGAAGTACAGCCGCTCGCACTGATCGTACGCCACCAGTCCCGTCACCAGCCGCTCGATGCGGTGGGGCGAGGTGAACACGGTCGCCACCTTGCGCATCGCCCGACCGTCCGGCTCGATGGTGAAGCGGTCGATGCGCGTCCCGGCGCCGTCCCTGCTGGCGACGAACAACGAAGCGTCGAACGGGCTGAAGGCGAGCGACTCGACCGAGCGGCCGTCGAGCTCCGCCGCCCGCAACGGCGCTGGCGCCGTCTTGAAGTCCCACAGCCGCAGGGCGCCGGTCGTTCCGGCCGCTGCTCGGACGCCGAACACGAGATACCCGCCACGCGGATCGACGTCCATCTGAAAGAGCGTCTCGCCCGCGCCCAGCGCTGCCTCGGCGCCGACGGGGGGCGTGTGCATGATCCAGAGTGGCCAATGAATCGAAGGCGGGTCGGCGGCCACCGCGTGAGCCGTCGTGATGGCGGAAAGAACGACGGTAGCGAGGGCCACGCGCAGGGCAGGAGGCATTGGTCGGCCATCCTATCGCGAACCTTCGATCCGCGACGCGGAGCCCGCTACGACTGCGTAACCGACGGGACGAGATCCGCTCATCCCCCGGCAATTCCTCCCGAGATCTAGGCGTCTCTTGGGCGGGGGCTGCCCTGGCCTACCGCATGCATTTCTCCGTCGGGTACGTCCAAAAGGAGGATCCCATGGGAGAGCTCATCGATACGATCAAGGGCAAGGCGAAGCAGGCGCAGGGCCGGGCCACCGGGAATCGCGCGAAGAAGGCGGAAGGGGTGGCCGAGGAGGTGAAGGGGAAGGTGAAGGGCGCCTTCGAAGAGGTGAAGACGGACGTGAAGCGGGCGGTCCGGAAGACCGACCGCCCGAACGAGGCCCCGGACGAAGACGACTACATCTAGCTCCGCGTGGGCGACTGACATTGCTTGGGCCGCGCGCTCCGTGAGCGCGCGGCCCTTTCGTTACGAGCTCCACACGCTACGAGCTTCACACGCGGATTATTCCAAAATGAGCCCGATACCGTGATCGCGCTCAAGGATCGGCGATGACGCGCCGACGTCTGGAAGCGTGGAGAGTCCAGTCCTGGCCGGGACGACGGCCCGAGAAGCCGTTCCCACCGCCGACTCGCGGCCCCTCCGGATCCCCGTCAGGGTGCCGTCGACGCGAGCAGATGGTCTGCGGTGCCGCTCGGTGACGACGGAGGCGGCGTTCCTCGAGCTGGAGTCGGACTGGACCGAGCTGTGGGGCCACGTGCGACATCCCAGCCCGTTTCATTCATGGGACTTCGCCGTCGAGTGGTGGCGGCATTTCGTCCTCGGCCGCAGCGGTCGGGCCACCGGCGCCTTCGACGTCGTCGTCGTTCACGATCGCCTGGGACGGACGATCGGGATCGTGCCGCTGTTCGCGGAGCGCCGCGCGGTCGGGTCCGTCGTGGGCGTGCGGCTCCAGCCGTTCGGGAGAAGCTATTCGTTCGAGCCGATGTCGGACGAGCCCATCACGCTGTTCCGCGAGGGGCATGAGCAAGCGGCCGTGGCGGCGGTCAAAGATCACCTGGCCAGCCGGGCCGGCGCGCGGACCTGGGACGTCGCGGTGGTGCGCGATTCCCTCCAAGACTTCCGGGACTCGCTCTCCCTGAGCGGACGACGCTGCGTGGAGCTCGACCGCTCGGCCCCCAGCGCCATGTCGATCCGTCTGCCGTCCACCTGGCAGCTGTTTCGCAGCCGCCTGTCGAAGTCGATGCGCGACAATCTGGCCTTCTACTCGAAGCGGATGGCCCGCGAGGTGGGGCCCTGGAAGATCCGCACCGCCCGCACGCCAGGGGAAGTCGGGCTGGCGACCGATGCGTTGATCTCCCTGCACCGCCAGCGCAGCCGATCACCCCTGGGAATTCCCCATTGCAATCACATCCCCACGGCCGTTCATGCATCGTTCGTGCGGCACTGGTTTCAGCGCCTGGCCAGGCGCGGTGCCGTCTCCCTGGTGTTCCTCGAGACGCGCAAGGGCATCCGCGCCGCGCAGGCGTTCATCGAGGGGCCCGATTGCGGGTCGGTCTACTACTCCGGCTTCGACGAGGACGTCTATCGCTTCAGCGCCCTGACGCTGATCACCGCCGAATGGCTCCGTGGCTCGATCGCCGCCGGCCTCTCCCGGATCTATTTTCCGCCCGGCTCGTCGGCCTGGGCGGCGCGCTGGGGCGCCCAGCCCGGGCCCGAGGCGCGCGAAACGTCGATCTACGCCATCAACGCGCCGGCCCTGATCAGAGCCGTGGTTCGCCGGTACAGCGGCCGCTGATCTGGGGCGCGGGAAGAACGCGCTTGAGATACGCGCGGAGGCGGCCCGCCGTGTAAGAGATCGCATGAGCCGAACCACCGCAGAGAAGCGCTCCGCGTTCCGCGCGCTCCACGCGAGCGGTTGCTTCGTGCTGCCGAACCCCTGGGATGTCGGCACCGCCCGCATGATGCAGCACCTGGGCTTCCCCGCCCTCGACAAGCTGGTCGCCTTCGCCGAGGCGGGCGCCGACTGTCTGTACGCGCCGGCGGTCCGCGCTCCCGAGGACATCACGGCGATGGTGCGCGCGGTCGCGCCGAAGCCGGTCAACGTCCTCATGATGCGTCCCGGGCTCGGCGTCGCCGCGCTGGCCGACCTCGGCGTCAGACGGATCAGCGTCGGCGGCGCCCTCGCCCGCGTGGCCTGGGGGGCGGTGTTGGCGGCCGCTCGCCAGATGCTGGCCGGGTCGTTCGACGGACTGGGCGGGGGGGGGTGAGCGGCGCCGATTTGAACGACGTCTTCAAGACGTTCCCCCTGGGCGGGGCCAAACACGTTTTTCCACTTCGATCCAGGGTCGGTATCAGTTTCCTGAATCGATGGCGGCGCGATTCTGGGCCTTCGTGATGGCGCGTGGATTGCAACCCGGCCGCCCATGAGACACATCGTCGTTCTGCTCGCGGTCGTGGTGGCTGGTTGCGGCGGGGGTAGCACCGGCTCGAACGGTGGCGCGGGCGGAGGCGGA
Source organism: Polyangia bacterium (assembly GCA_036500205.1). Lineage (GTDB taxonomy): Bacteria > Myxococcota_A > Polyangia > Fen-1088 > Fen-1088 > DASYCK01. The sequence continues at coordinate 48,212 of DASYCK010000056.1, read as the reverse complement.
CGGACCGGGACAGGCGGAAGCGGCGGCTCCACGGGAGGCACGCACGGAGGAGGCGGCGCCATGGGGACCGGCGGCGCGAACGCCACGGGCGGCGGCGGCGCGCCGGGCCTGGGTGGCCGAGGCGGCACCGCGGGCCACGGCGGCGCGGCCGGTAACGGCGGAACGACCGGCACCGCAGGCCACGGCGGAACGGCCGGCACCGCGGGCCATGGCGGAACGGCCGGTAACGGCGGAACGGCCGGCACCGCGGGTCACGGCGGCGCGGCCGGTAACGGCGGAACGGCCGGCACCGCGGGTCACGGCGGAACGGGCGGCGCGGGCGGCTCCCAGCCCTGTGGCGGCACGGGCGACGCCGCTTGTCCAACTGGCGCGTTCTGTGCCTGGTCGGATGAGCGGTGCGGGGCAGGCCTCGTTCACGGCGTGTGCAAGTCACCGGTGGGCGGCGTCACCTGCGTGCAGCGCCCCGCCTGCGGCTGCGACGGCAAGGTTTACTCCAACCCCTGCGAGGCCAACTCGGCGGGGACCGATCTGGCGGTCGACGGTACCTGCACGCCGCCGACGGGAACCTTCGAGTGCGGGTGGTCGTTCTGCACCCTCGACACGCAGTATTGCGCCGCGCAGGTCGGTGGCGCGGTGGGCAATCCTGGCACCTATGCATGCACCGCGACACCCTCTTCGTGCGCGGGGAGCGCGACCTGTGCCTGTCTCGCGCCATCCTTCCCGTGCACGCAAGACGCCAGCGGCGGCGTGACCGTCACCCAGGAAGTTCCCTAGCCGTCCCCGCGAACTCCAGCCTCGACAGACAACATCGAGCCGGGTAAGAGTCGGGCCCATGGGGCGTATCTTCGAGACTCGCAAGGCCACCATGTTCAAGCGGTGGGACAAGATTTCCAAGGCCTTCACCCGCATCGGCAAGGACATCGCCATCGCCGTGAAGTCGGGCGGACCGAGCCCCGACAGCAACTCGACCCTGCGCCGCGTGCTGCAGAACGCGCGGGCCGCCAACATGCCCAAGGACAGGATCGAGAACGCGATCAAGAAGGCCTCGGGCCAGGGCGCCGAGAGCTACGACATCGTCGTTTACGAGGGCTACGCCCCGCACGGCATCGCCATCATCGTCGAGACGGCCACCAACAACGTGGTCCGCACGGTGGCGAACGTCCGCAACGCCTTCAAGTCCAACGGCGGCGCCATGGGGAACGAGGGGAGCGTCGCCTTCCAGTTCAAGCACATGGGGGTGTTTCGCCTGACCCCGGAGGCGGTCGCCGGCAAGGACCTCGACGCGCTCGAGCTCGACCTCATCGACCACGGTCTCGAGGAGATGGGCGAAGGGACGAACGACAAGGGGGAGCCGCAGCTCATCGTGCGCGGTTCGTTCGTCGACTTCGGGAAGCTGCAGGCGGCCATCGAGGCCCGAGGCATCGCCGTCCAGTCGGCGGAGTCGGAGTATGTGGCGCAGAACCTGCTGTCGCTCCCCGAGGACAAGTCGACCGAGGTGCTCGAGCTGGTCGACGCGCTGGAGCAGGACGAGGACGTCCAGCACGTGTTTCACAACCTGAGCTGACCGTCACCGCGCGGGGCGGGCGCGGTCGTACTGGGGCGGCCAGGCCACCTTCGCGCCCAGCTCGGCGGCGGCGCGCAGCGGGAAATACGGATCGCGGAGCAGCTCGCGCGCCAGGAACACCAGGTCGGCCTGGCCCGTGCGAAGGATGTGCTCGGCCTGGGTGGCCGAGGTGATGACGCCGATGGCGGCGGTGGGAATCGGCGCCTCGGCGCGGATTCGGGCGGCGTTCCCGGTCTGATAGCCGGGGCCGGCGTCGATGGCGACGCGGGGGGCGATGCCGCCCGACGAGCAGTCGATCAGATCGACCCCCTCGGGACGCAGGCGGCGGGCGAGCGCGATGGAGTCCTCGACGGTCCATCCGTCGTCGTCCAGCCAGTCGGTGGTCGACAGACGGACCAGCAACGGCAAGCGGTCGGGCCACACGCGCCGCACGGCGCGCACCACCTCGATCAGCAGGCGGATCCGGTTCTCGAACGTTCCGCCCCACTGGTCGTCGCGCCGGTTCGTGACCGGCGACAGGAACTCGTGAATCAGGTAGCCGTGGGCGGCGTGAAGCTCGACGACGTCGAACTCCGCCTGCAGGGCGCGCCTGGCGGCGGCCGCGAAGGCGTCGATGACGATGGCGACGTCGGGCTCGCTCAGCGCCTCCGGCGTCTGGTAGCCGGCGTCGAAGGGAAGCGCGCTGGGCGCCAGGATGGGGGTCCAGCCGGCGGGCGGCGCCACTGGCTTGCCGCCATCATTCGATTGCCAGGGCCGCGCCGTCGAAGCCTTTCGCCCCGCGTGCGCGAGCTGGATTCCCGGGGTGGCCCCCTGCCCGCGCAGGAAGCGTGTGATGCGGGCCAGCGGCGCGATCTGCGTCTCGTTCCACAGCCCCAGATCCTGTGGCGAGATCCGGCCGCGCGCCTCGACGGCCGTCGCCTCGGTGAACACCAGCCCCGCGCCCCCCACGGCGCGGCTGCCCAGGTGGACCAGGTGCCAGTCGTCGGCGAGCCCGTCGACGCTGGAGTACTGGCACATCGGGGAGACGCCGATGCGGTTGCGGACCGTCACGCCACGAAGCACGAAGGGATCGAAGAGCATGACGGGGGATAGCTCCCGGATCAGCGCCCGTCAAAGGCGATGTGGCACGGACGCGCGCGGGGGGGCGCGCTAGAGTCTCGACCGATGAAGCTGGTCACCTGGAACGTCAATGGCGTCCGCGCGCGAGAGACCGATGTCGCGGCGTTCGTCGAGCGAGAGCGGCCGGACGTGCTGTGTCTGCAGGAGCTGAAGGCGCTGCCCGAGCAGATCCCCGAGGCGCTGGCCGCCCTGCCCGACTACTGGTGCTACTGGCACGGCTCGAAGGGGTACTCGGGGGTGAGCATGCTGGTGAACAAGCTCTTCGCGCCGGACCGCCCGCGCTTTATCCACCCCGAATTCGATCATGAGACGCGGATCGTGGTCGCCGATCTGGGCGACCTGTCGATCGCGTCGATCTACGTCCCGAACGGAGGGAAGGACTACGCGGCCAAGCTCGCCTTCCTGAAGGCGATGGAGGCGTACGCAGCGGCGGCGCGCGCCATCGATCGCCAGCTGATCCTGTGCGGCGACATGAACGTGGCCCGGACCGAGACGGACGTGCACCCGTCGCAGCGCGACCCGCGCGTGGTGGGGCAGCGGCCCGAGGAGCGGGCGCTGATCGAGCAGATCCTGACCGCGGGCGGGCTGCGGGACGTGGGGCGCGACCTCGATCCCACGAACGAGCAGCTGTTCACCTGGTGGGCCCCCTGGCGGAACCAGCGCGAGCGCAACATCGGCTGGCGGCTCGACTACGTGATGGCGCCCGAGGCGGTGGCGGCCACCGCGCGCAGCTCGGTCTCGCAGCGCGAGGTGGGCAGCAGCGATCACGCGCCGGTCGTGATCGACTTCGAACTCCCTCCGCCGAAGAACTCGGGGATCATCTCGGTGATGTGATCTGACCCCTACGTGCCGCTCCGTCGGGCGAGTCGTCAGTACCTTCCGCTCGCGTCCACTCCCGGACGGGGGTACCGTTGACCACACCACATGACACGATGCCTGTTGGCCCTCGCGGTACTGGTAGCCACGGGCTGTTCGTCCCGTTGTGAACTGGCGTCGGGGCTGAGTGCTTTTGCAGGCCCTGGCGCCACGGACTGCGGCCATGCCGCTCTCGGCACGGACCCTTCCTCGGTCGATGCTTGCGCAATAGCGGCATTTGAAGATGGCACGGCTTTCGTGGCGCAGTACGACCGTCAAGGGACCGATTCGCATGTCGTGTTTGGCGTCGCGGGTGACGTCCACGGACAGGTGACGTTCCTTCTCTGGGACAGCGATCCCAGCGGCGGCTCCGGGGCAGACCCGGTGATCACCGGAAACGTTTGTGCCGGACCCTCGGTGGATTCGTCATCGACGAGAGCCCCCTTAACGGCTCCCCCCTTGACGTGTACATCGACGACCGATTTGGAGCGAACCTGTGGGTGAATCGCAGCCAGATCGTTGACGGGCGCGGTCTGGTGTGCCGCTGCTACTTCAACGTGGCGCTCGGCCGGATCGTCCGCCTCGAATGGAACCGGGAAGTCTGAGTCCGGTACACGGGCGTCGAGCGCCCGCAAACCACACTTCCGGGAACAATCGACCGGCCGTCGTTGATCTCGCCGTGGCGGATGACCTGGCCATGGTGACACATTCGACGCGGGGGTCCTCCCGCGGAACCTGCGCTCGCAGGAGGTGCGACGGATTACGTGGGCGACGCGGGGGCGCAATGACACCGACGATCTGCCCTTCGTGCTTTCCGCTTGCTAACATGGCATTCTGCGCGATGGATGACACGGCCTTCGAAGGCACGCTGGTCATCGAACGGCGCACGGCCATCGGTCGTCAGGAAGATCGAACAGGGCGACGCCGAGCACTGACGGTTCACTCGAGGGACGGGTCGCCAACGGAAAGGAAGTTACCGTGATGACGAAGTGCCTGCTGATCGTGGTGAGCGCTCTGAGCGGCTGTGCCACGACGTCTTCCCCGGCGACGAGCGCCCCTCCGAGCAGCGACAAGGACGGGCTCAGCTGTGAAGGACGAATAAAGGTGGACGGTATCCCGGCAGAGTATTCTTGGGTCGCCACACACTATCCGGGCGCGAAGATCTCGATGCAGGCCCTGACCAAGTGCGGCGGGTCGCCCACCGACGAGCTCCATTTCAATACCACCGATGGGCGCGCCGTCACCGCCTACTTCGACATCTCGAGCTTCTTCTAGACGCCAGGCAGCTCGCGACGTCACCGTCGAAACGGGCTGCGGCGCGAGCTCAGCGCCCCCTACGCCTTGGCCTCGATTCCCCAGGTGCCGTCGACGGCTTGGGTGATTTTCACGAAGGTCCGCGTCCGGGGGTGCGGCCGGCCGTCCCCGAGCGGAACGACGGCGCTCAAGCCGCCGGGTCGTAGTTCAGGTTCGGGCCCAGCCAGCGCTCCACCTCGGCGACGGTCATCCCCTTGCGAACGGCGTAGTCGGCGACCTGATCGCGATCGATCTTGCCGATGTTGAAGTAGCGCGATTGCGGGTGGGCGAAGTAGACGCCGCTGACGCTCGACCCGGGCCACATCGCGTACGACTCCGTCAGCAGCATGCCGGTGTTTTTCTCGACGTCGAGCAGCTGCCACAGCGTCCCCTTCTCGGTGTGATCGGGGCAGGCGGGGTAGCCTGCGGCCGGACGGATGCCGCGGTAGTCCTCGTGGATGAGCTGCTCCTTCGTCAGGTCTTCCTGCTTGCCGTAGCCCCACTCGTCGCGCACCCGCTTGTGCAGGTACTCGGCGAACGCCTCGGCCAACCGATCCGCCAGCGCCTCGGCCATGATGGCGTTGTAGTCGTCGTGCTTCACGCGAAAACCGTCGCACAGCGCCTTCAGGCCGATGCCGGTCGTCACCGCGAAGCCGCCCAGATGATCGGGCAGGCCGGTCTCCCGCGGCGCCACGAAGTCGGCCAGGCAGCGGGTCGGCTCGCCGTCCGTCTTCAGCGTCTGCTGGCGCAGGAAGTGAAAGCGCTCGCGGACCGTGCCCCGGCTCGCGTCGGTGTACAGCTCGACATCGTCCCCCACGCCGTACGCCGGGAACATCCCGTACACCCCCCGCGCCGTCAGCGACCTGTCGGCGATGATGGCGTCGAGCAACCCGTTCCCCTCGGCGAAGATCTGCCGCGCCTGCTCGCCATAGACCTCGTGCTCGAAGATGCGCGGGTAGACCCCCTTCAGCTCCCAGGTGTGGAAGAAGGGCGTCCAGTCGATGTACTCGCGCAGCGCCGACAGCGGCACGTCGTCGACGACCCGCACCCCCGTGAACCGCGGCGCGGGAACGTCGTCGGCCCGCCATTCGATGGGCGTGCGACCCGCTCGCGCCGTGGCGAGGGGCACCAGCTTGTGGCGGGGGGTGCTGTGCGTCTTGCGCAGCTCCTCGTACTCGGCGCGGTGCTTCGCCACGAAGGCCGGCTTGTTCTCGGCGCTCAGCAGGCTGGTGGTGACCGGCACGGCGCGGCTGGCGTCGAGCACGTGCACCACCGGCTCGCTGTAGTGCGGGGCGATCTTCACGGCCGTGTGGGCCCGGCTGGTCGTGGCGCCGCCGATCAGCAGCGGCAGCTTGAAGCCCAGCCGCTCCATCTCGCGCGCCACGTGGGCCATCTCGTCGAGCGACGGCGTGATCAGCCCCGACAGGCCGATCAGATCGGCCTTTTCTGCCTTGGCGCGCTCGAGGATCTTCTCGCACGACACCATGACGCCCATGTCGATGACCTGGTAGTTGTTGCAGGCCAGCACCACGCCCACGATGTTCTTGCCGATGTCGTGAACGTCGCCCTTCACCGTGGCGAGGACGATCTTCCCCTGCGTCTTCACCTCGCGCCCGGCGGCGGCGTTGGCGGCCTTCTCGGCCTCCATGAACGGCATCAGGTAGGCGACCGCCTTCTTCATCACGCGCGCCGACTTCACCACTTGGGGCAGGAACATCTTGCCGGCGCCGAACAGATCGCCGACCACGCCCATGCCGTCCATCAGCGGCCCCTCGATGACCGCCAGTGGGCGACCCAGCTTGGCGCGGGCCTCCTCGGTGTCGGTGTCGATGTAGGCGTCGATCCCCTTGACCAGCGCGTGCGACAGGCGTGACTCCACCGTGCCGTTGCGCCACTCCTCCAGCTTCTCTTGCTTCTCGACGCCACCGCCGGCGTCAGCCGCCTTCAGGCGTTCGCCGAAGTCGACCAGGCGCTCGGTGGCGTCGGGGCGACGGTTCAGCAGCACGTCCTCGACCAGCGCCTTCAGCTCGGGCTCGATCTCCTCGTACACCTCCAGCATGCCGGCGTTGACGATACCCATGTCCATGCCGGCCTGGATGGCGTGGAACAGGAACGCCGAGTGCATCGCCTCGCGCACCCGGTTGTTGCCGCGGAAGCTGAACGAGATGTTCGACACGCCACCGCTCACCTTGGCGTGCGGCAGGTGGGTCTTGATCCAGCGGGTGGCGTTGATGAAGTCGACGGCGTAGTTGTTGTGCTCCTCCATCCCCGTCGCCACGGTGAGGATGTTGGGGTCGAAGATGATGTCCTCGGGCGCGAAGCCGACCACGTCGACCAGCAGGTGATAGGCGCGCGTGCAGATGCGGATCTTGTCCTCGTAGGTGGCCGCCTGCCCCTGTTCGTCGAACGCCATCACCACCACCGCGGCGCCGTACTTCAGCACGGTGTGGGCGTTCTTCAGGAACTTCTCCTCGCCCTCCTTCAGCGAGATCGAGTTGACGATCCCCTTCCCCTGCAGGCACTTGATGCCGGCCTCGATCACCTCCCACTTCGAGGAGTCGACCATGAACGGCACCTTGGCCACCTCGGGCTCACTGCCCAGCAGTGAAAGGAAACGCGACATGGCGGCCACGCCGTCGATCATCCCCTCGTCCATGCAGATGTCGATGATGTTGGCGCCGTTCTCCACCTGCTGGCGGGCCACGCTGACCGCCTCCTCGTACTTCCCCTCCTTGATCAGCTTGGCGAACCTGGGCGAGCCGGCGACGTTGGTGCGCTCGCCGATCATGATGTACGAGCCGACCTGCTGCGTGAACGGCTGCGAGCCCGATAGCCGCAACGGCCGCTCCTGCGTCGTCACCTCGGGGAGCGCGGCGACCGCCACCGGCGCGATGGGCGACGGCGTGGGGATCACCGGCAACGCGCGCGGCGGCCTGTCGGCCAGCGCGCGGGCGATGGCGGCGATGTGCTCGGGCGTGTTCCCGCAGCAGCCGCCGGCGATGTTGACGATGCCAGCCTGCGCGAACTGCCCCAGGTAACGAGCCATGTCCGCCGGCTCGAGGTCGAACCCGGTGGCCGACAGGGGGTTCGGCAGCCCGGCGTTCGGATAGCAGGAGATGGCGGCGGAGGACTTCTGCGCCAGCTCGGACAGGAACGGATACATCAGGTCCGGCCCCAGCGAGCAGTTCAGCCCCACCGACAGCGGCTTCACGTTCTCGACGGCATTCCAGAACCCCTCGACCGTCTGGGCCGAGATCATCGTCTCGCCGCCCCGCCCCACCGCCGCCGAGATCATCACCGGCAAGGTGACGCCGTCCTCGGCGAAAACCTCTTGAATGGCCACCAGCGCCGCCTTGGCGTTCAGCGAATCGAAGATCGTCTCGACCAGCAGCACGTCGCTGCCGCCAGCGATCAGCGCCCGCACCTGACGGATGTACGACGCCTTCACCTGATCGAACGTCACCACGCGGAAGCCGGGATCCTCGGCGTCGGGCGAGTTCGAGAGCGACACCGTGAGCGGCCCGATGGCCCCCGCCACGAAGCGCTGCCGTCCCGTGGCGTTCGCCACCCGATCGGCCCACACACGGCACTGCTGCGCCGAGGCGACGTTGATCTCCCAGGCCAGCCCGTCGAGGAACGGGTCCTCGATGATCTTCTGGTAGAAGTCTGGGTCCTTCCGGCCGCCGCGCTCGCGCGGATCCTCCACGAAGAACTCGCTCTGCGAGATGCTGGTGGCGCCGAAGGTGTTCGTCTCGATGATGTCGGCGCCCGCCTCGAGGAAGCGGCGGTGGATGTCGCAGATCATGTCCGGCTGGGTCAGCGAGAACAGATCGCCGTTGTTCAGCAGATCCTTGTCGGCGTTCTTGAACCGCTCGCCGCGGATGTGGCCCTCCGTCATCCCGTAGGTGCGGATGGTGGTCCCCATCGCGCCGTCGATGATGGCGATGCGGTTCTCGAGCAGCTTCTTCAGCGGATGGATGGTGGTCATGACTTCATGTTCGCTTTGCGGGGCTTGCTGTGCGGTTTGTCGGCGATTCCCAGCACCACCTGCAGGCGGGGCTTCTTCAGCTCGCGACAGGCGATCTCGGCGGTGACGACGGTCAGCCCGGCGCGGGTGATCAACGCGCGCACCGCCCGGGGCGAGAAGCCGGGGTGGCGCTCGCCGTAGCGGGCCGTCACGTCGAGCTGGCGGTGCTCGTCCAGGCAGAGCAGCACCAGACGACCGCCCGGGCGAAGCACGCGGGCACACTCCGCCAGCGCCCGCGCCGGGTGCGCCGCGTAGGTGAGCGTGTGAAACATCAGCACGGCGTCGAACGACGCCGCCTCGAACGGCAGCTCGTGCAGATCGGCCACCTGGGCGCGCGCGTGGGGAAAGCGGGCCAGGCGCTCGCGGGCCAGCTCGATCATGTGCGGGTTGGTGTCGATGCAGGTCAGCGAGCGGCAGTGGGGCGCCAAGGTGCTGGCGGCCGCGCCGTCGCCCGAGCCGGCGTCGAGCACGTCCCCCAGACGCAGGAAGCCGCCCAGCCCCAGGGCCAGGGAGTGCCAGGTGCGCCCCGGCGAGTAGTCGCGCTCGAGCTCGTTCACGGCCGACTCGGGCAGACCGTCCCGCCGTTCCAGCTCGATCTCGGACAGGCGCTTCTGATCACCCTCCAGCGTGGGGTCGGTCGAGCCGGCGGCGTCCGCGAGGATGGCGCGGGCGGGCAACGGCAGGCTGTCGGTCGCCAGGGCGTAGAACGACTGCGCCCCCTGGCGGCGGTCGCGCACGAACCCCGCCTCGCGCAGCCGCCCCAGGTGGGTCGACACGCGCGACTGGGCGATGCCGGTGGCCCGCACCAGGTCGGACACGCAGAGCTCGCGCTCGCGCAGCAGCACGCACAGCCGGATGCGGCTCTCGTCGCCGAGCAGGTTCAGCGTGTCGACATGTTCAGCCAGGTTCATATATCCCCGTATCTCGATAGGAGGATATAGCATACCGGGGCGCCGGCCTGTCAAACCGCCGGTCGGGCGTGGCAATCTCGCCCTCACGATGAAACGCCTCCCCCGCGTCATGGCCTTCGCGGCGTTCGCCACGCTGCTATCGGGTGCCGGGCCCTTCTACCGGACGCCAGCGGTCCTCGCGCAGACGCCGACGGACGACGACGAGGCGACCGCCGCGCCCCCGAAGCCCGATGCGGCGGCGCTGGAGACGGCCTACCGCGCCGAGCACAGCGACAAGAAGCGCCTCAAGCTGGTGGCCGACATCGGCGGCCCCGGGACCACCGACCTGTTGAAGATGATCGTCGAGACGGATCCCTCCGACGACGTGGCCCTGGCCGCCGCCTACGCCCTGCGCCGGGCCGCCCTGGGCGCCGTGGTGGTATCGCTCGAGCACCGGCTGTCGACGGGGACGCGCGATGCGCCCGAGCGCGAGCGGATCGTGCGCGACATCGAGCGCCACCAGATGTTCGCCGTGGGCCAGAACCTGCCCCACTTCCTGCGCGAGTCCCCGCCCGTCTTCACGGTCAAGCCGGACCGACGCGGCAACGTGCGGGTGCTGGCTTTCGGCGACTTCGGGGACGGCAGCGAGCGGCAGCGGACGATGGCCGAGGCGATGCAGCGCTACCACGCGCGCAAGCCGTTCACGTTCGCCGTCACCTTGGGCGACAACTTCTATCCCACCGGCATGAGCGGCCCGGAAGATCCGCGCTGGGACCGCGACTTCAAGCGGCTGTACGGCCCGATGCGGATCGTGTTCTATCCGTCGCTGGGCAACCACGACTGGTTCCAGACCGACAGCCCGGCGGCGGAGATCCTCCACTCACACGAGGAGCCGCTGTGGCGGATGCCGGCGACCCGCTACACCTTCGTGGCCGGCCCCGTGCAGTTCTTCTCCATCGACACCAACGTGGTGACGCGCGCCGAGCTCGACTGGCTCGACGCCGAGGTGGGGAAGAGCAAGGCGCGCTGGAAGATCGTGTACGGGCACCACCCGATCTACTCGGATGGCAAGCACGGCGGCGATCCCACGGTTCGCGACAGCGTGTATCCGCTGCTGAAGGGGCGGGTCGACGTCTACCTGTGCGGCCACGAGCACGACCTGCAGCACCTGGCGCCCGAGTCGGGCGTCGAGTTCGTCATCGTGGGGGGCGGAGGCGCCGAGCCGCGCCCCATCACGCCGGGACCGAGATCGCTCTACGCCGCCAGCAAGAACGGCTTCGGCGTGATCGAGGCGAACAAGAAGACCTTGACGGTGACGTTCGTGGGCGGCGACCTGCAGACGCTCCACACGTTCACGCTCGGGGAATAGCCCGGCTCCGTCTCTACCGAGCCCCCTCACCCGCCGACCCGCGGTCGGCGACCTCTCCCACCTTCGTGGGAGAGGTTCATGCGTGCCTTAGTACCGGTAGTGATCGGGCTTGTACGGACCTTCGACGGGGATGCCGAGGTACTCGGCCTGCGTCTTCGTCAGCGTGGTCAGGTTCACGCCGACCTTCTTCAGGTGCAGGCGGGCGACCTTCTCGTCGAGCTTCTTCGGCAGCACGTAGACCTTGCCGGCGCCGAACGTCATGCCGGTCGTCTCGTCCTTGCCCTTGGTGGCGTTCTCCCACAGGGCCATCTGGGCGATGGTCTGGTTGGTGAACGAGTTCGACATGACGAAGCTGGGGTGGCCGGTGGCGCAGCCCAGGTTCACCAGGCGGCCGCGCGCCAGCAGGGTCAGGCGCTTGCCGTCGGCCAGGATGAACTGGTCGACCTGCGGCTTGATGTTCTCTTCCTTGACCTCGGGGTTCGACTCGAGCCAGCTCACCTGGATCTCGCTGTCGAAGTGGCCGATGTTGCAGAGGATCGCCTCGTCCTTCATGACGCGCATGTGCTCGCCGCGGATGACGTCGACGCAACCGGTGGCCGTGACGAAGATGTCGCCCAGGGGCGCCGCGGTCTCCAGCGTGACGACCTCGTAGCCTTCCATCGCCGCCTGCAGCGCGCAGATGGGATCGATCTCGGTCACCAGCACGCGCGCGCCCAGGCCGCGAGCGGCGTGCGAGCAGCCCTTGCCGACGTCGCCGTAGCCCGCCACCACGACGACCTTGCCGGCCACCATGATGTCGGTGGCGCGCTTGATGCCGTCGAACAGCGACTCGCGGCAGCCGTACAGGTTGTCGAACTTCGACTTCGTCACCGAGTCGTTGACGTTGATGGCGGGGAACAGCAGCTGGTTGTTCTTCGCCATGTCGTACAGGCGGTGCACGCCGGTCGTCGTCTCCTCGGAGACGCCCTTGATCTCCTTGGCCATCTTGGTGAAGCGCTGGCTGTCCGCCTTCAGGCTCTTCCCCAGCAAGGTCAGGATGACCTTCATCTCATCGACGGTGGTGGTCGAGGGATCCGGCACCTTGCCCGCCTTCTCGAACTCGGCGCCCTTGTGCACCAGCAACGTCAGATCGCCGCCGTCGTCCAGGATCAGGTTTGGCGGCAGGGCGTCCTTGAACGCCACCAGCTGCAGCTCGATGTTCTCCCAGTACTCGGGCAAGGTCTCGCCCTTCCACGCGAACACCGGCACGCCCGCCTTCACGATGGCGGCGGCGGCCTCGTCCTGCGTCGAGTAGATGTTGCACGACGTCCAGGTCACCTCGGCGCCCAGCGCCACCAAGGTCTCGATGAGCACGGCGGTCTCGATGGTCATGTGCAGGCAGCCGGCGATGCGCGCGCCCTTGAGGGGCTTCTTGGCGCCGAACTCTTCCCGCAGCGACATCAGGCCGGGCATCTCTTTCTCGGCCATGCGGATCTTCTTGCGTCCCAACTCGGCCAACGCCAGATCCTGAACCTTGTAGGCGGGGAATGTCGTGCGGCTGTCCATCGTGCTCTCCTTGTTCCTGGGCTTTTCGACAAAATCGGTCGGTTTAGACGCGTACATATAACCCACAAACGGCGTCATACGTAGGCGAACGCGACGAGACGCGCCCGCGGCGACGGCGCGAACGCCCCCGCCGCGGTGCAACGCCAGCCTCGATCCGCGAACGATTACCCGATCTTGCTGAACAGCCAGAACAGCGAGCCCGAGAGCAGGAGCGACGACGTCGCGGGTGTGTTCATCTCTTCTCCTTGCGTTTCTTCTTGCCTCGGTCGACGGCGTGGTCCTTGCTGGCGACATCGGCGCCACGCGCCACCACCTGCAACGCTCGTCGCATCACCCGGTCCATGACTTCCGCCTGCGCCTCGCGGCGCGGCGCCCCGACCGCGGGAAGCCGCGGGTGGTAGTCGCCGTTCACGTCCATGTCGTAGGCGCCGTTGTCCCGCGCCAGCGCCGGCTCGAGGACCTCGTGGCGGATGCGCTCGCGCAGCTCCGGCGCCTCGATGGGGAACAGTAGCTCGACCCGCCGATGCAGGTTGCGCGGCATCCAGTCGGCGGATGACAGGAACCACTCTTCGTCGCCGGGCGCTCCGAACAGGAACACCCGCTCATGCTCGAGGAAGCGCCCCACGATCGAGAACACCCGGATGTTCTCGGATACCCCCGGAATTCCGGGGCGCAAGCAGCAGACGCCGCGCACGCACAGATCGACCGACACGCCCGCGATGGCCGCCCGGTACAGCGCGCGGATGATGGGCGCCTCGACCAAGGCGTTCATCTTGGCGAAGATGCGCGCCGGCTGACCGGCCCTGGCGCGCTCCGTCTGCCGCTCGATCTTGGCCAGTAACGCCTGGCTCAGCGCCGTCGGCGCCACCGCCAGCTTGCGGTGGCGGGCCTTCTTCGAGAAGCCCGACAGGCCGTTGAAGAACTCGCTCACGTCCTCGCCGATCTCGGGGTCGGCGGTCAGCAGGCCGACGTCGGTGTACAGCCGGGCCGTGCCAGCGTTGTAGTTTCCCGTCGCCAGATGCACGTAGCGACGCAGGCCGTCCTCCTCCTGCCGCACCACCAGCGCCACCTTGGCGTGCGTCTTCGAGATGGCGTGCCCGAAGAACACGTGCGCACCCGCCCGCTCCAGCGCCTTCGCCCAGGCGATGTTCTTCTCCTCGTCGAAGCGCGCCTTGATCTCGATCGAGACGGCGACCTGCTTGCCGTTCTCGGCAGCGCGGATCAGCGTCCGCACCGCCTCGGAGTTCGAGCCCGTGCGGTACAGCGTCATCTTGATGGCGAGGACCTTCGGATCCTCCGCGGCGCGCCGCAGGAACTCGAGCACGGGCGAGAACGATTCGTAAGGGTGGTGCAGCAGCACGTCACGACCGCGCACCACGTCGAACAGGTCGGCGTCGTCGGGCAGCTCGGCCAGTGCGCGTGGGACGAAGGGAGGATCGCGCAGATCGGGGCGGTTCAACGACGTCAGCGGCATCAGCGCCGACAGGCCGAGCGGGCCGGCCGCGTCGTAGACGTCCTCGTCGTCGATCTCCAGCTTCTCCACCAGCAGACGACGCACCCGCTCGGGGATCCCCGCGTCGACCTCCAGGCGAACGCAGGCGCCGAAGCGGCGCTTGCGGATCTCGCGATCGACGATGGAGAGCAGATCGTGCGCCTCGTCCTCGAGGATCTCCATGTCCATGTCGCGCGTGACCCGGAACGGCGAGCAGCCGAGGATCTCCATGCCCGGAAACAGAGCGTCCAGGTTGGCCGCGATCAGCTGCTCGAGGGGAAGGAACTCGTGCACGACCGGCTGAGCGGGCGCCGGCGCGGCGCGCGCCGGATCGAGGTCACCGAGCGGGACGAAGCGAGGGAGAATCTCGGGGACCTTCACCCGGGCGAACTTCCGTTCCGCGGTGTCGGGGTCGCGCGCCTCCACCGCAAGCGACAGCGACAGATTGGAGAGAAACGGAAACGGATGGCCGGGGTCGACGGCCAGCGGCGTCACCACCGGGAACACCGAGCGTCGGAAGTACTGGCGCGCCAGGTGCATCGTACCCTCGTCGAGGTCGCGCCAGTTGCGGATGTGAACTCCCTCCGCCGCCAGCGCCGGAAGCAGCTCGCTCGACAGCAGGCGCGACGCGGCTTCCAGGTGCCCCCGGATCAGCGGGCCGATGATGTCGAGCTGCTCGCGCGGGCTGCGACCGTCGGCGCTGGTCTCGACCAGCGCCGCCTCGAGCTGCTCGTGCAGGCCCGACACACGAATCATGAAGAACTCGTCGAGGTTCGACGACGAGATGGCCAGGAACTTCAGCCGTTCCAGCAGGGGCCAGCGGCTGTTGGCGGCCTCGGCCAGGACGCGCGCGTTGAACGCCAACCAGGAGGTCTCCCGGTTCACATACAGGGCGGGCTGATCGAGATCGGGCGGGACCTCCGAGGTCGGCGCGGCGGCGAGCGCCGACGCCTCCGCCAGCGAGGTTTCGGACAGTGCCTGGGGAGAATTCATTGAAGTGATCGAGGTCCCCTCGCCGCGGCCGTTTCGCGATAAATGACTCCGCACCGTAGCCCGCGTGCCAGGGCGGACCGGTCGCGATTTCGTTACAAGCTGTCGACGCTTTTGCGGCGAATCGATGGCGTGACGGCCATCCGGCCCGAGTGGGCCCACCTTCCGTCAGCGCCGCCACGACGATAGACACCAACAGTCGCCAAAGCGTTTCGGACTGTTTTCGAACCTGGCATTTTCGGAACCGCGCACCGATGTACAAGGGCCCCGTCATGAACGCCCTGGCCAACTTCGACGTCGTCATCGCACGTCGTGAAGACGCGCCGGGGTTCTCGTTCGTTCGTGGGCCGGTCATTTGAATGACCGTTGAACGATTGTTCCTGGCGGCCGTGGCGCTGGTCGCGGGACTGCTGGTGACCACACCGGCCGAGGCGTTTCCGCAGTGGCAGTTCTCGTCGGGCGCGGCGCGCTGCGATCAGTGTCACTTCTCGCCGGCGGGCGGCGGGCTGCTGACCGGCTACGGGCAAGACGCCGCAGGCGAGGAGCTGTCGACGTTCGGCGGGAACGGCGCGTTTCTTCACGGTGCGGCGACCTTGCCGGCGTGGGCGGCGCTGGGCGGCGACGTCCGCGGCGCCTTCGTCGCCGAGGACGTCCAGGACCCGAGCGGCGCCAAGGTGGCGGCGTTCCCCATGCAGGCGCAGCTCGCGGGGCGGCTGTCGCTCGGTGACTTCTCCGCTTACGGCAGCCTCGGCGATCGGGGCCAGCTGCGCGCCAACGAGGCGCTGGTCCCGGCCCAGAACTATCAGCCCATCACCGCGTCGTGGCTGATCTCGCCCGAGCACTACGTGATGTGGCGGCCCAGCCCGGTCGGCCCTTACGTGCGCGCCGGACGTTTCTTCGCGCCGTTCGGCATGCGCTTCGCCGAGCACACGCTGTACGTCCGACGCGACACCGGCTTCAACCTGATGCAGGAGACGTACAACGTCTCGGGTGGCTACGTCGGCGACGACCTCGAGCTGCACGTCACCGCGTTCGCGCCCGACTTTCTTCGCCACGTGGGCAGCACCGAGTCGGGCGTCGCGCTGTACTTCGAGCGGCGAATCCTGAACGAAAGCGGGTCGATCGCCGTGCAGGCCCGCTACGCGTCGGAGCCCGGCGCCGCGCGCACCATCGTGGGCGCCATCGGCAAGTACTGGCTGGCGCCCGCGCGGATGATGCTCCTCGGCGAAGGCGATCTCATTCATCGCGAGGCCGGCAATGCTGGCGGCAGCGACGGCTTCGTCAGCGCGACCGGAGTGGCGCTGCTCCCGTTCAAGGGGCTGATGGCGACCTTGCTCTGGGAACGGACGCAGACCGACCTCAGCGCGGGAGACACCACGACGAACGCCGCCACGGGCCTGTTCAGCTGGTTCCCCTACGCGCACTTCGAGGTGCAGCTGTACGGCCAGCTGGCGGTCCCGTCGGGGTTGCCGTCCGCCAAGACCTTCCTGGCCCAGGTTCACTACTTCCTATGACGTCCGGACGACAGAACTGCGCGCGGTCTTTCGTGAAGAGCTCGAGGAGATCCATGAGACGACGACATCCGTTACCGAGGCTCACTGCTCAGGTTCTCATCGTGCTGGCGTTGGCGGCGGGCCGTCGGGCCAGCGCCAACACGATGCAGGCCGACGCATCGGCGACGGACGCGCCGGCGCCCACGGAGAATGCCGCGCCGGTCGCCCCCAGCGACGACGTGCAGATCGAGGCGCCACCGCCGCCGCCGAGCGGCGAGACGCCCTCGCCTCCCGTCGTGGCCGCGCCCCCGCCTCCGCCACCCGCGCCGCCCAAACCGGCGCTCAGCACCAAGTACGCGGCCGAGCTCTACGGCTTCGTCGAGTTCGACAGCATCCTCGACTCGACGCAGGCCCTCAACGAGACGCCGGGGAACACGGTCCTCTCGAAGACGGGGACGTTCGCCGCCGGTCACAGCCGCTTGACGTTCACCGGGCGCAACTCACGCATCGGGTTGAAGCTGAAAGGCCCCGAGACGGAGTTGCTCCGTGCCTCGGCCATCCTCGAGATGGACTTCCTGGGCAATCAACCGTCGCCGGTGGCCGAGTCGGCGCTGTTCACGAACCCCACATTCAGGTTCCGGCACATGGCGCTGAAGATGGAGACGCCGGCCGTCGATTTCCTGGCCGGTCAGTACTGGCAGCTGTTCGGGTGGCAGTCGTACTTTCATCCCAACACCGTCGAGATCCAGGGCATCCCGGGCGAGATCTACTCACGCGCGCTGCAATTTCGCATGTCGCACTCGTTCAAGGGGGAGAACGCGACGCTCGACATCGCGACCGCCGTGGCCCGCCCTCCCCAGCGCGACGGCGCGTTGCCCGACGTTCAGGGCGGCGTCCGCCTGCTGTTCAATCGCTGGAAGGCCCTGCACACGGCCGGCTCGACCGGCACCGCCGTCGACGCGGCGGGCATCGGCGTCTCGGGCGTCTACCGGCACTTTCGCGTCGACGAGCTCGCGTCGGCCCCGGTCAGCACGAAGGGGAAGAACGCCGGAGGTATCTCGGTCGACGTCCTCGTCCCCATCATTCCGGCGACGCTCGACCACCGCGAGGAGGCGCTGACGTTGACCGGCTCGTTCGTTCAAGGCACGGGGATCGCCGACCTCTACACCGGCCTCACCGGGAACCTGGCGTTCCCTGCGCTCCCCAACCCCAACATGACGACGCCCGCGCCCACCTACACGCCGAACGTCGACCCCGGATTGGTGACGTATTCCAGCACCGGCCAGCTCCACTCGATCGACTGGCGCTCGTTCATCGTCGGCCTGCAGTACTACCTGCCGCCGTCGGGCCACGTCTGGCTGTCGGCGAACTTCTCGCAGCTCAGCTCGCACAACATCGATCTGTACGCGACGGGCAGCATGACCGCGACCGTGTTCAAGCGCTCGCAGTGGGCGGACGGCAACATCTTCATCGATCTGGATCCGGCGCTCCGCCTCGGCTTCGAAGGGGCCTGGTTCAACCAGAAGTTCGTCGACGACTCCACCCGCAAGAACTACCGCCTGCAAGCGTCGGCGTTCTACATCTTCTGAGCTGCTCGACGGACTCATCATGGCGAAACAGTCTCTTCAGTCGTTGCCAACCCGCCGCTCGCCGGGGCTGCGCGCCACCGTGGCGCTCGGGCTCCTGGCCATGTCCGGCGCGGCGAGCTGTGGCGCCGACCATCGCCCCGCCACCTGGGAGTACATCTCGCCCATCATCTTTCAGCCGAACTGCGCGACCGGTAGCTGTCACAGCCCGGCGGCCGCCGCTGACGGCATGGATTTCTCCGATCCCGATCGCGGATACACCAGCCTGACGGCGCTGTGGGTCTGGATCGTCGACCCCAACGGCACCGCCGACGAGGGCTGTCGCGTGATGGATGGAACCGTGGTCTGCCAGCGCCCTGGCGGGATGGTCGTCCCCTTCAACCCCGGGGAGTCTCGGGTCGTCAATGCGCTCCGCGCGCAGAACGTGGCGCGGATGCCGCCAGACCGGCCGCTGGCCGAAGGGGACATCGAACTGGTGGAGCGCTGGATCCTGAACGGCGCCTCGAAGGTCGTCGGGGGTCCCCCCGCCGGCACGGTGCCACTGCCCGACGCGGGCGTGGATGCGACGGGCGCCGGCGGGACCGGTGGCGGCGGCGCGGGTGGCGGTGGCGCGGGTGGCGCGGGTGGCGGCGGCGGGGCGCAAGCCGCGGGAGGCGCTGGCGGAGCTGGCGGAAAGGGAGCGGACTGATGCGTCGTTCGATCATCCGTGCGGCGGCGTTCGCGTCCGCCGAGCTCTTCGCCGGGGCGGTGGGCTCGGGTTGTGACTCCCACGATGTTCCAGCGCAACCGACCTGGGCGGACGTGGAGCCGATCGTGCGCGGCGCCTGCTTGCAGTGTCACGGCTCGAACGCACCGATATCGGGCTCGTCGTATCGCTTCGATTTCTACGACATGACCAGCGACGTGTGCGGCGACGCGGCGGCCGCACTGGCCGGCCAGGGCCTCGCCCACAGCCTGTCGGCCCTCATCGGCACCGACGTCACGCCGCCGGGGAGCGGGTGGCGCGCGCGCATGCCGCCGTCGCCCGCCCAGTCGTTGCTCGACTGGCAGCGCGAGACCCTGCAGCGCTGGGCCGCGAAGCCCCAGCGCGGGCTCCCGCACGGCGAGAACCGCCGCCCCGAGATTCAGCTCAGCGCCGCCTCGGCGATGGTGGACAAGTCGCTCCCCTTTTCGGCGGTCGTCAGCGATCCCGACGGCGAAGCGGTGGCCGGGGTCCTGAAGATCGGCGACGCCGTGCTGGCCATGGACCGCGCGGGGACCTTCGGCGGCGCCGTCGATACGTCGGCGTGGCCAAACGGCACGCAGCCCATCAGCGCCGTCCTGTGCGACGGCTGGGACAGCGTCACTTACGAGCTGGGCAACGTGCTCGTGAATCACCCCGCGCCGCCGGCGACCGGGGGCGCGGCGGGACAGTCGGGTGCGGGCGGCGTGGGCGGCGCGGCGGGACAGACGGGCGCGGGCGGCGCGAAGTCACCATCCGGTGCTGGCGGCATCGGTGGCGCGGCGGCACCGTCGGGTGTCGGCGGCGCGGCAGCTCACTGAACCGCGCGACGCCGAGCGGGCGCGCGCGCTCAGGCCATCAGCCGCTGGCGAGGACCGCGACGACGCCAGATCAGCAGCGCGGCGACCGCGCCCACCGCCGCCAGCGCCAGTCCTCCCATCAAACCACGCGTCACGGCGCGGCTGGTCTGGCTGCTGTCCAGCGCCGTCGTCGCCCGCTCCATGCGGTTCAACCCTGCCGGCTTCATGCCCACGATCCGGGCGCGCTTCACCAGACGCTGCGCCTCGGCGGCGTTCTCCTCGCGCATGGCGGCCGCCCACTGAAACGAGATCGTCTTCGGATCGTCCGGCGCCAGCGCCGCCAGCTCGCCCGAGCAGCGCTGCAACATCGGAACGTCCGCCGTGTGCATCGCCAGCTCGCATTCGACGTGAATCCCGGCGACGCGAGTCTCGGGGTTCTTCCGCAGATGGGCGGCGACCTCGGTCACGTCGTCGAGCTCTTCCTTCGTCAATGGACCGGTCTTGCCCAGCACCAGCGACGTGAAGCGGAGGTAGTCCTTCAGCTCCAGGCCCGGCCGTCCCAGTGCGTCCCGGCAGGCCACCAGCGCCTGCTCGCGCTGCCCCGCCGCCTCCAGCGATTCGCACAGCTTCGAAAACGCCACGCTCTCCTCGGGAACGGCCTTGGCGAAGGCGCGGTAGTAGCGGGCGGCGGCCAGATGGTCGCCGCTCTTGTCGGCGGCCATCGCGAAGGTGATCAGATCCTGCAAGTAGTAGCCGAACTCGAGGGGCTTGGCGTTCCGCTGCTCCATCGGCGGAACGTTCGACTCCGGGTCGGCGTGGTTGATCTGGAATTGCGTCGACAGCGGATCGATCGCGCCGGCCCAGGCCCGCGCGCCGAGCAGCCCGGCCCCCATCGACAGCGTCAGCGCCAACGTCAAAAATCCCAGCTGTTTTCGCATGCGGTGCGGAAGCTATAACGACGCGGCGGAGCCGCTTGAAACGATTCCGCGTCCCTTGCGCGTCGAACCTGCGTCTCTCCGAAATCCGGAGATCGGTGTCCGCGAATCGAAGAGCGGACGCCCAACTTTCCCGGGGACATCCGCTGTCCGTTTCACCGCCGCGATGGCACGGTAGTTGATGGGGGCCGGGTCCGGGAATCCATGCGCTGGCTTCAATCGACTGCATCGTTCTTCACGGTCCTGCTGGTCACGCTCACCATGACGTCGTGCGACGACGCGGGGCAATCGGGGGCTTCCGATGGCGGCCCCTTCAGTGACATCCACACCGACGGCGCGGTCGGCGGCAGTGCCGCCGTCAAGGACGCGGGCGCGGGGGGCGCCGCGGGCACGGGGCCGACCGACGCCAAGGTTGACGCGCCGATGACGGGCAGCGGGGGCGCGGGCGGAATGAAGGACGCCGGCACGACCGACGGCGCGACCGATACGAAGGCCGACGCCCCGGTGGGAAGCGGCGGTACCACGGGCGGCGGCGGCACGAGCGGCGCGAACGGGGGCGCGTCGGGCCAGACCTGCTCCGAGTGCGAGGCGGCGATGTGCATGAAGGGCAGGAACAAGGCGGCGTATACGCTGTGCTACGGCCTGCCGATGGTCGACGATCAGGGCAACCCCCTCCCTGCCCCCACGGCCGCCGGCGGCCCGGCGAAGGGAATGCTCAAGGCGGACCTGTGCCAGGCGGTCCTGAGCTGCGTTCGCCAGAGCCAGTGTCAGCCGATGTGCGATCCCGTGGCGGCCAAGGGCGACGCGCCCGACGGAGCCGCCCTGGAGAGCGGTCCCGTTTGCGAGAACATCGGGGATCTGACCCCCGGAGACCCCTTCCCCAACTGCTACTGCGGAATGGGCGTCGACCAGACCTTGTGCAGCCAGACCGCGGGGATTCAGACCGGGCCGTGCAGGACGGTCTTCGAGAACGCCGCCGAGATCAGCTCTCAGACGAGCGCACCAACGGACGTGGGGATGGCGCTCGGCGACGCGACCTACGCGCTCGGGGCGGCCGCGACCCTGCTGCAGACGTGTGATTTCACCAAGTGTCCAGGACCCTGTCTCGGCTATCCCGCCTACCCCGGTACCACGGGCGCGGGCGGAGCCGGCGGCGACACCGCGGCCAGCAATGGTGGCAGCGGAGCCGGCTCGGATGACGGGGCCGGCGGCGCGGGTGGCGCTGGCGGGGCCGGTGGCGCGGCCAGCGGAAGCAACGTGACGTACTACCAGTGCACGGCCTGCGAGCAGATGTCCTCGGGTGGCTGCAAGGTTCCGCTCAGCAACTGCGCGAACGCCACGGGAACCGCGGCGGCCGGTCCCGGCATGGGAAGGGCGAAGAGTGATCTCTGCATGGCCGCCGTCGTTTGCGGGCGTCAAACCGGTTGCGCCAAGCCGGACGGTGACTTTTCGATCTGTTACTGCGGGACCGCGAGCCAGGAGAACGGAGACTGCTGGACCAAGGGGCTGGGAAATGGCGGCTGCCGCGCGCAGTTCGAGGCGGCGGCCGAGTCGATCCTCCCGTCCGATCTGCAGGACCGCCTGGCGAACGCGGATCCCAGCAACCCGGAGCCCTACGTGCTCGGGTTCGCCACGACCTTGATCCGGTGCGACATCGCCAAGTGCGATAGCACCTGCTCCGTGGGTGACCCGCCCGGGTATGTCCCGGGAGCCGGGGGCGCGGGCGCGGGCGGCGCCGGCGGCTCGAACGTCGTCGTCGGCTCGGGGGGAAACGTCGGCTCGGGCGGTGCCGTGGCGTCGGGCGGCGTCGGCGGCTCGGGCGGCGTCATCGGCTCGGGCGGCGTCATCGGTTCCGGAGGCGTGGTCGGCTCGGGCGGCGTCATCGGCTCGGGAACCGCGTCGATCGTGTCCAACTACGACTTCGCCACCAGCGGCGCGTCGTGGACACCGGAGTTCAGCATGCTCGCCACCTGGACCGGCGCCAAGGACGCGACTGGCAGCGCCACCTCGGGCGCGCTGGGGGTCACCAACGTCGTGGTCGCCGACGCCGACGGCATCACCATGGGGGGCGCCCGTCAATGCGTGCCGGTGTCGGCTGGCATCGCCCTGACGCTCTCCACGCAGATCTTCATCCCCAGCGGACAGGGCAGCAGCAGCGTCGCCGGGCTCGACCTCGACTTCTTCCCCTCGACCGACTGCTCGGGAACGCTGCTCGGCCAGTACACGTCGACCGCCGTCACCGACACCGATAGCTGGAAGACCGTTCAGGGCGTGACGGCGACGCCGGCCACGACCCAGTCGGTCGCGGTGCGGCTGTTCGTCTCCAAGTCGTTTCGCAGCATGGCGTTCGAGGCCTTCTTCGACAACGTCGTGGTCAAGGGTCCGTGACGGCCGCGGAGAACGGCGACGTGAAGCAGCGATTGATCGCAATCGGGTCGCGGGTCGCGCGCGCCGGCCTGGTCGCCGGGGCGACCTGGGTGGCGGTGCTCGCCGGACTGTCCGGCTGCTCGGCGCCCGGCGGTCCCGGCTCCGCGTCGAACTGGAACTGGGCCGCCACCGACGGTGGCGCGACCGACAGCGTGCTTCCCGCCACCATCACCCCCCTCACCTGCGCGCCCGCCCACGGCTCCGAGGCGATGCCGGCCCGCTCGAGCGTCATGTCGGCTCAGGTCGCGTCGTCCACGACAACCGTCTACACCGAGAACCTGATCAACCTGTTCAAGGCGAACTGCGGCGGCTGTCACGTCGAGAACAGCCTGGGCAACTTCCACGTCACGCCGCCCACCTTCAGCCAGGTCGTCGATCAGTCGGTCATCGATCGAATCACCTCCGACGATCCGGCGGTCTACATGCCTCCGGCGGGCGTCCCCGGCAGCGGCCCCTATTCGCAGCGGGCCGCCTCCGATCCCATGGTGGTGCTCACGAACCTGCTCACGCAATGGCTGGCGCAGGGGCGACCGGACGAGCTGTTCACCGTCCCCTCGGTGGACTCCGGGACCTCGAACTCCTACATGCTCTCGCCCCAGGTCGGAATGAGCCTGACCAACATCGGCGACTGCGTCCCCAAGGGGACCGTGGGGACGAGCGCGAACACCATGGACCAGCTGGACGCTTTCTTCGCCTCGGCGACCGCGCTCCCCATCACCCTGGGCGAGACCGACTTGACGACCCTCGACAGCCAGGCGCTGGCGGAGGTAAACGTCATCGCCTACGCCCCGCAATATCCGCTGTGGTCGGACGGCTCCGGCAAGCTCCGCTACATCCGGGTGCCCCGCGGGCAGTCGGTCACGTTCGACAAGGACACCCAGACGTTCGACATCCCCCCGAACACCCGCTTCTACAAGACGTTCCTGAAGGAAGTGATCGACAGCGACGGCAACGACAGCTTCCGCAAGATCGAGACACGCATCATCGTGGCCCGGCCCGACACGGTGAACGCCGACGGGACGACCCGACAGAACGCCCTGTTCGGCAGCTACGTCTGGAGCGACGACGAGACGACCGCCACCTTGTCGCAGCTCCCCCTGCGCGATGGCACCCCGTTCACCGACAGCCTGTTCGAGTACACGCTCGACGAGCCGAAGGAGCAGATGATCCGGGACAGCATGCCGGCGAACCTGCAGTACGAGCTGGAGGTCAACAATCCCGGGCTGAAGCGGCACTATGCCATCCCGGGGAGCCAGCGCTGCGTTCAATGCCACATGGGGAGCCCCACCACCGACTTCGTGCTGGGCTTCATTCCGCTGCAGGTGGCCCGCCGCGAGACCGGCACCGGTGGCGCCTACGAGGTGTCCGGCCCCGACGAGCTGACCCAGCTGCAGCGCTTGATCGACTACGGCGTCATCACGGGGATGTCGTCACCAGCCGACGTGCTCCCCCTCGAGAAGTCGGAGGGCACCCGAACGGCGCGCCCGCTCGCCAACGACGCCGAGCTGAAGGCCCAGGCTTACCTGGTCGGAAACTGCGCGCACTGTCACAACCCGCGCGGCTATCCGTCGGTGAAGAACCCCGACCTGAAGGACGCGCTGAACTTCCTGGCCACGTCGACGAGCGGCATCTTCCAGTTTCCGCTGGATCGGTTCAGCCCGCTGCGGCAGCGCGGAATTCAGCAGGACATCCCGATGCCCTACATCACGCCGTCGCTGCGCGAGTATCCGGTCGACTACACGGTCGACGAGGACAACTGGTGGCCCAAGTCGGTCAAGACCTGCGCCCAGAGCACGACGAACGTCACCCAGAGCTTCTTGTGCAAGGGGCGCACGGACTCGAAGCCCGCGCATCTCTCCGCCCCCTGGCGCAGCTTGCTGTACCGCAACGTCGACACGCCGTTCATGTACGCCGACGACTTCGTGGTGTTCCCGCACATGCCCATGAACTCGGCAGGCTACGACTGCCGGGCCGCGCCCATCATGGCCGACTGGATGGTCAGCATCCCCGCGGTCCGGAAGAACCCTGAGATCGACGAGGACGCCGTCTTCGGGACGAAGGCCTACGACACGAATCCCCAGCCCTACGTGGAGGTCTTGCCGGGCGATCCCAGCTACGCCCAGGCCATGACCGACGCGGCCACGCGACTGACCGACTATCACACCTCCGGACGCTACACGTTCTGCCCGGACACGTCCGACATCGTCGATCCGGCGGTCGTCCTGGCGGGCGGAAACGAACCGATCGTCCCGTCCAGTGGTCCCATCTTCGATCCGAAAGATCCCAACATGCTGCTTCAACCCCAGACGGGGGTTCCCGATCGCGCGCACTGGGTGGTGACCGATCTGACCGAGCCCCCCGGCGACTGGGGCCCGCGACGGCCCGACTGGAACAGCGTCATTCTCGACAACAGGGTCGACATGGGGGATCTGCCTCAGGACGCGAACCTCCAAAAGCAGGAGCTGCAGAGCCGCGCCGACGTCCTCGCCGAGATCCAGACCGTCTCCCTGGGCCAGAACGCCACCCCGACCCAGACGCTGCGGGACCTGATCCTCACCGAGGTGCCCTTCGGTCTGTGGCAGCAGAAGGCCGGCTGCGATTTTTCGGCGAGCTGCAAGGTCTCCGAGGTCATGGCGGGCAAGCCCGGCTGCGGGACCGCGGTCCCGCGCTGGCTGAAGCAGGCGAACCCCGCGCCGGCCGCCGACGCCCCCGTCTACATGCAAGCGCCAGGCGCGGCGGTGTTCACCAACATCTGCATCAACTGTCACGGCCCCCAGGCCGATTCGCACGGCCTGCTATCCGACGCCATCTCGAACATGACCGGCGGCACGGCCCGGGTGGCGGACTTCCGGGACGGGCTGTTCGGCGTCGTCTCCGCGCCGGGGAGCAACCGCGCGCGCATCTTCGGTCCCGCCGACACGCAGCTTGGCTCGGACGGGAGCACCACCATCGGCGCGCAGGTGGCCGCGAGCGGCCTGACCGCGGACGACTGGGGCGCCCGCTACATGGCCTGGATGGCGCTCGGGGGCACCCGGGCCAAGATCCCCGATGCGATCCTCAACATCGTCGGCACCACCCGCATCCTCGGGGCACCGCGGGCCGCGCACTCGATCCCCGCCGCGTCCCCCAACATGCTGAAGCTGGCCCAGGCGCTGTGCGCGCAGGTGATTCCTCTGATCCCGCCGGGGGCCGTGAAGATCGACGGCATCCTCGATACCGGCGCCCTGAACTGGAGCGACCTCACCGCCTTGATCGACGTGAACGGCGACGCGGAGATGTGGCAGCACCTCTGCAGCGCGGGGAATCGGGTGATGCTCCGCGTGCCGGTCCCCGGTACGTCCCCTCCCTCGTGGGTGGACTACGAGACCTCCACGTCCGCGGGCGTGGGAATCGATCCCGTGAATTCGCTTTACTGGGCCGACGATCCCGCTCACCCGGGCACCATCGTCTATCCCAGCGACGCGCCCGTGCTGGACGACGGGGGCCGCCTGACGAACGGAATTCAGCCTGGCAACGTGTTCCCCATGTGCCTGCAGAAGCCCAGCGACCCCGCCGAGCTGGCCGCCGCGGATCGCTACCGCGCCCACAACCCCGTCGGCGGAAGCAGCGGCCCGATGATCCCTTATTGCCCGGACTATCTCTTCCAGGATCCGAAGTACAAGCTCGCGTCCTCGTACGATACGGACCTTCAACAGCAGATCTACACCGACGCCAACCGGTGGGCCACGCGAGGCGCCGTCAACGCCGGCCTCGCCGTCTTCACCTATCTCGACCAGCTCGAGCGGGGCAACGTCCAACCGAAGCCCCAGTACAACCGCTGCGAGCTGCTTCCGAAGCCCTAGCTCCTTCATCGACAGGCGGACGCCGCGGTTCGGCCCAGAGCACCACGGCCAGCTCCGCGACGCTTCGCTCCGCCCGGCGGCAGAGCTACCTTTCGTCGAAGCGTCAGAGCGAGCGCAGCGAGCAGGTTTGTCGACGGGAGGCTCGGCTTCGCCGAGCCGGCGCACCTCAGTAGGATCCCGGGGGGCCCGCGGGGGGACGCAGTCCCCCCCACGCTCAGGTGTCCCCCTCGCGCTTAGTTGCAGCGCGCCAGGCGGGGCGCGCTGCCCACCAACCCCATCGAGACGGGCGGGTGCAGCGGCGTCACCGCGCCGTCGGCGGCGCGCGGAATCTCCATGAGCTGCCCCTTCGAGACGCCCCCCCACCCCGCCACCCACAAGGTGTCCTTCGCCGTGTCGAGCACCAGCGAGGACACACGAACGATCGGCTGCGGCAGCTGAATGGTCCGCTTGGGCGCAGCGTTCCCGCTCGCCGTCCGATCGTAGACCATCACCAGGTTGTTGCAGTTGCACGCCGAGAAGAGCTCGTCGTGGACGCGATCGTAGGCCAGCGCCCATCCCCCCACGGCGGTGTTGGCGGTGCCGCCCAGCACGCGCCGAGGCGCGCCGTTGCCCGCGTCGGACGCGCCGAAGGTCAGGATCTGCTGCGTGCCCGCGGCGTCGTGCTGTCCCACGAACGTCTCGCCGTGCAGGCCATCGACGATCACGCTGACGGGGTGCCCGAGCTGCGTCGCGCTGCCGGTCAACACGCGCTTCACGGCGCCGGTCTGATCATCGAGGACCACGACG
Organism: Polyangia bacterium; assembly: GCA_036500205.1. Lineage (GTDB taxonomy): Bacteria > Myxococcota_A > Polyangia > Fen-1088 > Fen-1088 > DASYCK01. Next base: position 20,478 of record DASYCK010000056.1, on the reverse strand, counting down.
CTCCCCCCGGTGTCCTGATCCGCCGTCACCACCTCGTGGTTCGCGACGTCGACGTCGAGCGCGAAGAAGCTCATGGCGTTCGCCGACGCCGCGCCGGTCAAGGTGCGAACCGGGGCGATGCCACCGGCGCCCGACAGCGGAAACACCGAGACGTTCCCGCCAAACAGCGCGACGAACAGCTCGCCGGTGATCAGATTGGCCCCGGCCCCCTCGGGCCCATCGAGCCCGGTCAATTCATCCGTCAACGTGCGCACCGGCGCGACGGCACCCGCCTGCGACGCGTCGAACACCAGCACCGAGCTCGCGTCGTCGGTGACACAGAGCTGCTTCGCCAGCGGGGTTGCGCTGGCCGTCGCCGACATCGCGCTCGCCCCCCCTTCGCTGTTCGACACGATCGCGTACGCATAGGACACGCCGGTCGCCACCGCGTCGTCCACGAAGCGGGTCGCCGTCGTCGTGCCGAGCGGCTGAAAGGAACCGGAGCTGGCCGCGGCGCGCATCACCGTGTAGGAGGTCGCCCCCGGCGCGGCGGTCCAGGCCAGCGGCACGCTCCATCCGCCGGCGACCGCCGTCAGCCCCGTGGGGGGCGCGCTGATGCACAGGCCCGCCCCGCAGGAGGCACCGCTGGGGCAGGCGCGGCCGCAGCGTCCGCAGTTCGCCGGGGAGGTCGGCAGCGACACCTCGCAGCCGTTGTCGGCGCGTAAATCGCAGTTGTCGAAGCCGGGCTTGCACGACACGACGCCGCAAGCCCCGGCGGCGCAGGCGGCGTTCGCGTTCTGCAGCACACACGCCGTCCCGTCACCGACGGGCGGGCTCGAGCAGAGCCCGCTCTGCGCGGCGCACGTCCCAACGGCGTGGCATTGATCGAGCGCCATGCACATGACCGGCGCCGCGCCCACGCATGCGCCGTTCATGCACTGATCGAGCTGCGTGCATGCGTTCTGGTCGTTGCACGAGGTCCCGTTCGCCGCGTTGGGATTGGAACAGACCCCGCTCTGCGGGTCGCAGGTGCCCGTGGAATGACACGGGTCGAGCGCCTGACACGCGATCGGGTTGGCGCCGACGCACGCGCCGGCCTGGCAGGTGTCGTTCCGCGTACAGACATTGGCATCGTCGCAAGGGGTGCCGTCGGTCCGGACCGCGCAGAACGGCACGCAGGTGACGGTCAGCATCGCCCCCGATTGACACATCCCGTCCGAGACGGCCACCGTGAGCGTCACCAGACCGGGCGCCGTGCAGGTCAAGGTCGTGCTGGCGGTGGTGGCATTGCCGAGCGTTCCCGTGGATGCCGTCCAGGCGTACGTCAGCGGATCGTTGTCGGCGTCGCTGGCGGTCACGGAGAGCGCCACCGCGCCCCCCACCGAGACGGTGGCCGGTGAGCCCGAATAGGACGTCACCACGGGGCAGCTATTGAAGGAGCCGCCCACGTCGATCACGCCCGTCGTTCCGGTGGCGCGACACTCCATGGCCACGACGACGGAGTTGAGCTGATTCGCCCGGACGTCGACCATCCCCGAGCCCGCGCACATCGTCAGACCGTCGGTCGACTGCGCCGTGAGCGTCACCAGGTAGCCGACGCCGGCGGGAATCCCCCCCACCTGCGCCGACGGGGTGGCGGCTGGATCCGAGACGTTGATCTGGCCTGACAGCGGAACGATGCCGTTACCCGAGATTCCGTACGTCACGGCAGAGACCGTGACGGTGGACGACAGCGTCAGGCCGAGGCCGATCGTTCCGAGGTTCTGGTCCACGGGCGCCACGGGCTGCTCGCTTCGCTCGCCTTGATCGCAAGCGCCCAACGTCGCGAGGCCACAGGCGAGGACGAACGACGGCAAAGCCCGAGCACCGGGGAGCCGTTGATTCTTCGTAGACTTGCCACCTCGCATCGATATTTCCCGGACAGAAACCGGCGCCGCATTGATGCCAGATGCGCAACGCTTTCGCGGCAACCATTTCGTTACGATTCCGGCAAGGGCCAAGGCCCGGCGAGAGCACAAAAGCGAAACGGGCGCCGACCCGATGGCCGGCACCCGTTTCATTCAGACACTATCCCCTTCCCCTCCCCCTTCCGTTCGGCGGTGCTTGGGGGCCGTGCGAGCTCGACCCGCGCGTCCCCCCGGCACCCCGAACGCCCGCCCTTCCCCTGCTCCCCCGCCTATCCCTCCCTACCCCTGTCTCTGAGATGGTGATTCAGAACTGACCGGCGCAAGGAGTCGCGCACTTGCCCTGGTCGCAGGTGCCGACGTTCTTGCCCGAACGGCCGATCGGGTTCGAGATGTCCGACAGATCCCCGAGGATCTTGTTGGCGCGGGCCGAGGCGCTGTCGCCCGAGACGATGTTCGGATCGGCGCCCTCGAAGGCGGCCACGCAGGGACCGTCCGGCGTACCGGCGGCGCAGGAGCCACCCTCTTGGGCGGCCGTGGTGCAGTAGCAGAGCGAGTTGTCGCCGTTCACCGCGCAGTGATTGGTGCGCATGCACTTCAGGGCGCTGTAGCACTTCGCGACCAGGGTCGGATCGATGGTGACGCCATCGGCGCCCGTCAGGGTGTCGCAGCGCTGATTGGCCGCGCACTTGGTGCCCGTGGTGCTGTTGGTGCCCACGTCTTCGCAAGCAACGCACGCCGCGGTGGCGCCCGAAGGATCGCCGCCCGACATGCCGCCCGCGCCGACGCTGCCGCCCGCACCGACGCTGCCGCCCGTGCCGACCGTGCCGCCCGCGCCACCGGCGCCGACGACGCCGCCCGTACCGACCGCGCCGCCCGTGCTGGTGACGCCGCCCGTGCCAACCGCCCCGCCAGTGCCCGGAGGGGTCACGGTGACGATCTGGCAGGTGGCGCTGCAGGCGGTGGTCGCCGTGAGCGCACCCGGAGGATCGCATTGCTCGCCCGGCTGAACGATGTTGTTGCCGCAGACGATCGCGATGTTCTGGCAGGTGGTGCTGCAGGTCGTGCCGTTCGGCGGATCGCACTGCTCGCCGGTCTGGACGATGCCGTTGCCGCAAATGTTGGCGATCGTGTGGCAGCTGCTGTCGCAGCTCACGCCGTTCGGCGGATCGCACTGCTCACCGGCCGAGGTCTCGACGGTGCCGTCGCCGCAAAGGCCGCAGTTGACCAGGATGGTGGTCGGCGTGCTGCACTTCGGGGCGCTGGTGGCCGGATTGATGTTGTCGGAGACCGTGATGGTCAGCGTCTGCTGGCTCGAGGACGCGGGGCAGTGGTACTTCGTCGCCGCCACGTTGGCGTTGTCGAACGTGCCGGCCGTGGCCGTCCACGCGTAGGCGACCATGTCGCTGGCATCGGAATCGCTGCCCGAAGCCGACACGTCGATCGCGCCACCGGCCGAGACGGCCAGAGGCGAAACCACGTACGACGTCGTGACGGGGCAGTTGTCGACCACGCCGTTCACCAGGACCGTGCCGGTGGTGCCGGTGCCGCGGCAGAGCAGCAGGACGTTGACCGAGGTGGTCATGTTCGCGGTGACGACGAAGGCGGCCGACGTGCCCATGCAGCCGGTGCCATCGCTGGCGGTGCCGGTGAGGGTGACGGTGTAGCCGGGGCCGGCCGCGAGGCCGCCGACGGTGAGCGAAACGGTCGCGCCGGGATCGCTCGTGTTGATGTTGCCGGACGAAACCTCGACGTTGCTGCCGTTCTTGATGCTGTAGTGGACCATGGAGACGGTCGCGCCCGACGGCAAGGTGATGGCCAACCCCACCGACCCGATGGCGGAGTTGTTGGTCGGGTCAGAGTCCCGATGGGAACAGTTGACGGCCAAGGCGCCCACACTGAGCGTCATGGCCGCCAGAAGAATAGACTTTCTGGCTGCGGTTCGAATCATCACGGTGTCCTCCTGATTTGCTCTTTTTTGAAAACGACTCCCCTCACCGCGAAGCCGATGGATTGCGGCCGCGAAGCCGCCCGGTGCAGCGAGGGACGGCAAGCCCCCCATCAAAGTCCGCGCCAACGCGCCGCGAGCGCGGCGTGAGCCCAGAGGTCGGCGGTTTCTCGACGAAACTCGGATAAAGCGACGGTCGAAGGGCGGCGAGACCGCCCCACGCATTTCGAAATTCGGAGATCGCCCTTCGATTCCAGGACGATTTTCAGGAATCGAAGAGCGCTCTTTCGATTCCCGGACGATCGAGACCAATTCGCGAGTTGAAATTCGCTCGTTGACGACCTCGCGGCGCCCAGAAAGTCCCGGGAAATGCGGGTTTGCCCGTTCCGGCGCGCCAAGCGGCGGTCGTTGGCCCGGTCTTTGTTACGGCGGTCGGCGGGAGGATCGGTCAACCGCGGACTGCGGGGCCGATCACCTATCAAGTCAAACGGAGGTTTCTAAATGAGGACCATGATTTTTGGCGCTACGGTTTTGCTGGTCGGCGCGGGGGCGCCGGCCGTCTGGGCGGCGAATGGGCCCGATACGACGGGAAACAGCATCGCTCTGCAGGGTTCGGACACGTTGGAAGAGGTGACCAAGGCAATCTTGGCCGCCTGCCCGGGCGCCACGGGCGCCGGGATCACCTACGCCGGCGGCGGCTCGGGGACGGGTGAGACAGCGATGTCGACCAATCCCCCAACGCAGAAGGAAGCGCCGATGTCGCGCTTCATCAATGCCAGCACGGCGACGTGCGCGTTCTCTTCCACGATGGAAGGCCTCGTGATCGGCCTCGACGGCCTGGCCGTCGTCGCCGGCACGGCCAACGCCGGCGCCAAGTGTGGCGGCGCGCTGGCCAAGGACACCGTGTCCTTCAGCGTCACGGGCAGCTGCCCGGGCTGCGACACCGGGACCTCGACGTACACCGTCGGCGGCGGCACCGCGGGCTTCGCCGGCTGGAAGGACGTTCTGAAGCTGGTCTACACCGGCCTCGATCACACCAGCTCCACCACGCCCGACTGCGCCAGCGCCACCCGCAAGGCGCTGGTCGGCAACTGGGGCAAGCTGTTCCAGACCGGCTGCACCAGCGGCACCTGCCCCACGGGCCTGAAGCATGCGTGGCGCCGTGGCGACGCCTCGGGCACGACGGACGTGTTCCTGGCCGCGCTCGGCTCTCCTCTGAAGGGCCTCGCCTCCGCGCAGATCGCCAACGGCAAGCCGGCCAAGAACTGGTTCTGCAACGCCGCCGAGCTGAACACCGTGAATCCTCCTCCGTTCCCGAACGGCAGCGGCGGCGTCGACAGCGGCGCCACCAGCACCGGTCTCTCCTTCGGCGGCGCCTCCGACTACGTCGACGGCGACCCGATCCGCATCTCCTGCGACACGGTCGTCAGCGACGATGACGGAAATCTGGTCTCGGGCGATCAGGTCTGCAACTACGGTGGCGCCGGCGCCATCGGCACCCCGGGAACGCTCGGCCTGGTGCAGGTCATCGAAGTCCCCGCCAACCTGGACGCGGCGGCCCTCTACACCATCCCGGCTTGCTCGCCTGGAAAGTTTGGTCTGGCTGCCATCCAGGGGTTGAACCCGGGACCGCTCCCGAACTACATGACGCCCTGCCCGAACGGCGCCACCTCCTGCCCCTGCCCCAACGGCGGCAAGCTGATCGGCACCTCCTGCTGGCTGCCCTACCAGAGCCTCACGGGTGGCGGACGTAACTTCAACTGCCTCAACGAGCAGCAGTTCGTTCAGGGCGCCGTCAAGAACGGCACCACGGATGGCCGTACGTACAACCTGTTCGCGCGCAACACGAACGGCACGTACAAGCTGGACGGCTTCAACGTCCCCGAGGATCCGTCGAACTTCGCCAACGGCAACGACACCGACCTGACCCAGCGCTACATCACCCGCGCCAACTACCTCATCCACACGACGCTGGTCGCCACCGGCTCGACGGGGACGGCTTGCCAGAAGGCCGACTCGACCGCTCAGATCGGTTGCCTCACCCAGGCCGATCCGTGCTCGATCGGTTACGCCGGTCGCGAGGCCGACACGGTCAACGCGAACGTCGTCGCTTTGACCGTCAACGCCATCACCGACTCCGCGGCGAACATCGCCAAGATCCTCGGGCCCACCGACCCGACGACCTACCCGCTCTCCCGCAAGCTGTTCTTCAACACCCTCCAGGGCTTCCAGACCCTGCAGGGCGGCGAGCTGGCGCTGGCGAAGTGCTTCGGCGCCAGCGGCAGCAGCGCGGCGAACACCGGTACAAATGGCATCATCAAGACCAAGGGCTTCATTCCCATGGATGATCCGACCGTCATCTCGTTCAACCCGAGCGGCAAGGTCACCTGCCAGAGCGCCGCGAACTCGATCTGCACGGCCGGCGCCACGGGCGACAACGGCTCCTGCGCGAACATCCCGGCGGGCCTGATCCAGTAGCCCCGTCGGTTCAACCTCGAGGCGCGTCCCTCCGGGGGCGCGCTTTTTTTTGTCCGCCGCGCTCCCATTTTCGGAGACCGGACATCGATGACCTGTTTTCGAAAACGAAACGCATCCGCACCCCATTTGTCACGGAGCAAGGAGACAGTCTCGCCAGCCGTTCTTGCCCGTCGAACCGGGCGTCAGCCTCGGGATCACTGAACAGCCGTCTGCTTCGCTCCGCCTCGGCCTCCGATTTCCGGAGAGGCACCTTCGATTTTCGGCGACCGGATTCCGTAGGGATTTCGAAACGCAACAGGTCCCGTTTTGTCACAGCGGCCACGATCGCGGTCCGGTAATAGCCATCCCTGTCGACACCGCGCGAACCAGCGGGCCCGCGCCGTCTCGTCCGTCACACCAACCCAGAGCGCAACGCGCCGCCACGTCAGGAAGCCCTAAATGGAAACAGCGATAGCCCCGTCCGCCACCAGCGCGCTGCCGCTAGGCCTCGGTGCACCCTCGGCTTCACCGGCAAGGATCTCCGGAATCACCACGGGGCCTCGGCCCCTGCTCGCGTCGCGAGCGAAGCCGAGCCTCTCCCTGGCGCCCCCTCCCGCCGATGTCGGCCCAACCGCCGCGCCGCTGTCACAGGCGATGTCCGAGGTGTTCTCGGTCGTCGGCCGCCTCGCCCCCACCGACGTCACCGTCACGCTGATCGGCGAGACGGGCACGGGGAAGGACGTGTTCGCGCATCTGACCCACGACCTCAGCCCGCGCGCGCAGCAGCCGTTCGTGGTGTTCGACTGCGGCGCCGTGCCCCCGAACCTGGTCGAGAGTGAGCTGTTCGGGCATGAGCGGGGTGCGTTCACGGGGGCCCACGCCGAGCACGCGGGCGCCTTCGAGCGCGCCGCCGGCGGCACGCTGTTCCTCGACGAGATCGGCGAGCTTCCCCTCGATCTGCAGCCGCGCCTCCTGCGGGTGCTGGACAACCGCCTGGTGCGCCGGGTGGGCGGCACGCGCGACCGTCGCGTCGACGTGCGCATCGTGGCCGCCACGAACCGCGACCTCGGCGCGCTGGTCGCCTCGCGGCAGTTTCGCCAGGACCTGTACTTCCGCCTGGCCGCCGCCATCGTCAATCTGCCGCCGCTGCGGGAGCGCCTCCCCGATCTCCCCTGTCTGGTGACCCGGCTGCTCGGCGATCTGGGCCGTGCCGACGTCACCGTGACCCAGTCGACGCTCGATGCGCTGCGGGCGCACCCCTGGCCCGGCAACGTGCGCGAGCTGAAGAATGCCCTCGCCTGCGCCATCGCCTTCGTCGACGGCGGCGTGCTCGAGCCGCGGCATCTGCGCTTCGCCGAACCGCCCGCGGAGCAATCGGCGCTCGACCGCCTTCCACTGGGTGGCCACGCCCTTCACACCATCGAACGCGCCGCCATCAAGCAGACGCTGCTGCAGGTCGGTGGCAACCGCGTGCACGCCGCGCGAGCGCTCGGCATCGCGCCGTCGACCTTGTACGAGAAGCTACGCAAGTACGGGCTCTAGCGGCCGCCGTTTCCCCGTTCGCCCCAGGATCTCCGCGATGAAAACAGCTCTGTCTCTTCTCCTCGGTCTCGTCTCGTCCGTCCTGCTCGTGAATGGGGTCGCCGGGGCCGACGGCGTCATGTGCGCCCTCGGACCGACGACCGCCAACTACGTTCCGCTCGTCGATCAACCCGCCTCGGCGCTGACAGCTCGCGAGACGAAGCGGCTGTTCACCTTGCTGTGCCCGAAGAGCTGCGGCCAGATCGGCGTATTCAAGAACCAGACGGCGCCGAACGCGCTGACGGTCAGCGTGGGAAACCACATGTCGAAGATCGCGTACAACCCGGCTTTCCTCGATGGGGCCGTCAAGTCGTATGGCCCGGGCGCCAGCCTGGGGATCCTCGCCCATGAGATCGGTCACCACGTCGACTCGATCGTTCCACCGCCGCCGTGGATCAACGCCGACTGGGGCAACGAACTGCGCGCCGACGCCTGGGCCGGCTGCGCGCTGGCCCGCCTCGGCGGCAAGCCCGCCGAGGTGAAGGGGGCGCTGCAGGCAATCGCGCTGGCGCCGTCGTCGGCGCACCCCGCCTGGAGCGTCCGGGCCGCGGCGTTGCAGAAGGGCTTCAGCGGCTGCGGTGGCGCCACCCTGGCGGAGCTGGGCCCGACGAGCTCGGGCGCGCAGACGCGCGGATGCGCCGAGGACAGCGAATGCAAGGGCGGGCGGATCTGCCTCGACGGGCGATGCCAGGAGAAGTCGGCGCGACAGACGCTGTGCTCGAAGGACGTCGACTGCCCCGGCGTCGAGGTCTGTGGCACGGCGGGTCAGTGCCAGAGCCCGAGGGCTCCCGGGTCGGGCCCCTCCACGACCCCCGAGCGCATGGCGTCGGGCCCCCCCGTCGACTGCCGCGACCGCTGCGGAGACGATCAGGAGAGCTGCAGCGGCCACACCGACGTGTCGCTCAAGGCGTGCAAGGCGAAGCTGGTCGCCGATCCGCGCTATAAGGAATGCAGCTGCCCCCATTGGCCGTCCGGCCGGCTCGACTGTTACGCCTTCTGCAAGGACACGTTCGACAGGGCCAAGAGCTGCGAAGCCTCGCACGAGACAGCGGGTAGCACCTGCCTCTCGGTCGCCGCCCGCTGCGTATCCGACTGCCGTTGAACGCCTAGCGCTTCGCCGCGTTCCGTGCGCCGGACGAGCGGCGCTCGATGGTCTCGCCGTGCGCTTCGCCAATGGCCGTCGCGACGGCCGTCAGCGCGGGGCCGAGCGGCGAGCGTCTGCGCCAGATCAGGGCCAGCGTCCGGAAGGGGGCCGGGTCGCGGAAGGAGCGGCGGCGGAGCCGCGAGCGTGCCAGCTCGGTGGGGACGGCGAGCTCGGGCAACAGCGTGACGCCGGCGCCGCTCGCGACCATCTGCACGAGCGTGGGGAGGCTGGTGGCCCGGAACGCCAGCTCCTTGGCCTTGGCGGTCGAGCAGAACGCCAGCGCCTGACTGCGAAAGCAGTGCCCGTCATCGAGCAGCAGCACACCGACCCCGTTCAGCTCGGCGCGCGTCAGCGGCGTTGAGGACGCCATCAGCGGATGCCCGGCCGGCGCGACGAGCACGAATGGATCCCTCCCGATCACGTGGTGCTCCACGTCGCCGAGAGGCGCCTCCAGCGCCACCAGCGCCGCATCCAGGGTTCCGGCGGCCAGCCGGCCCACCAGCACCTCCGTCTTGTCCTCCGTCCACTGCACGGTGAGCCGCGGGAACCTCGTCCGCAGCAGCGGCGAGACGTCCGGTAGAAGATAAGGCGAGCAGGTCGGGATCACGCCGAGCCGTAGCGCTCCGTGCAGCGGATCGACGGCGCGGGCGGCCGCCGCCACCAGATCGCTCGCCTCCAGCAGCACCCGTCGCGCCCGCGCCACCAGCTCCCCGCCAGCGGGCGTCAGCAAGACCCGGCGGCGGTCGCGCTCGAACAGACGCACGCCGAGGCCGCGCTCGAGCTGTGCCAGCTGGGCGCTGAGCGATGGCTGTGACACATGACAGCGCGCCGCCGCGCGCCGGAACGAGAGCGCGTCGGCGACCGCCACCGCGTACTGGAGCTGCCGCAGCGAGAAGGGATGGGGGGCCGAGTCCATGGATAGCTTTACCCTATCACATCGATTGCAACGATGTCTTTTGCCTATCTCAAGAAGCCGGGCACAGTCACCGCATCGCCCCGCCCATTTCGCCAAAGGAGAGCCACCATGTCCGACCACGAGACCCTGACCACGAACTTTGGAGTTCCCATCCCCGACAACGAGCACGCCCTCTCCGCTGGTGATCGAGGGCCGCTGCTGCTGTCCGACACGCCGCTCATCGAGAAGCTGGCCCACTTCGATCGCGAGCGCATCCCCGAGCGGGTCGTTCACGCCAAGGGGGCCGGCGCCCTCGGCTCGTTCGAGGCCTCGGCTGACATGTCCGCCCACACCCGCGCCCACCTGTTCGGCGCGGTGGGGCGCAAGACGCCTGTGCTGGTGCGCTTCTCCACCGTGGGCGGCGAGAAGGGGTCGGCCGACGCCGATCGCGATCCGCGCGGCTTCGCCATCAAGTTCTACACAGAGGAGGGAAACTACGATCTGGTGGGGAACAACACCCCCGTCTTCTTCATCCGCGATCCGTTCAAGTTCCCCGACATGGTGCACACGCACAAGCGCAACCCGCAGTCGAACCTGAAGGACCCCGACGCGTTCTGGGACTTCTTCTCGCGCTCGCCCGAGTCGACGCACATGGTGACGGTGCTGTTCTCGGATCGCGGCGTTCCCAGGAGCTACCGCCACATGCACGGGTTCGGCAGCCACACCTTCAAGTGGGTGAACGCGGACGGCCGCGCCTGCTGGGTGAAGTACCACTTCAAGACCGAGACCGGCATCGCCAACCTGACCGGCGACGAGGCGGCGGCTTTGACCGGCCGCGATCCCGACAGCGCCACCCGCGATCTGTTCGAGCACATCCAGAGCGGCGGCGTGGCGGCCTGGAAGGCCTACGTGCAGCTCATGCCGGTCGAGGACGCCGACACGTATCGCTACGATCCCTTCGACGTCACCAAGGTGTGGCGCTACCAGGACTACCCACTGCTCCCCATCGGGCGGCTGGTGCTCGATCGCAATCCCCGGAACTTCTTCGCCGAGATCGAACAAGCGGCGTTCAGTCCTGCGAACATGGTGCCGGGCGTCGAGCCCTCACCCGACAAGCTGCTGCAGGGGCGCCTGTTCTCCTACCCGGACACGCAGCGCCACCGTCTGGGGGCGAATTACGCGCTCATTCCCGTGAACTGTCCGCACGCGACGAAGGCCGCCAACTACCAGCGTGACGGCCTGATGCGCACCGACGGCAACGGCGGCGCTGCGCCGAACTTCTCGCCGAGCGGTCGGGGTGGTCCGCTCTCGGACCGCCGCGCCAGCGAGGCCCCGGCGACCTTGCACGGCACCACCGGGCGCACGGAGTACCCCCGCGTGCAGCGCGCCGACGACTTCGAGCAGGCGGGCCTCCTGTACCGGGTGCTGAAGGAAGACGAGCGCGCTCGCCTGGTCGCGAACATCGCCGGACATCTCGGCCAGGCGAGCCGCGAGGTGCAGCGACGCCAGCTGCACCACTTCCTGCGCGCGGACGCCGAATATGGCGGGCGGGTGGCCGCGGCGCTCGGGTTGGAGGCGGCCGAGGTAGAGTCCTCGGACACATGAGAGTGATCCTTTTTGGAGCCACGGGAATGGTCGGCCAGGGGGTTCTGCGCGAGTGCTTGGTCGCCCCCGACGTGAGCGAAGTGCTGACCGTGGGCCGCAACGCCACCGGTCAGACGGACCCGAAGCTGCGCGAGCTCATCCACGCCGACATGTTCGACTACACGGCCATCGAGCAACGGCTGGCGGGATACGACGCCTGTTTCTTCTGCCTCGGCGTCTCGTCGGTCGGCATGAAGGAAGAGGCGTACCGGCACGTCACCTTCGATCTCACGCTGGCGGCCGGACGGACGCTGGCCCGGCTCAACCCCACCATGACGTTCATCTACGTCTCGGGCGAGAACACCGATAGCACCGAGCAGGGCAAGCGCATGTGGGCGCGCGTGAAAGGGCAGACGGAGAATGCGCTGCTGCAGCTCCCCTTCAAGGCCGTGATGTTCCGCCCCGGCGGCATCGAGCCGATGCACGGCATCACCTCGAAGACGAAGGTCTATCGCGTGGCCATCGCGCTGGGACGCCCCTTGTGGCCCGTCCTGCACAGGCTATTCCCCGGCGCGGTCACCACCAGCGAGAAGGTGGGCCGCGCCATGCTGCGGGTGGCGCGCGAAGGCTCCCCCAAGCCGATCGTGAACACGCGCGACATCAACGAGCTGACGGCCGTCGTGAGCGGAGCCACGGCGCCATGAGTCCACGCGCCCTCGTCGTCGCGCTGGCGCTGGCTGGGTCGTGCGCGCGGCGCGACGTCGCCTCGCCCGCGCCCCCTCCTCCGGTCGTCGTCGCGCCGCCCGCCCCGCCCGCTCCCCCTGCCGACGCCGCGGCCCCGGCGCCGGCCGCCGCCCCCGCGGAGGCGCCCACCGAAAAGCCCCACGCCGAACACCGGGACGGGTCCGCCCCCGCCGGAGACATGCACGGCACCGTCGGCAAGCTGACGGTGCCGGCGACGGTGCCCAAAGCGGCGGTGGCGAAGGTGCTCCACGGCCACCTGGCGGCGCTGCGCGCCTGCTACGAAGGCGAGCTCAGCGGCAAGGCCAGCAAGGGGGGAAGCGTCGACCTGGCGTTGACCATCTCCGATCGGGGCGCGGTCACCTTGGCGCGGGTGAAGCGCTCGACGTTGGCGGGCGGCGATCCCGAGCTGTGCATCGTGAGGACGCTCGGCACACTCCGTCTTCCCAGGCCCTCCGACGGACAGGACGCGTCCGTGTCGTTCACGCTCGACTTCCGCGGCGCCCGCTAGGTCGCCGGGGGTAGCTCGATCGTCTTCCCCGCGCGCAGCGCCTCGTGCAGGGCCGCGCGCACCACCGTCGGGGGCGGCAGGGTCCGCTTGTGCTCGATGACCGTGAACAGGTGCAGGCCGCCGTCGCCAGGAATGATCGCCGACAGGCTCCCCGCCGGAAGGTCGTGCGCCTCGGCCGGAACGACGTCGTACGGGTACTCCTCATGATCGCCGATGTGCCAGTTCGCCCCGGGGATGGCGAGCTGCTGGTAGGCAGCAGGGATGGTCGCGCCGGCGGCGACCAGGGCACGCAGCTTCTCCAGCGACTTGCGCTCCGCAGCCCGCGTCTTCGGCTGGCTGGCGTCCTTCACCCAGGCGTGATTGACGACCAGCACCTCGGTGGCCGCGGGAACGTCGAGCGACTGCTTGCGCGCGAGCTCGTACTCGGCGTTGGCCCGCGCCTCGGCCGACGGCTCGCCGGGGGGAAGCGCGATGCCGCTGTCGTGGGTGGCCTGCCGCAGCAGCGTCAGATCGATCAGGTCGTCCAGCGCCTCGGCGCGCGCCAGCCCGGTGGCCCGAGCGTGCGCGGTCAGCGCGGCGGCGTCGATCGCCTTCCCGTCGACGACCGCGACCGGGGCCGCCGCCGCCACCGTGGGTGCGGCCGGCGCTGCGGGCGTCGACGTCGCCACGGCGGCGGGCGCCGCGGCGCGCGGTCCGACGCAGCCCGCCGACACGCCAGCGAAGAGAAGAGCGAGCGCACCCAGGCGACCCGACCAACGTACGGCACGAAGAGGTGACATGCCCCGTCGATATCACGGTGTCGGCCGACCGCGCCACCCGTGACGAAAGCAGCGGTCGACGTGTGTTCTTCGACGCCAATGCCTTCGACGATCGTGACATCACGCTTGCGGTAGAAAATCTCACCGGGGATCGACGGATGAACGATTCCTTACCGTCAGGCGACGACTTCCGCCCCGTCCGCCGTCGCGCGGGGACGGCCGTCGGTTTGCAGGCTCTCCCGTGCGCGTGCCCCTCGCCGACGACGCCCCTCGCCGCCTCCCGCTCCCCTGCTTGACGATGGTGGTGCTGGTCGGCGCCATCCTGCCCCCGCTTCGAACAGCGGTCGCGGCGCCCGAGACTGCCGGCCCGGCGGCCCAGGTCGATCCCGCGTCCGTCGTGCTGTTCGTCGATCAGGGGCGCGTCGAGCTGAACGGCGTCCATCTGGACGGTTCGCGCCTGCGCTGGCACACCGCCACGAGCTCGGGCGAGGACGTGTGCTGGTCGCCCAAGACCCTCGCCCATGCCCAGAGCTGCGTCTTCGGCGTCGCTCACCACCTACCCGCCGATGCGCCGCTCGAGCTCCTTCCCGCGCTCGCGCCCGGTGAGAGGCCACCCGCGGCGAGCGATGCGGCGCCGCTCGCGACGTTGCGTCCCGCCCGCGTGGTCCTCGATCGTATCTTGCCGGCGTCCGCCGCCATCGATCTCACCAACGGCGCCGGTCGGCTGGCCCTCCTCCACCCGGAGGCCGTCGCCTCCGTCGATTGCGGTCAGGCCCGCTGCGAGCTGTCGGAGGCCGCCGTGCTGGTGGGCGCCGTGTCGGGCGCCGCCACCTCGTTGACGTTGCGGCTGCGGCTGGCCCCGCGCTATTTCGTCGCCCACGACGACGCGCAGGAGACCATGGTGACCCGCGCGATCTCCGTCGTACACTGCCAGGCGGCGGTGCTGTCCGGGCCACCGCCCCGACACGCAGAGGCGACACGGGTCATCGTGCGCATGGACGCCCGCTGCGGCGCCGAGGCGCGCGCGCTGCACTGGACGATGAACGGCGACCACATCGAGGTCGAGCGCGTCGTCAAGGAGAGCACCGCCGACGACGCGCCCGTCGACGTGCAGCTGAGCGTGGGGGACATCGAGGACGCGCAGGTGACCCTGATGGCGACGCGCCCCGCGCCTGACGACTCGGTCATCGCGATCGCCCACCAAGAGACACGTCCCGCCCCCCAGCCACGCGCCGCCCTGGAGCTGCCGGGGTTCGGCAAGGTCGACTTCGTCCCCACCAACCGCGAGGCGGTGCTGCGAACGGCCCCCGTCAACGAGCGGGCCCGGCTGGCGCCGCTGCCGGTCGAAGGGGCCTACCGCGTTCGCTTCGAGGGTGGGCTGGCACGTGTCCAGGCGGAGGAAGGCGCCGGCGGCTTCGTCGCCCTACGCTTCGGGTACCGGGTCGACGGTCTCCCCACCGCCTTCGCCGCGACCGATCTGGCGATCCTGACCGAGCCGTTGCAGCGCCCTCTTCGCGAGGCCAGCGTCCCCGCGCCGCTCGGCACCTCGCTGTCCGGGCCCAATCCGCTGCTCGAGCTGCTGTGCGCGAATCGCGCCGGCGTCGTCCAGCGCATCACGCCCGGGGTCGAGACGTCGATCCCGTTCGGGCAGCGGGACAGCTGTCGCCTCGTCATCCACCGCGAGCACCTGAAGCTGGAAGAAGGGACGCAGGACATCGCCGTCGATGTCAGCGTGACGAAGGTCGACGACACCGCCCGCGTCGATTCCCACCAGCTCGAGCGGATGGTGATCCGGGCGGGGAAGGAACCGCGCACGTTCTGGATCCACGGGATCAAGGGGCCCTTCGACAGGCTGTCCATTCGCGTATCGCACGTGATCGACGAGGACCACGACGTGGGCGGCAGCGATCTGCACGTCAACTTGCCGGCGGCACAGTGGGCCGTGGTCGCCGGGCAGGCGCGGCTGCGCTTCTACGCCACCGCCGCCATCCCCACCGGCCTGTTCCGCATCACGGCGCCCAGCGACGTCCTGACGTTGAACTTCGGCGCGCTGTCGCGCCTGACCTGGCTCGATCATCAGGGACACGAGGGGCTGGTGGGCCTCGAACTGGGCGCGCTCGGCATCGGTCTGGCAGCCACGCCCGATTTTCCGCGCACCCTGGCGATGCTGGGGGGACTGGGCGTGGCGGTCCCCATCGGCAACCGTGGCGAGACGTCGCAGGCCTCGGTGAACCTGCACGCCTGGGTCGCCTACGAGCTACGCAATCCCTACAAATACGCGCCTGATCCGGCGAACCCGACGAACGTCCGCTACGCCAGCCACTGGTCGTTCCTGTTCGGCCCCAGCATCACCATCGGAAACGTCGGCCTGGACCTGTGACTTCAGGGGGACGGCTCGCCGTCCGCCACCTCGTCGAGCACCTCGCGAACCTTGCGCAGCAGGGCGTCGGGCGTGATCGGCTTCTGCAGGAACGCCACCCCCTCATCGAGCACGCCGTGGTGCACGATGGTGTTGTTGGTATAGCCCGACACGTAGAGGACCTTCATCGCTGGCCGCAGGCGCGTCGCCCGCGTGGCCAGCTGCAGCCCGTTCATCCCTGGCATCACCACGTCGGTGACCAGCAGGTGGATGTCGTCCGGCACCTGCTCACACTGGTCGAGCGCGTCGGCCGGCCCATCCGCCACGATGACCCGGTAGCCGTTCTTGGCGAGGATCGTCTGACCGACGATGCGAAGCTGCTCGTCGTCCTCGACCAGCAGCACCGTCTCCGAGCCGCGCAGGCTGGCGGGGGGCATCGCCGCGCGCGCCTTGCCCTCGGCGATCTGATCCGTCCGGGGAAAGTAGAGCTTGAACGTCGTCCCCTGCCCCGGCTCGCTGTACACCCAGATGTGACCGCCGCTCTGCCGGACGATGCCGAACACGGTCGACAGCCCCAGCCCGGTCCCCTTCCCCAGATCCTTGGTGGTGAAGAAGGGCTCGAAGATCTTCGCCTGAACCTCCTTCGACATGCCCGCCCCGGTGTCGGTCACCGCCAGCATGACGTGGGGTCCCGGCGTGACACCGACGTGGTCGCGCACGTAGTCCTCGCCGATGTCGATGTTCGCCGTCTCCAGGGTCAGCATCCCGCCCATCGGCATCGCGTCGCGCGCGTTGACGGCCAGGTTCATCAGCACCTGTTCGATCTGTCCCGGATCGACCTTCACCCGTCCCAGCGCGGAGTCGGCCACCCAGCGAAGATCGATGTCCTCGCCGATCACGCGGCGAAGCATCTTGTCCATGCTCCGCACCACCTCGTTCAGATCGAGCACCGTCGGCTCGAGCACCTGCTGGCGGCTGAACGCCAGCAACGACCGGGTGAGGTTGGCGGCCCGCTCGGCGGCGCCGCGGATCTCGCGCAGATCCGCCGCGAACGGCTCGCGCACGGCGTTCGAGGTGATCAGCATGTCGCTGTAGCTCAGGACCACCGACAGCAGGTTGTTGAAGTCGTGGGCGATGCCACCGGCCAGCCGCCCGATCGCCTCCATCTTCTGCGACTGACGGAGCTGATCCTCGGTGGTGCGCAGCACGGACTCCAGTCGCCGGTGCTCCTCCTCGGCACGCACCCGCTCGGTGATGTCCATGACGATGCCACGCACCCAGGTCCCGCCCGCGTCGCCCCGCTCGGCGGAGGACGGCCGTCCCCGCCGCTCGATCCATCTGATCTCGCCCGAGTGAGGCAGCACGATGCGAAACGTGCGATCGAGGCGAGGCACCCGCTGCGGGGATTGGCTCATCTCTTCCTGCATGACGGCGCGATCCTCGGGATGGAACAGCGAGAACCAGTCGTCGAACGTCGCCAGGGGGACATCAGGCGACAGGCCGAGGATGGCCCAGGCGTTGTCGGACACGTAGACCCGGTTGCTCTCCAGATGCGTGTCGAGCGTGACCATCCGCCCCGCCGCGAGGGCCAGGCGGAGGCGCTCCTCCTTCAACCGGCTCTCCTCGCCGGCGAGCTTCAGCGTCTCCTCGGAGGTGACATCGTGCACGGCGACGCCGACGTGGCGCACCACCCGCTCGCTGTCGAACAGCGGAAAGAAGGTCACCCGCATGGCAACGCGCCGGGACTTCTCGACCGTGACCTGCTTCAGCTGATGGGCGTCGTACCACTGGATGGGAAGCTGCACCGTCTCGCCCGTGAAGGCGCGGCGGATGAGCGCCAAGGCCTCGGGGGAGACCAGCTCATCCTGCAAGCAGTTGTAGGCCGGCGGCGGCTCGGAGCCGAACAGCTCGCGGAACGCCGGATTGACGACCAAGCTGTGCCCGTCCGCCCGATACACCTGGAACGCCACCGGCGCATGGAAGAACAGGCCCTCCAGCAGCGCCTTCGCATCGGCCACACCGCTCAGGCGGCTGGAAATCACGCTCGGATCATCCATGACCCCCGCCTCCCATCGATGACGCCAGGCGCTCCACGGTGTTCAATGAATCGACCGGCGTGAGACCGCACGGCCTCGGACGGAGGATCGCTCGAACGCGGACGATTCGCAAGCCAAGCCGGGCCCCCGAGGGGGCCGGCTTGGCCACACGTCAGGCCACCGCCACCGGAAGATCGCGGACTCCCGTGCGTGGATCGAGCAGCCGCTCGGCGTCGATGCCCCCCGCCCCCGAGCCCGTGACCAGCTCGGACCAATGGGCGGGATCGACCTGTTCCTTCCGGAGCTTCAAGGTGACGAGAAAGAACGCCGTGTGACCTTCGGGGACCATGATCGACAGGTGATACGGGGTCGCGCCGACCGACGTGACCAGCTCGCCTTCGGCCTTGTAGCCGTTGTCGGCGACTCCCGTGACGGACGTGCTGCGAAACGAGAACAGGTTCCGTTCGTTCTCGTCTTCCGACACCATCAGGTTGTCGGGGCTGGTGGCGTCGATCGCGATCTGGGCCGACAGCTCGTCGAGGTCGGAGCCGAGCGAGACCTGGGCCTGCCAGCGGTGGAAACGGCCCGAAAGGAAGATGTCCTCGCCGTGAATGCGCAGCTCGATGGGCGAGCGATTTCGGGACGCGGAGGAGAAGACTGCAGGTGCGATTTGGTTAGCCATTTTGAGTGAGCGCCTTTCCAAGGGACTACCGTAAGCACCCTGACGCCACCGTCCATCCCCGTCCCTGCCTCGCGATGAATGGCGGGGTACCCCGCGCCAACGCCGAAGACACCATCCGGACGGAGATGTCGCGAAAGGGTCTAAGGTTCCCGCAGGAGTACCTCGACGTCCTGAGCCGGCTCGCCCCGGGTCAGAAGTAGCCTCAGGTCAGCAGCAGCTCGACCAGCGCCTTCTGCGCGTGCAGGCGATTCTCCGCCTGCTGCCACACCACGCTGGCTGGGCCGTCGATCACGTCGGCGCTGATCTCCTCGCCGCGATGGGCGGGCAGGCAGTGCAGGACGATGGCCTTGGGATCGGCCGCCGCCAGCAGCCGCGCGTCCAGGCAATATCCGGCGAACGCCTGACGACGCTGCTCGGACTCCGCCTCTTGCCCCATCGACGTGAAGACGTCGGTCGACAGCACGTGCCGCCCCTGGGTCGCTTCGAGGGGCGTCTTCGTGAAGGTTATCTTCCCGCGCCCGCCGATGCTCGCCTGCGCCACGATGGTCTCGTCGGGCAGGTAGCCCGGCGGGCAGCACAGCGCCAGATCGAGGCCCAGCAATCCGGCCGCCTCGATCCACGAGTTCGCCATGTTGTTGCCGTCGCCGATCCAGGCGTAACGCACCGAGCGCAACACGTCGCCGACGTCGCGCCCGGCCGTGCCGAACCGCTGCAGCACCGCCTGCAGATCGGCCAGCAACTGGCACGGGTGCAGCAGATCGGTCAGGCCATTGATCACGGGGAC
Organism: Polyangia bacterium; assembly: GCA_036500205.1. Classification (GTDB taxonomy): domain Bacteria; phylum Myxococcota_A; class Polyangia; order Fen-1088; family Fen-1088; genus DASYCK01. Next base: position 1,115 of record DASYCK010000056.1, on the reverse strand, counting down.
GCGCGAGAACCGCGCCATCTCCTCGGCGCGATCCTGCCCGAAGGTGCGAATCATGACGGCGTGGCAGTAGCCGGACAGCACGCGCGCCGTGTCGGCGATCGGCTCGCCGCGGCCGATCTGCGACCCCTTCGCGTCGAGCGACAGCGCATGCCCCCCCAGATCGAACATCGCCACCTCGAAGCTGGCGCGCGTGCGGGTCGACGCCTTCTCGAAGACCATGCCCAGCACCCGTCCCGGCCGGGTGGCGTGCGGCTGATGCAGGCTGCGCAGCAGCCTGAACTCCTCGGCGCGACGAAGCACTGCCTCGATCTCCGCCTCGGGCAGATCCGCCATCTTCAGAAAGTGCCGTGGCTCAGACATCGGCCAGGACGCCTTCCAGGATCTCCACGGCCTCGTCGATCTCCGCCTTGCCCACGGTCAACGCCGGCACCAGCCGGATGACGTTGCCGCCCACGGCCGAGATCAGCAGCCCACGCTCGCGCGCCTTCGTCACGTACGGCGAGGCATCGCCGTCGAGCACCAGGCCCTGCAGCAAACCCCGGCCGCGTGCGCCGCGCGTCTTGGGACGGCGTCGCTCGGCCAGGCGGGTCAACGAATTCCCCAGGTAGGCGCCCGCCTCGCGGCAGCGCTCGAGCAGGCCCAGGCGATCGATGGCGTCCTGGATGTACAGCGCCGCCGCCGTCGCGAACGGGTTGCCGCCGAACGTCGAGGCGTGCGTGCCTGGCTCGAAGCCGCGGCCCACCTCCTCATTCGCCAGGATGGCACCGATGGGCACGCCGCCGCCCAGCCCCTTCGCCAGCGTGATGATGTCGGGGAGGACGCGCTCCTTCTCGAACGCGTAGAAGGTGCCGGTACGGCCGACGCCCGTCTGCACCTCGTCGAAGATCAGGACGGTGCCGGTCTCCGTGCAGTGCTTCCGCAGCTCTTGCAGAAACCCGGGCGGGGGGAGATGGATGCCCCCTTCCGCCTGCACCGGCTCGATGATCACCGCGCAGGTCTCGGTGGTGACGGACGCCCGCACCGCCCCGAGGTCGCCGAAAGGGATGAACTTCACGGGGCCGAACAGGGGACCAAAACCTTCGCGGTACTTCGCCTGGCCCGTCACCGAGAGCGCG
>DASYCK010000055.1:0-56201 GCA_036500205.1 Polyangia bacterium | reverse complement strand
GTGATGCCCCGAGCGGCGTCGATCAATCGGGCTCGGGCTCGGGCGGCTCGTAGTCGATCGTGGCGTTCGCTTCGTTCGGCTTCGGAATGGGGGGTTGACCCGTGCCGAAGATCCGCCAGCACGTCAATCCACTGAAATCGGATCTGCTGGAGATTCCGAACGTTCCCCGGCTGTCGCCGCGGCCTGGTAGCTACCTGGAGGTCGAGCTCGGCTCGGCCGAGGCGCAGTTCCTGATCGAGCGAGCGGCGGTCGCCCCCGAGGCGACGCTGGTGGGCATCGAGATCCGGAGCGAGATGGTGAAGCGCGCCGAGCGGCTGTGCCGGGAGGCCGGCACCACGAACGTTCGCAACGTGTTCGCCAACATGTCGGTCGACCTGGACCGCCTGTTCGCGCCCCGGTCGGTGCGCCGGTTCCACGTGAACTTCCCTGATCCCTACTGGAAGAGTCGCCAGCACAAGCGGCGGGTCGTGGGGGCGGGGCTGATCGGCGAGCTGGCGGATCTCCTCGAGCCGGGCGGAGAGATCCACGTCATGACCGACATCTTCGCCATCGCCCTGGAGGCGATGGCGTCGCTCGAGGAAGAAGGGCCGGGCCGCTTCGTGAACGCCCGCGCCCCCTGGAGCTTCCACCCCGGTCCCCTGTGGAACGCTCGCTCCCGCCGGGAAGCCCAGTGCGACCGCGAAGGGGCCAAGATCTGGCGCCTCCTGTACCGCCTGGCTCAGGCATGAGGGGGCTCGCCCCCTCGCTAAGACGCGATGGCGAGCTGGATTTCCTCGAGGTCCTTGATGCGGTCGCGGACGGCGGCGGCTTTTTCGAATTCCATGGCATCGGAGAGGGCGTGCATCTCCTTGCGCAGGGCCTGGAGGATGTCGGGGATCTCCTCCAGGGGGACGACCTCGGAGCGTCGCTTGCGCTTCTTCGCCGACAGCGCGCTCTCGCCCAGATCGTGGAAGTCGTCTTGCGGGGTGCCCTCCAGATCCTTGATCGCCTTCTTGATCGTCATGGGCGTGATGCCGTGGGCCAGGTTGTGCGCCTCCTGCACCGCGCGACGGGTGCGGGTCACCGTGATGGCCTCGGTCATCGAGTTCGTCATGCGGTCGGCGTACATGATGACGGTGCCGCGCACGTTGCGGGCGGCCCGGCCGATGGTCTGGATCAGCGAGCGGGCGGCCCGCAGGAAGCCCTCCTTGTCGGCGTCGAGGATGGCCACCAGCGACACCTCGGGCAGATCCAACCCCTCACGCAGCAAGTTGATGCCGACCAGCACGTCATACTCGCCGAGCCGCAGATCGCGAAGGATCTCGATGCGCTCGAGGGTATCGATGTCCGAGTGCAGGTAGCGCACCCGCACACCCAGCTCGCTGTAGTACTCGGTCAGATCCTCGGCCATCCGCTTCGTCAGCGTGGTGACGAGGACGCGCTCCCCCGCCTTCACCCGCTCCCGGATCTCGCCCAGCAGATCGTCCACCTGTGAGCCGACGGGGCGCACCTCGATGACGGGATCGAGCAACCCGGTGGGGCGGATGATCTGCTCGACCACCACGCCCTGGGCCTTCTGCAGCTCGTACTCGGCCGGTGTCGCCGACACGAAGACGGTCTGCGGCGTGCGCGCCTCCCATTCGTCGAAGCGCAGCGGGCGGTTGTCGAGGGCGGACGGCAGCCGGAAGCCGAAGTCGACCAGCGTCTCCTTGCGCGACCGATCGCCCTTCCACATCGAGCCCACCTGGGGCACCGTCTGGTGGGACTCGTCGACGAACAGCAAGAAGTCCTTGGGGAAGTAGTCGAGCAAGGTGGGGGGCGGCTCGCCCGGCTGCCGCCCCGACAGGTGACGCGAGTAGTTCTCGATCCCCTTGCAGCGACCCATCTGCTCCAGCATCTCCAGGTCGTACATGGTCCGCTGCTGCAGCCGCTGCTCCTCGACCAGCTTGTTGGCGGTGTGCAGCTCGGTCAGCCGCTGGCGCAGCTCGATGCGGATCGAGTCGCGCGCGCGCACCAGCTGGTCGGTGCCGGTGGCGTAGTGCGAGCCGGGAAAGATCGACACCTCGTCGATCTTGCGCAGCACCTTGCCGCGCAACGGATCGACCTCGGCGATCGATTCGATCTCGTCGCCCCACCACTCGATGCGAATGGCCTTCTCTCGCTCGTAAGCGGGGAAGATCTCGACGACGTCACCGCGCACGCGAAACGTGCCGCGCGAGAAGTCGACGTCGTTGCGCTCGTAGTGAATCTCCACCAGGCGGCGCAGCACGGCGTCGCGCCGGACCTCGACCCCCGCCGCCAGGTCCAGCTTCATCCCCAGGTAGGCCTCCGCGGCGCCGATGCCGTAGATGCAGGACACCGAGGCCACGATCAGCGCATCTTTTCGCGTCAGCAGCGCGTACGTCGCGGCGTGGCGCATGCGATCGATCTCCTCGTTGATCATCGAGTCCTTCTCGATGTACGTGTCGGTCGAGGGGACGTAGGCCTCGGGCTGGTAGTAGTCGTAATAGCTGACGAAGTAGTGGACGGCGTTGTCAGGGAACAGCTCGCGGAACTCGAGGTAGAGCTGGTGCGCCAAGGTCTTGTTGTGCGCCATCACCAGCGTGGGGCGCCCGATCTTCTCGATGACGTTCGCCATCGTGAACGTCTTGCCGCTGCCGGTGATCCCCAGCAGCACCTGCGACGGGTCACCCCGCTTCACCCCCGCCGTCAGCTCTTCGATGGCCCGCGGCTGATCGCCCATGGGCTGGAGGGAGGTCTTGAGGCGGAACGGCGTGGGCACGGCGGAATATTGTACGCGGTGACGACGTGGGTTGCCCGTGGGAACCACCCGGGCGCCATGGTAGGTCCTTTGGTAGGTTGAGGGCTCGATGCCGCTCGCCCAAGGTTTGCGCGGGTACTACGCGATTCTCGACATCGCCGCCGCCCAGTCGGCCGATCCGGCCCGGGCGCTGGCGCGCGCCGCACGCCTCCTCGCGGCGCGGCCAGCGATGATTCAGATCCGCGCCAAAGCGGCCGGCGCCGCGGCGCTGGCGGCGCTGGCGCGGGCCCTGCTGCCGCTGGCGCGCGCCGCGGGCGTTCCGCTCTGTGTGAACGATCGCCTCGACGTCGCGCTGGCGGTGGGAGCGGACGCCGTGCATCTGGGACAGGACGACGTTCCGCTCGCCGACGCTCGTCGGCTCGCCGGGAATCGTCTCGTGATCGGCGTATCGACGCACAACCCGTCCCAGGCCGCCCTCGCGATGGCGGGTGGCGCGGACTACATAGGCCTCGGGCCTATCTTCGCCACCACGACGAAGACCAACCCCGACCCGGTGGTGGGGCTGGAGACCTTGCGTCAGGTCGCCGCGACCGCGTCGGTTCCCGTGATCGCCATCGGTGGCATCACGCTCGAGCGGGTGGCGGCGGTGGCGGCCATGGGCGCGTCCGCCGCCGCGCTCATCGGGGCGATCGAGGCGTCCGCCGACGCGACGTCCGCCGGCAGGGCCGTGAACGCCGCCTTTGATCTTTAGTGCTGCTCTAGACTAGGCGCGACGTCCGCGCGCTACGACGTGCATTCGCCCTTGGGGAGCTTCGCGATCTGCTTCAGCTCGCCCTTGGCGTCGCCCACCCGCTTGGACTTCGGGTACCGCTTCACCAGATCGCCGAGCAGGGCGCGCGCGTCGCCGCAGAACTTCAGCTGCGTGAACGTCAGCGCCAGCTGCCACATCGCCTCGGGAACCTCGGGCGACGAAGCATAGCTGTCGAGGACCTTCTGGAACTCGGCGGCCGCGTTCGGAAACTTGCTCTCCTGGGTGAACGACTGGCCGATCGCCAGATAGGCCTGCGGGGAGCGTGGATCCTGGGGAAACCGCTGGATGAAGGTGCGGTAGAAACGGCGCCCCTCATCGCGCTGTCCGGCGCCGAGCCGCTGACCGGCCTGCGCCCACAGCTGCTCCTTGTCGTCGGGCATGTTCAGCCCCATCTTGTCGCCGATCTTCCCCTGGGTCTGCTCCAGGGAGGCGATGCGGGTACGGGCGTCGTCGTTCAGCCGCGACTGCTGCTCGAAGTTGTGGTTCAGCTCTTCCAGGCGGCCGGACAACATGGTGATGTCGGACTCGTTCTTGGCCGCCTTCGCTCCCACGTCCGCCGAGTTGCGCGCCAGCAGCGCCGTCGCGTCGTCGAGCACCTTCTTCAGGCGGATCACCTGCGCCTTGTACTCGGCGTCGCGCTTGTCGATGGCGTCGAGCCGCAGGCGCAGCTCGTTGATGTCATGGCGCATCAGGTCGCCCTGACCGCTGCTCACGCAGCCGGTGAAGAGCGCGCCGCCCCAGAGGGCGACGAGAAATCCCGCCAGCACCCGGCCTGAACCGCGCCGGGAGGCGAACCGTGACGGTCCGTTAGCGCCAGGTGAAGTCGACACGACGATCCTGCGCCCAGGTCGGCTCGTTGGTTCCCGTCGCGTCGAGTGCGCCGCGCGGCAAGATCGCCATGCGGTTGCCGGCGATGCCCAGCCGTTCGATGTACGTCTGCACCGACTGGGCGCGCCGCTCGGAGAGCGCGATGTTGTACTCGGCAGTGCCGCGGGGGTCGGTGTGTCCCACCACCGTGACGGGGCGCGAGACCTGCTTCAGGCAGTCGCCGTTCCGCGACAGGGTGGTGCTCGACTCGGTGGTCAGCGCCGACTCGTTGAAGTCGAAGTAGACCGCGCCCAGGGTGCAGGCGACCGGCGGCGGGGTCTTGTTCTTGTCCGACGTGCAAACGCCGTTCACGCAATCTTCGTTCTGCGCGCAGTCGTCTTCCTTCGCGCAGTGCTTCTTGGCGTCGCAGGTCCCCTTCCAGCACTTCGTGCCGCCGGGGCAGTCCTTGTCGGCCGCGCAGGAGGTACAACGATTGGCGATGCAGGGGGTGCCAGCCGGACAATCGGAGGCGCCGTTGCAGTAGTTCGCGATCTTGTCACAGCGACCGCTGTTGCAAGACGTCCCCACCGGGCAATCCTTCGTGTCGCGACATTGCTCGCACTTCCCGGCGACACAGAATTCCTTCTTGTCGCTGCAGTCTTTGTCGGTTTCGCAGCGCGGATAGTCGGGCTTGCAACCAACGGTGATGAGGGCGGAAAAAAGGGTAGCGGCAATAAGGGCGCGAGAAGAGAGCATGGGAGGCCTCCGGTGAGGGGCCAAACCTACGTGTCACCCCCGGTCATGTCAACGGCGCACGGCCTGACGGGCGCCGGAAAAAATGGACGGCCCGTTACGTCGCGCCCCCCGGCCGCCGTCGCCCGATTCGATGCTTCGTGATATGTGAACCACTCCCCCGAGCCCGCCATGGAGTGGTTCATCCATCATTTGTCCGCGCTGACTCCCTCGGGCGCCTACGCATGGTTGGCGGGAATTCTGCTGTTATGCGGCCTGGGATTGCCCATTCCGGAGGACCTTTCGCTGATCGCCGCCGGCTATTTTTCGTCGGCCGAGTGCCACCTGCATTTGCACCTGAACGTCAACAAGGCGTTCGCCGTCTGCTGGTGCGCCGTGCTGCTGGGGGACACGTTCGCGTTCTTTCTGGGGCGCTGGTTCGGGCGCCCCATCCTGGCCAGCCCCTGGGCCCGCCGCTATTTCACGCCGCGCCGGCAGCTGCGGGTCCGCGCCTATTTTCGAAAGTTCGGAAACCGGGTGGTGTTCCTGGGGCGGTTCATGCCCGGGCTGCGATTCTCCATCTTCTTCTGCGGGGGGACGCTGCATCTGCGCCCGTCCGTCTTCTTCATCTACGACGCGCTCGCCGCCGCCATCTCGGTCCCGGTGCTCGTCTACCTGGCCTGGTTCTTCGGGGGGCAGATCGATCGGGTGGTGTTCTTCGCGCGGCACACCGAGCACGGCATCCTCATCGCGGTCGTGGTCGGGTTGGGCATCTTCGTGCTGCGCGCCTACCGCAAGCGCCGGCGCCTGCTGACCGGCCAGAAGGGCGAAGCGTGCCCGTGACGCCGCCCGTCCGCGCGTTCGCCGCCCCTCGCCAGGGTTGAAGCGCCCGGGCTGCCGCGCGCGCCTGTGTATAATCGCGCCGATTTCAGCGGACTTTCTTCAGGAGACAACATGATCCGACCTCGGCTGGTGCTCGCGTTTACCGGTTTGGTCCTCGTCGCGACCGGGACGGCGCGCGCCGAGGCGCCCGCCGCCGACGACAAGGCCGATGCCAAAGCCGGTGCTGCGAAGGCAGCGCCCGCCGCCAGCGACGCGAAGGCGCCCGAAGGTCAGCCGAGCGGGGTCGGGAAATCGACCTCCTCCGCCGGCGAGCCGGTCGCCGACGCCGACGCGACGGTCGCCGCTGGCGTGCCGATGGTCGATGCGGCGACCCAGGATGCGGGCGGGGCCCGCTACGGTCTGGGGGTACGAGCGCGCTGGGTGTCCGTTCCCAGCTTCTTGCTCGGCATCTTCTTGAACCAGAGCAAGTCGCTCAGCTCGTACACCGTCGGCGTCGAGGGCTTCCGACGTCACGGCGACTTCGACTTCGTGCTGGGGGTGGCCTGGCAATCGCTGTCGCCACCCGACGGAAACTGGCTGGGCAAGGGGAAGGACCCGGCCACCGACACCGACTTCGTGCAATTTCGTGGGCTGGGCGCCATCTCCGTCGACGCCGCCTTCATCCTGCGCACCGAGCTGAATCCCTACGTGACCCTGCATTACGGCGGCGGTCTCGGCATCGGGATCACCACCGGCAAGATGCTGCGCACGTCGGACGGCACGCCCGGCTGCGCCAGCTCGCCCGGCGACGTGACCAAGTGTTACCCGATCCTCGTCCCGCCCTGCGCCCAGGGTCCCTGTTCCGAGAGCCAGCTGGCGGCCAGTGAGGGAAGCCCCGATACGCCGCAGCGGGGCTCGCGGTACCGGGACGACAACGTGCCGGCCGTGTACCCGATCGTCAACGTCGTCACGGGCCTCGACTTCCGGATCCCGAACGCCGATGGGCTCGAGATCAAGACCGAGGTCGGCTTCTTTTTTCCGTACTTCTTCCTCGGCGGCGGCGTGACTTACCGGATCTAGCTCGGGTCACGGCCCGAGCTCGGACAGCTGCTTCAGCACCTCTGCGCGCGCCGGCGCGTCGCCCGGGGCCAGCTCGAGGTAGCGACGGAACGCCGCCACGGCCCGATCGCGCGAGCCCTGTCGCCGCTCGGCGAAACCGAGCTGGAAGTAGGCATCGGCGCGCCACGACGCCGTCGGAGGAAGGTGCTCGACGGCGGCGCGCAGGTGCGGCAGTGCCGCCGCCACCGCGCCGCGATCGAGCAGCATGCGCCCCAGCCGATAACGGGCCTCGCCCACCGCAGGCGCCAGCCGGGCCGTCGTCTTGAACGCCGCCTCGGCCTGCGGCCCGTGCCCCTGGCGATCCTCGGCCTGACCGAGCAGCAGGAACGCCTCCGCGTTCGCGGGGAGCTTGGCCGTGGCGACCGTCAGCTCCTCGACAGCCTTCTCGGTGTTTCCGCGGCGCAGGGCGATCCGTCCGCGCTCCAGGTTCGCCTCGGGTAGGTCACCGGTCTCGGCGAGCGCCGCCAGCGCCTCCTCGTCGCGCCCCATCGACGCCAGCACCCGGCCATATTCGAGCTGCACGTCGGGCGAGCCGTCGACGGCCTGGGCGCGGCGCAGCTCGGCGATGGCTCCCGCCAGATCACCCTTGGCACGCAGCGCCTCGCCCAGCACGAACAGCGCGCCCGGCGTCCGCGGGTCCTCGGCGATCACCGCCTCGACGAGCGCCTGCGCGACGTCGCGCTGCCCCCGCTCGAGCGCCAGGCGCGCCGCCGCGACTCTCAATGCCGGCGCGGTCCCCCCGGCGGCGATCTGCCTTTGATAGAAGGCGAGCGCCTCGTCGCGCCGCCCCAGCTTCACCAGCAGCTCGCCGATGCGTGGACCCAGCTTCGCCGGGTCGGCGCGCGCCGCCAGCGCCGTGACCTCGGTGCCGGCGGCACCAGCGTCGCCCGCGCCGTAGAGCGCGTTCGCATAGCCGAGATGCGCGGCGCCGTTCCGCGGATCCTCGGCGACGGCCTGCCGGAACACGCGCACCGCCTCGGTCGGGTTGCCCGACTCCAGCAGCGCTTCGCCGAGCGCGATGCGCAGCGCGACGGGCGCCGCCCCTTGCCCCTCGGCACGCTTCAGGACCGCCAGCGCGTCGGCGGGTCGGTGCTGACCAAGGCGCAGACGCGCCAGATCGAGGCTCGCCGGAACGAACTTCGCGTCTCGCTTCAGGGCATCCTCGTACGCCTGCTGGGCGGCGGTCAGCTCCGGCGTGGGCCGTCGCTCGGCGAGCTGGCCACGCCAGTAGGAGGTGCGCGGATTCGCCGGCAGGCTCTTTTCGAGCTGGGTCAACGCCAGCGCCGCTTCGTCGAATCGACCGGCGTCGACCAGGGCGCCCACGCGCGCGAACTGAAACGCCGGCGTGCGAGGGGTGGCGGGCGGCGCGGTGAGCGTGGTCTTGTACGAGGCGAACGCGTCCTCGCGGCGCCCTTCCGCGAGCGCCTGATCCCCGAGATCGACCGCCAGCGCGGGGCTGGATGGGTCGGCCTGGCGCGCCCGGGCCCGCGCCGCGTCCGCCGTGGCCAGATCGCCCAGCGCCCGCGCTGCCTCCGCCACCCGCACGTGGGCTTCCGCCAGCTCGACGCGCGAGGCCTCGTTGACCTGCGTGGCGATCAGCGCCTGCGCCAGCTTCAGCCGCCCCGTCGGGGCGAGCGGCGACGTACGCAGCAGACCCAGCGAGGCTCCCACGTGGGCCGGCGCCTCGGCCAGGATCGCGCGATAGGTCGGAGCCGCCGCGGGGGCGTTCGCCGCCTCCTGGGCCAGCGCCAGGCCGTAACGTGTCGCGAGCGTCGAAGGGGCCGGCGCGGCGCGGAGCGCCTCCTCGAAAGCAGCCTCCGCAACGGGGGCGTCCTGGCGGCCGAGAGCCGCCCAGCCACGGAGCGCAGCCTGATCCGCGGCCGGGACCGCCGCGTCGCCCGCCAGCTTCACCGCCTCTTTCAGGCGCCCCTTGCCGAGCGCCAGCCAGGCACGGGCGCGGGTCAGCGCCGCCGCCGCCTCGGGCGCCTCGGTCGCACCCGCCTCGGCCTCGGCCAGCAGCGCCTCGGCGTGGGCCAGGCGGCCACGTTCGCCGCCGTGAATGACGACCGAGCTGGCCAGCAGCAGCGCCGCCCGCGCCCGCAGACGGGGTGCCTGCTTCCGCGTGGCGCCCGCGTCCTCCAGCTTTCGCGCGGCCTCCGAGTAAGCGGCGAACCGATCGTGCGCGAGCGCCTGGGCCGACGTTCCCAGCACGGCAGCAATCTGCGGTTCGGGGCGCAGGCGCGCCGGCAGATCGAGAACCACCGCGGCGGCGGCGAGCGCGCCCAGGACCACCACCACCGTCGCCGGGATGACCAGGCGCCGCAGCCGCTTCGGCTCGGTCTTCTTTTCCAGCATGGCGCCGGCCCGGGCGGCGGTGACCGTGCGGGGGCGAACCGCCTTCTTGTCGCCGGGCGCGCCATCGATCGACACCGGCATCGTCGGATCGGGTTGATACGAATCGTCGTCGAGCGACGTCACCGCGCCCCGCGACGACGCGCCCAGCGACACCAGCTCGGGCACGGCCGACAGCTCGGCGGCCGGGGCGGGCGCGGCCACGGACACGGCGGCAGGCGGCGGCCCCGCGGCGGGCCGCGCCGGCGGCTTCCGCTCGACCAGCTCCAGCGACAGGCCGCCGTCCTCTCCGACGTCGAGGCCTGGTCCAGGTTCGCGTATGTCGGGCCGCGCAGGCGCGAGCTCGCTCAACCGGAGATCGCCGGGCTCGGCCTTCGGTGCTGGGGCGCGCGTCGCGCCTGGCGCTTCGATCGCAGGGGGGAGGTCCAGGCCCCCGGACAGATCGACGTGCGCCGGTCGCGCCACCACGCCCGCGGCGGCTGGCGGCGCCGGGGGCCTGGCGGGCGGCCTCGGCAGCGCGGGGCCCACCAGCATCGCCAGCGGCTTCCAGGAACGGCGATCGATGGCGACCTGCTCCGTGCCGTTCAGCTCCCCCGCGGCGAGCATGCCCACGATCGCCGCCTTCTCGTGCGGTCCGGACACGCGCCCGTCCCCGCGACGCAGGAAGAAGAGAGCCCTATGTTCCGGAGATGAAGGAGGCGACATGGCCCCGCCCGGCTCCGCGGATCACGCGAGAGTCCTGACGGGATAAGACTATCAGAGCCTCGACCCGTTACGGAGCGGCGGCTACGGGGCGGGAGGATTGCGCCGGGCGGTCGCGCGGGCCTCGGCCTCGAGCGTCGCCACCGTGTCCTCGAGCGTCTGGATGGTCGAGCGCAGCGACGCGACCTCCTCCTCGGTGGCGATGCCGAAGACGCCGGCCGCCACCCGGGTCGCCTTCGAGACCTCGTTCTTCATGGCCCCACCCAGGCTCAGGGCGCGCATCGCCGCGCTCATGACGCGGGGGCTGCTCGCCACCTTGGTCAGGCGTGGATCGGTGGCGACCCGCATGGCCTGACCCACCAGCGTGTCCCTCAACGAAGCGAAGATCGACATCAACCCCTCATGCCACGCGCGCGCCGGAGCCGTCAACGCGGACCGGTTCCATTGGGCCTGCTAGGATGAGTCAGGTGAGCGCCTCTCACCACCGTCAGGCCGGGCCGGTCGCCGCGGACATCCGCGTCGCGGTCATCACGGTCTCCGACACGCGCACCTTGCAGACGGACGAGAGCGGCAGCCTGGTCGAAGCGCTGACGACGAAGGCCGGCTTCCACGTGACCCGCCGCGATCTGGTGCGCGACGAACCGACCGAGATCTCGGGGCGCGTGCGGACCCTGGTGGCGGGGCGGGAGGTCGACGCGATCTTGCTGACGGGAGGCACGGGCGTGGCGGCGCGCGACGGCACGGTCGAGGCGCTTGCGCCGCTGCTGGAGCGCCGGCTGGAAGGATTCGGCGAGCTGTTTCGAATGCTGTCGTTCGCCGAGGTGGGGGCGGCCGCGATGCTTTCGCGCGCGGTGGGTGGCACGATCGGCCCGGTCGCCATCTTCGCGATGCCGGGCTCGCCGCCGGCCGTGCAGCTGGCGCTCAGCCGGCTGATCCTTCCCGAGCTCCGTCATCTGGTGGGGCAACTCAAGCCACGCGGCGGCGCGTCGCCTGGAGAAACGCGAGAACGTCATGGGCACGGCGGCGCCGGCTGACGACGCGCCGGCATCCCGGCTCGGCGCGGTGCACCGCGGGGAAGCCCAGTCGCCGCTCGTCGACCGGCAGCGACGGCTGATCGAGTACGTCCGTATCTCCGTGACCGATCGGTGCAACTTCCGTTGCACGTACTGCATCCCCGAGGATGGCGTCGACCACTTCGCGCGCGAGGACGTGCTGTCGTTCGAGGAGCTGACCCGCCTGGCTGGTTGCTTCGCCCGGCTCGGCGTCAGCCGGCTTCGGCTGACGGGGGGGGAGCCGACGGTGCGGCGGGACCTGTCGCAGCTGGTGGCGATGTTGCGCGCCGTCGATGGGATCGAGGATCTGGCGCTGTCGACGAACGGTCATCGCCTGGCCGAGCTGGCGGTGCCGCTGCGACAGGCAGGCATCGATCGTCTGAACGTCAGCGTCGATTCGCTGGATCCCGCGCGCTTTTCGTCGATCACCCGCGGCGGTGACCTGGCGCGCGTGCTGGCCGGGCTGGAGGCGGCGCGGGCGGCGGGCTTCCCGGACATCAAGCTCAACGCGGTGGCGGTGCGCGGATTCAACGACGACGAGCTGCCGGCGCTGTGCGCCTACGCGTGGGAGCGGGGGTTCGTCCCCCGGTTCATCGAGCAGATGCCCATGGCGGACGGGGCGCTGTTCGTGCCGGGCACGTTCATGGGGGCGCGGGAGATTCGCGACGCCATCATCGCCAGCCATCCCGGGGCGCGCTTGATCGCCGAGCCGGCGCGGCGCGCCGCCGGCGCGGGGCCGGCGCGCTACTGGCGGGTGGAGGGCGATGCCGGAGCCGTGGGACGCTTCGGCGTCATCTCGCCGCTGACCGAGCACTTTTGCGACACGTGCAACCGCGTGCGCCTGTCGGCGAGCGGCGCGCTGCACACCTGCCTCGGCTACGACGACGCCACCGACCTGCGCCAGCTGTTGCGCGACGGCGGGGAAGAGGCGGTCGTGGCGGCGATCCGCGCCGCCGTCACCACCAAGCGCGACGGTCACGAGTTCGGCTTGCTCGGCATCGGCGGTCCGCGCAAGGCGATGATCCAGATCGGCGGCTGAGCCGGTCGCCAGACTTTCCCATCGCGCGGCGCCCGCGCATAATCGCCGCCCATGATCGACGTCAAGGCCGTGCGCGGCCGCATCTCGGGGTGGCGGTCCTCGTTCGAGGAGAAGCTGGCGGCCTTCGTGGAGATCCCGACCGTCAGCATGGATCCGGCGCGCCGCCCCGAGATGGATCGCTGCGCGGCGCTGGCGCGCGTCGCGCTCGAGGAGCTGGGCGCTCGCGTCGACGTCATCGAGACCGGGGGCTTTCCCCTGGTGCTGGGACGCATCGTCCGCGACCCGTCGTTCCCGACGGTGACGATCTACAACCACCTCGACGTTCAGCCCGCCGATCCAGCCGAGTGGAAGACGCCGCCGTTTTCCTTCACCCGCGATGGCGACCGCTACGTGGCCCGCGGCTCGACCGACGACAAAGGCCCGGCGCTGACGGCGCTCTACGGGGCGCGCCTGGCCCTGGAGACCGACGCGCGGGTGAACCTCCAGTTCCTGTGGGAGCTGGAGGAGGAGATCGGCAGCCCCAACTTCGCGCGCGGGCTGGCCGCGGCGATGGAGGGGGCCACGAAGTTCTCCACCGAGTCGGTGGTGGTGTCCGACACCATCTGGACCGCCGCCGGCAAGCCGTCGATTCCCTACGGGCTGCGCGGCCTGATGGGCTTCACCGTCAGCCTGCAGACAGGAGCGAAGGACGTGCACTCGGGGACGACGGGCGGGGCGGCGCGCAACCCGCTGACCGAGCTGGCGTCGCTGGTGGCCGCCTGTGTCGACGGGCGCACCGGCCGCGTGAAGATCCCCGGGTTCTACGACGACGTTCGCAAGCTGACGGCGGCCGAGCGGGCCGGCTTCGGGCGGGCCGGCTTCTCGGCGCGCAAGTTCAAGGAGGCGCACGAGCTGAAGAGCCTGCGCCCCCACGCCACCGATCTGAAGGTGATGGAATCGATCATGGCGCTGCCGACGTTCGAGGTTCACGGCATCGTCGGTGGCTACTCGGGGCCCGGCATCAAGACGATCGTCCCGCATCGCGCCGAGGCGAAGCTGTCGACCCGGCTGGTGCCCGATCAGGATCCCGACAAGGTGTTTCGCCTGATCAAGGCCTTCATCAAGAAGCAGCTCCCCGATGCGCACGTCGAGCACGAGGCGTCGCTGGCGCCCTACCTGGCGCCGCTGGGAGGGCCGTACAACGCGGCCGCCGTGACGGCGATGCGCGACACGTTCGGCAAGGAGCCGGGGTTCACCCGCGAAGGGGGCTCGATCGGCGCCGTGCTGACGATGCGGAAGCTGCTGCGCGCGCCGGTCATCTTCATGGGCCTGTCGCTGCCCGAGCACGGCTATCACGCCATCAACGAGAACTACGACTGGGGTCAGGCTTCGGGCGGCATGGAGATGTTTTGCCGCTATTTTCACGAGATCGCCGCGCTGGGCCCCGCCAAGAAGCGCGCCCCGGCGGCCGATTGACCGCCCGGCTTGAATCTCGCCCCCCTCCGGCTAGCATTCCTTCATGACCGCAAGCCCCGAGCCCCAGGGAGCCGGCCGCGGCGCCGCGTGGAAGATCGTCCTCTCCGTGGTCGCCGTGACGGGGGCCGTCGGTTTCCTGCTTTCGCGATCGATGAAGGAAGGGGCCGAGTACTACAAGCACGTGGACGAGGTGATGGCCTCGCCCGATGCCCTGCGCAGCAGGCGTTTGCAGGTTCACGGCAACGTGGTCGCCGATTCGATCGAGCAGGTGAAGGGGACGTTGCAGTACCGGTTCAAGATCGAGAGCCGCCCGCCGCGCGCGCCCGCCGTCATCACGGCCGTCTATTCGGGCATCGTCCCCGACACGTTCAAGTCGGGGGCCGAGGTGGTGGCGAAGGGGAGCCTGGGGCCCGACAACGTGCTGGCGGTCGTCCCCGACGGAATCATGGCGAAGTGCCCCTCGAAGTACGACGCCAAGGGGGGCGACAAGCTGCCCGGCGGTCCGGCCGCCTCCGCCGCCGCCACGCCGACCGACTCTCCGACCGGCACGCCGAGTGGCACGCCGAGTGAACTGAAGGCACCCAAGCTCTGACAGGCCCTCAGCGAGCGCCGGCAAGCGGCGGACGCGCCAGCACCTCGACGAGCTTCGCCATCAGCTCGGCCTTCGTGAAAGGCTTGGCTAGAAACGCCGCCTCGGCCAGCAGCGGGTCCCGCAACGCCTCGTCGAGGTAGCCGGACATGAAAATGACCCGCACGGGGCCCTGCTCGCGCAACGCGCGGATCAAGGCGGGGCCGTTGCCGTTCGGCATGATCACGTCGGTCAACACCAGATCGATGCGCCCGCCCGCCGCGCGCCACCGTTCCAACGCCTCGTCGAGCCCGCCGCATTCGATGACGGTGTAGCCGCCCGCCTGCAAGATGCGGCAGGTCGCGGCGCGGACCTGCCCGTTGTCCTCCACCAGCAGCACCGTCTCGCGGGTCGGCGCCGAGGTGACGCGGGCGGGCGTCCTCCGGGGGACATCCGGGACCGCCGAGGGGGACGATCGGGCAGCGCCCGGCACGTACGGGAGGAACAGCTCGAATTCGGAGCCGAGGCCCACGCGGCTATCGACTCGAATCGCGCCACCGCTCTGGGTCACGATGCCATGAACGGTGGCCAGCCCCAGCCCCGAGCCCGACGACTTCGTGGTGAAGAAGGGCTCGAAGGCCCGCTGGCGCGTCGCCTCGTCCATCCCCGCGCCCGAGTCGCGAACGGCGAGCCGGATGTACGTCCCGGCGGCCAGTCCAGGCGGCGTGATGTCGTCCACCCGGCGCGCGGAGATCGACAGCGTGCCGCCCCCGGGCATGGAATCGCGGGCGTTCACGGCCAGATTCATCAGCACCTGGGACATCTGGCCCGGGTCGGCCCTGAGCCATAGCGGCGCCGTCGAGCGGTCCCGCTCGAGGCGAATCGTCTCGGGGAGCACCCGCCGCAA
This sequence comes from Polyangia bacterium, assembly GCA_036500205.1. Classification (GTDB taxonomy): domain Bacteria; phylum Myxococcota_A; class Polyangia; order Fen-1088; family Fen-1088; genus DASYCK01. Next base: position 41,095 of record DASYCK010000055.1, on the reverse strand, counting down.
CATGCCCTCGAATTCGTTCAGCAGGTCACGCAGATCGAACGTCGTCGGCTCCAACCGCTGCTGCCGCGAGAACGCCAGCAGCTGCTTCGTCAACGTGGCCGCGCGCTCGGCCGCCACGCGAATGGCCGCCGCGTCTTCCCGCACGATCGGCAGCACGGCCGCCGCTTCCACCATCGCCGTGTTGGCCAGGATCACCGTTAGCAGGTTGTTGAAGTCGTGCGCGATGCCGCCGGCCAGCCGCCCCACCGCTTCCAGGCGCTGCGCTTGCTGAAGCTTGTGCTCGAGCTCGCGGCGCGCGCGCAGCATGCCGACCAGGATGCGATCGAAGAACGCCAGCATGGCGGTGATCGACACCACCTGCATCAACGCGAACACGCCCCGCGACGAGAACCGTGGGTCGGGATGAAACAGGCCGCTGTCCTCGGCCAGGTGCACGCTGGCCAGCACGATCGCGAACGTCAGCCCCAGCGCCAGGACGGCCCGCCAGCCGACGAGCAGAGCCGCCATCACGATGACGATCACGAAGTTGCAGGAGGCGGGCGAGCGCGAGCCCTCCCGCAGGACGGTGATCAGCACCGCGAAGGTGCCGCCCACCAGCAGGACCCACGCCGCGCCGCGAACCGATCCGCGCCGCAGAACGAGCAGCGCCGTCGTCGCGGTCACGAACGCCTCGGCGGCGAGGCCATAGTAGAGCGCGGGCGGCGACTCGAGCAGCCAGGAGAGGGAGGCGTAGAGCGGCGCGATGAGCGCGAACAGCCAGCCGACGGCGGCGGCCGTCAGGGCCTGCCGCAGCCGGTCTTCCGTCGGCAAGGGGCGGGGCAGGAACCGAAACAGGAACGTGCCGAAGCGTCCCAGACCCGCCAGATCTTCCTCGACGGCGACCACCAGGGGCGCAGCTGACGGATCCCGCGGCTCCGACATGACGCCGATGATAGCCGCTTCGTCCCCGCGAATGTCGGGGCCGTGGACGACCCTCAGTTATGGCGGAGGCCGTCGACGGCGCGGAGGCGGCTGGCGCGCAGCGACGGGTACAGCGTCGCCAGCACGCAGATCGCCAGGGTCGCCGCCGCCACGGCGACGATCTCGCGCGGCGCCACCTGCACCGGCAGCTGCCCGATCAGGTACACCTTTGGATCGAGCGGGTAGCCATACGCCTGCGCCAGCCCGCACACGAGCAGCCCGCACGCGATGCCGATGGCCGTTCCCACGGCCCCCACGCTGGTCCCCGCCACGAGGAACAGCCGCGCCAGCATGGCGGCCCGCGCTCCCATAGAGCCGAGGATGGCGATCTCGCGGACCTTCGACAGCACGATCATGGTCAGCGACGCGATGATGTTGAACGCCGCCACCAGGATGATGAGCACGAGCAGCAACGAGATGGCGACCTTCTGCGTCTTCAGCGCCGTGAACAGGTTGTGATTCAGCTCTTGCCAGTCGACGACCCGGTAGGGGCCCGGCAGGCGGCGGCGTACCTCTTTCGCCATGGCGATGGCCTGGTAGGCGTCGGCGAAGCGCAGCTCGACGCCGAACACCGACTGCCTGACGCTGGCAAGCTTGCGCGCGTCGTCGAGGCTGACGTAGGCGAGCCGCGTGTCGTACTCGTTGAAGCCCATCCGGAAGCGCCCGATCACCCGGAACAGAAACGAGGGTGGCACCACGCCATTGGTGTCGCTGAACGGCACCATGATCGGGACGCAGTCGCCGACCTTCAGGCGCAGCTTGTGCGCGAGCTCGACGCCGAGCGCGATGTTCCCGTTCGACGGCACGGTGCCGCCACCACCGGCGGAGGTCTTGGGGACGGTGCAGGGGGCCGAGCGCGCCAGATCCGCCACGTTGCCGTCGAGCAGGGTCCGTCGAAGATCATCGGCCCCCTGGCCCAGATCGATCCCTTTCAGGTTCGCGCCGATGCTCCCCACCATCACCTCGCCCGCCGAGAACAAGAACTTCGCCCGTCGCACCACGCCGGGCAGATCGGCGAGCTTCTTCTGGATCTCGTCGGCCTCGGCGCTGTCCACCTCGACGTCGCCGTAAGGGATGACGATCAGGTGCGCGTTCAAGGCCAGCACCTTGTCCTGGAACTCGCGCTGAAATCCGCTGGTCACACCCAGCACGACGATCAGGGACTGCACGCCCAGCGCCACGCCCATCGTCGACACCGTCGTGAACACGGAGAACAGCCGCAGCAAGAGACAGACGACGAAGGTCAGGCTGGCCACCAGGATGCCGAGCACGCCCAGGGTCTCGAGGCCGCGCACCTTCCCGCGCGTCGCGAAGAACAGCGCCGCCGAGGCCAGTCCCGCCACCAGCGCGCCGGCCGTGGCCAGGTTCAGGCCCCGGCCGCGCCGCGCCCCGGCGCCGCGGTTCAGATAGCGCAGGCCCGCGAACCGCTCGAAGGGGCGCGCGTAGAGACCCACCAGGCCCAGCGCCAGCAGCGCGCACAGCCCCACGGTCACGCTCGTGCGCTGCAGCTCCGGTATGGCCAGGGCAGCCACGGCGGTTATGCCACCGAGCGCGAACGCCAGAACGGTGAAGGTCAGTCCTGCCACGGCGGGCAACCTATCAGCGCCCCGTCGGCACCGCCATGTCGCGGATATTCCCCGCGCCGATTCCGCGCGGCCGGACACGCCGCTCCTTGACACTGTTTCCCGCGGGACCGTACCGTAGCTGTTCATGGGCTGCCGATGGCTGCGACCAGTGCCGGGGCCCGCGTGGCGATCTCGGTCGCGTTCCCGGTCCCAGCTGGCGAGGGGGCTCATCGGCCTTTCGCTGCTGATCGGTGGCGTGGCGCACGCCGATCGAAACGATCTGCGGCTCATCAACCTTTGCGACACCTCGCAGGGGCGCGGGTGTGCCTGGGTCACCCAGACGCCGACCAGGACGACGGTCGCCTTCGGCAGCGACACCGCGGCGAACACTCGATTTCGCAGCTTGATGTCCGAGCTGGGGGTGGTGATCGCGCCGCGCCTGCAAACTCCCGCCGACACGCTCGGCTGGGCGGGATTTCAGCTGTCGGCCGATCTCGACGTGACCCAGATCAGCAACGGCAAGTCGTTCTGGAACGGCATCGAGGGCGTCCAGCCCGCCAACCCGAGCTCGACCCGACCCGCCTCCTGGTTGACGACGGTGGGCGGCTTCGTACGCAAGGGGATCGTGCCGCCGCTCGAGCTGGGGGTGGGGGCCGTGAACGTGCTGCAGTCGGGGTTGTGGGCGCTGCAAGGCTACGTGAAGGTCGCCGTGCAGGAGGGGTTCCACGACATGCCGCTGCCGTCGCTGGCGTTGCGGGCGGGCTTCTCCGATCTCGTCGGCACCGATCAGGTCACGCTGCGCGTTTACAGCCTCGACGTCGTCATCTCCAAGGCCTTCAGCATCGCCGGTACCGCGCGCTTCGAACCGTTCCTGGGCTGGGACGCGCTGCTCATCAGCGCGAAGAGCGGGGTCATCGATGCCACCCCCGAGTGCGACGCCGCGACTGTCCAGAAAACGAACGCCGCGAACGCCAGCGCGGTGTCCGCGCTGCCCAAGTCCTGTCAGGCGCAGGCGGGGACGTCAGCCGACTTCGGCGCGAACTTCACGTTTCCCGGACAGTCGCTCATCACGCGCAATCGCTGGTTCGGGGGCGCCAAGCTGAAGCTCTGGAATCTGTTCCTGGCCGGCCAGTTCGCCGTCATTCCGGCAGGTGGAAGCCGCGACGGAAGCACCCCCATGGGCGCCGCGAACGACCAGAGCGGGACGCAGAAGACCGTGTCGATGTCCGTGGGCCTCGACCTGTAAACCGCGAACTTTCGGGCACCCGACCCGTGCCCGGGGCGCGATTTTTGATGCGAAATTCGTCTTGGCCGAACGGTTACACGTGTAAGCGCGTGTGATCAAACGTGTATTATTGTCTCACGCTTCAGTATTGTCTTTCATCTTACAGGATTGACGCGAATTTTTGATCGTGACACACTTTACCGATGACGACGGCACGGACCATAAAACGTTACGCGAATCGGAAGCTGTACGACACGCGCGACAGCCGATACGTCACGCTGGATCACATCGCAGCGATGGTGCGTGCCGGCGACGACGTCAAGGTGGTCGATAACACGACACGTGCAGACCTGACGACGGCGACGCTGGCTCAGATCATCTTCGAGGAAGAGAAAAAGATGCCGCGCCTCACCGTCGCTGGCCTGCGGAAGATCATTCAGGGCGGAATGGCCGCGCTGGGAGGCACTGCTCCCGCCGCCCCCGGAATTCCCAACGGCGCGCCGCCGTCACCGCAGCAGACCTGAGCCGCGATTTCGGGCGGGGAACGGGAAGACGCGTCGGGCGTCGCCGCGGCGCGACTATTTGCGCGTCGGGTCGCCAGCGTCGTTCGGCTTCGAATCCGGCGCGTCGCTCTTCGGGCTCACTCGCGGCGTCACGTCGATCTCGTTCAACGAGCCGACCGAGCGCTTGAAGTTCTTGATGGCCTTCCCCAGGCCGTCGCCAAGCTGCGGTAGCTTCGTCGCGCCGAATACGACCATGACGATCACGAGGATCAGAACGAGTTCGCCGAAGCCCATGCCGAAAGGCATGGGCGGAGTCTAGCGCAAGGAGGGAATGCCGCAAGAAGGCGTTTTTTGGCGGCCGGGCGCGGAGTTCGCTACGATCGACCGTTCCATGGTGACCCGAGCGGTACGAGCCGGGCTGAAGTCGCACGCGGCGAGCCGCTCGGCGATTTCGTGGCGCGCCTCGGTAGCCTTCGCGGTGCCGCTCGCTCTGCTGATGGTGGGAGGTTCGTCGGTGCACGCGGCGCCGGCAGCCGCGAAAGCCGCGGCAAGCAAGAAGACGGGGGGCGGCCCGGCTGCCTCGCCCGAGGAGAGTCAGTCCGAACGGCGCGCCGTGCGTGGCGTGGCCGTCGACGAGCCGAGTGAGAGCCCCGAGCTGGGCGAGCTGCGTCGCTTCGAGGAGGAGTCGTTCCCGCGCGGGCACGCCGGCTCCGACGACGGAGGAAGCTGGGACGCGCCGAGCGAGCCGCAGCCAGCGTTGCCTGGTCGCTGGGAGGGTTCGGGCGACGTGCCCGAGGTGCTGCGCTCGCCCGACTCGACGGGGGCGCGCGAGCGAGCGGCGGCGCCACCACCCGACTCGGAGTGGCTGCGCAGCCTGAAGCTTCCCGAGCTCCCCGTTCGCTGGGATCCCCAGGTGCTGCGCTATCTCGACTACTTCAAGAACGACACGCGCGGCCGAGCCATCATGACGAACTGGTTGCGCCGCGCCGGTCGCTACCGCTCGTTGATCGAGGTGGCGCTGGTGCGCGAGGGGCTCCCCAAGGATCTCCTTTACGTGGCGATGGTGGAGAGCGGCTTCGAGACCAGCGCCCGCTCCCGGGTCGGCGCGGGCGGGGTGTGGCAGTTCATGCCGGGGGCGGCCCGCGCTTATGGCCTCGAGGTCGGCTACTGGGTCGACGCCCGTCGCGATCCGGAGAAGTCGGTCGAGGCGGCCGCTCGCTACCTCAAGGATCTGTACGTGCGGTTCAATTCGTGGCCGCTGGTGTTCGCGGCATACAACGCTGGCTACGGCGCTGTGTTGAAGTCGATCACGCGCTACAACACCAACGACTACTGGGAGCTGTGCCGTCACGAGGCCGGGCTCCCCTGGGAGTCGAGCCTGTACGTCCCCAAGATCATGGCCGCCGCCATCGTCGGTCACAACCTGGAGGCGTTCGGGTTCAGCGACGTGATTCCCGATCCGCCGTTCGCCTACGAGACGGTGGAGGTCCCCGCGGGGACGACCCTGGCCACGGTGGCGCGGGCGGCGAAGGCCAGCCCCGAGGTGGTGGCGGCGCTGAACCCCCAGGTGGCGCGCGATCGCACGCCGCCCGATCGCCCGGCCGCGGCGGTGCGCATTCCCGTGGGCACGACGGCGACCTTCGTCGAGGCGTTCGAGCGGACCCGGGGCGCGAACGATCGCCTCGAGACGGTGACGTTGCGCTTCGGCGAGGCGCTGGAGGACGTCGCCAAGGCGCGCGGCACGACGGCGCGCGAGCTGCGCCGGCTGAACGGCGTCAAGGACTCCGCCGAGCTGCACGCCGGGATCGCCATCGTGGTGCCGCGCAAGAAGCACGAGGCCGACAAGCGTGAAATCGAGGTGGCGGCTCGCCCGGCCGCAGGGGCGCCCGAGCGGACCGGCGATGGTCCCGACGACGAGGAGGTCTTGGTAGCGGTTCCCGATCGCGTCTTCAACTACGAGGGCCGGGAGCGGGTGTTCTACCGAACGCGCGAGGGGGACACGCTCAGCGCGATCGCCGACGTGTTCGGGGTGCGCTCGGACGATCTGGTGGAATGGAACAACGTCGACCCCGACGCCAAGCTGCACCCGAAGATGGTGCTGCAGATCTTCGTGCGCAAGGAGTTCGATCCCACCGAGGTGGTGCTGCTCGATTCAGCGCGGGTGAAGGTGGTGACCTTGGGCTCGGACGAATTCCTCGAGCTGGAGGCGGCCCGGCGCGGGAAGAAGCGCCTGATCATCGAGACCAGGCCGGGCGACACGCTGGTGAAGCTGGGGCGTCGCTATGGGCTGACGGTCGGTGATCTGGCGCGCATCAATCGCTTCTCGTACAACACCGACCTGCGCGACGGCCAGAAGGTGGTGGTGTATTCCCCCATCGGTGAGCCGCCCCGCGACGTGGCGCAGGGCATGACCGCGCCGGCGCGGCGGGACCGTGGGACCGTTCCCTCGCTGCGTGGGGTGACGGCGCCGTCGACGAAGCCGACGGGCGCGAGCACGAAGGTCTCCGGGAAGCTCACCAAGGCGGTGGCGGTGCGGACCTCGCCGCCGCCGTTCGTCGAGGGTGCCGCCGCCACGAGAAAAGATCACGACAAGCCCAGCAAGAGCGCCGCGCACGCCGAGGTCAAGCCCGCCGCCGTGTCCAAGACGGCCCCGAAGAAGAAGTGAGCGGGGATGGCGGAGAGGATTTCCTCGTGGCGGAGGGCGACGGAGGAGCGCGCCTGGATGCGTTCGTGGGCCGTCGCCTCGGTGTCAGCGTCGGCGCCGCCCGTCGGCTGATCGACGCCGGGCACGTGCGGATCGACGGCCGCCGCCGCGCCAAAGGTGTCACGGTCGCGGCGGGTGCCACCGTCACCGTGACCGGCCGGGCGACGCTTTCCGGTGCCGTGGTGGCCGATCCGTCGACCACGATCGCCGTCATCCACGAGGACCCCGCGCTGATCGCCATCGACAAGCCGGCGGGGATGCCCTCGCATCCGCTGCGCGGCGGCGAGCGCGGCACGGCGGCGAACATGATCGTGGCAAGGTTTCCCGAATGCGCGGACGCTTCGCTCGAGCCCCGGGAAGGGGGCCTGGGGCACCGCCTGGACACGGCGACGAGCGGCGTGCTCATCGCGGCGCGCACCCGCGAGGCGTGGCTCGGTTTGCGGCGAGCGCTGGGCGCGGACGACTGTCAGAAGCGCTACCTCGCCGAGGTGTGGGGGCAACCCCCGGACGAAGGGGCCATCGCCGCCGACATCGGCCGCCGCGGCCGGCGCGGCACGACGGTGCGCCTCGACGGCGGCCGGAACCCGCTGCCGGCACGCACCAGCTGGACGGTGCTGGCTCGGCGCGGAGCGACGACGCTGGTCGAAGCGCGGCTGCACGCGGGGCGCGCCCATCAGGTGCGGGCGCACCTGGCGGCGGCGGGCTTTCCCATCGTCGGCGACGATCGCTACGGCGCGGGGCGCACGCCGGCGATGGACGGCGGGCCCACGCTTCATCTGCACGCCGCCGCGGTGGCGTTTCGTCACCCGACCACTGGCGCGCCGCTGATCATCGAAGCGCCGCCGCCGCTCTGGGCGCGCCTGCCCGCCGATGGCCCCGTGCCCCGGCCCTTTGCGGTATGAAAAGACCATGAGCGAGCCGCTGGTCCCCGGGAAGCCGGACGCCGATCCGTTTGCGCGCCTCGCCGAGCGCGAGCGTCAGGCCCTGGAGGGGGGCGGCCCCGAGCGGGTCGAGCGGCAGCACAAGGCGGGCAAGCTGCTGGCGCGCGAGCGAATCGCCCGCCTGTGCGATCCGGACAGCTTCGTCGAGATGGACAAGCTGGTCACGCACCGGTCTACCGACTTCGGGATGGCCGAGAACAAGATCCCCGGCGACGGGGTGGTGACCGGCTACGGCCGGGTGCATGGCCGCACCGTCTTCCTGTTCGCACAGGATTTCACGGTGTTCGGCGGCTCGCTGTCGGGGGCCTACGCCGCGAAGATCTGCAAGGTGATGGATCTGGCCATGAAGGTGGGCGCGCCGGTGGTGGGGCTGAACGACTCGGGCGGGGCGCGCATTCAAGAGGGGGTGGCATCGCTGGCCGGTTACGCCGACATCTTCCTGCGCAACACGCAGGCCTCGGGGGTGGTGCCGCAGCTCTCTGCCGTGCTGGGACCATGCGCGGGGGGCGCCGTGTATTCGCCCGCCATCACCGACTTCATCTTCATGGTCGAGTCGACCAGCCACATGTTCATCACCGGGCCCGACGTGATCCGCGCCGTCACGCACGAAGAGGTGACGAAGGAGGCGCTGGGGGGCGCGCACACCCACGCCGCGCGCTCTGGCGTCGCCCACCGCGCCTTTCCCGACGAGGAGGCCTGCCTGCTGGGGCTGCGCGAGCTGCTGACGTTCCTGCCCCAGAACAACCGCGAGGATCCGCCGCGCCAGGCAGCGCGGAACAAGCCGGTGGTCGCCGACGGCACGCTCGCGCTCACGCTCGATCGATTGATCCCCGTCGAGCCTTCGAAGTCGTACGACATGAAGGATCTGCTGCGCAAGATCGTGGACGACGCTCACCTGTTCGAGATCCAGCCCGAGTACGCGCCGAACATCGTGGTGGCCTTCGCGCGGCTCGACGGACGGCCGGTGGGCATCGTCGCCAACCAGCCGCTGCACCTGGCCGGCTGCCTCGACATCGCCGCCTCGCTGAAGGCGGCGCGCTTCGTGCGCTTCTGCGACTGCTTCAACATTCCCCTCGTCACGTTCGTCGACGTGCCCGGCTTCTTGCCCGGAACGGCCCAGGAGTTTGGGGGCATCATCAAGCACGGCGCCAAGCTGCTGTATGCGTTCGCCGAGGCGACCGTTCCCAAGCTGACGGTCATCACGCGCAAGGCGTATGGCGGCGCCTACGACGTGATGTCCTCGAAGCACATTCGCGGCGACCTCAACTTCGCCTATCCCACCGCCGAGATCGCCGTGATGGGACCGGAGGCGGCGGTGAACATCGTATTTCGCGACGAGCTGGCCAGGGCGTCCGATCCCGTGGCCGCCCGCGCCCGGTACGTGGCCGAATACCGTGAGAAGTTCGCCAGCCCCTACGTGGCCGCCGAGCTGGGCTACGTCGACGAGATCATCCGTCCGCGCGACACGAGGGCCCGGCTGTGCGAGGGGTTGGCGATGCTGGGGAACAAGCGCGATCACAACCCCCCCAAGAAGCACGGAAACATCCCGCTTTGAAGCCGGGCACGACATGGGCGAAGGCTCGGGGCGCGCTGCTGCTCGGCGCGTGGGGCGCGCTCGCCGTGGGCTGCGCCACGGCGTCGCCGCCCGTCAGCAAGATCGTGAATGGTCAGGTCGTCGTTGCGCGTGCCATCGGCCCCGACGCTTACGAGCACGTGGCGCGGGCGCTGCTTTTCGAGGAAGAGCAGCGCTGGGAAGAGGCGGCGCAGGAGCTCCGTCGTGCGCTGTCGTTCGACGATCAGTCGCCCGAGACGCGCGCGCAGCTGGCCGACGTGCTGGTCCAGCTCGGACAGCTCGATGAAGCGGCCGACGAGGTGGAGCGCTCGCTGGCGATCGAGCCGACGGTGGTCGGGTACTCGGCGGCGGCGCACCTCGCCGAGGCGCGCCGCGACGGGAAGGCGCTGGAGCGTTACCGCCAGGCGGCCACGCTGGCGCTGGGAGACGGAGATCCAGAGGCGATCGAGGCGACGCATCTGTCGCTGGCCAACGCCCAGCTCGCCGCCCTCGATCTTCCGGGCGCTCACGCCACGATTCGCGCGCTGGCCACCGCCGCGCCCGACAGCGTCCGCGCGCGTGTCGAGGTGGGGGCGCTGGCCTGGGCCGAGGGAAGCGTCGACGAGGCGGAGGGGGCGCTGAAGGAAGCGCTGACGCTCGAGCCCGAGCAGATCGATGCCCGGCTGATGCTGGCGGCGCTGCAGGTGGCGACCGGCCGGCCCCTCGACGCGAAGGCGACGTTCCGCGACGCGCTGGAGCGTGCCGAGGACTCGGCCGAGGTGGCCGAGATGTACCTGAAGTGGCTGTCGACGAGCGGCGATCAGGCGACGGCGAACGAGGAAGCGGATCGGCTGACGCCCGACGTGATCGACGAGAACACCATCGACACCATCGTGCGCATCGAGCGCGCCGCCGGACGCCCCGACCGCGCCAAGGCCGCCGCCGAGCGGGCGCTGGGACGGGGTGTCGATGCGGCGCACGTGGCGCTGTTGATCGGTGGCGCGCTGGCCGACGCGAAGGACTACAAGGGCGCGGCCGCGCGCTTCTTGAAAGTTTCCAAGGGTGATCCCGACTTCATCGAATCGCGGCTGCGCGCCGCGGAGGTGCTGCGCCGGGCGGGCGGGGCATCGCAGCTGAGTCAGGCCGAGCGCGCCCTCGATGACGCGATGGCGGTGGCCACAGCGGAAGCGGCGGCGCCGCCCGCGCCCGCCGCGACGTCACCGAAGCCTGGCGTCGCCCCGAAGGCCCCCGATGAAGCGACGGCCGGTCGCCCCCGGGACTGGATCTCGGACCTGATCGTGGCTCGCGCGCTGCTGGACGAGAAGCGGGGCGATCCCACGCGAGCCCTGCGCGGCCTCGATCTGGCGCTGCAAAAGAGCCCCGACGATCCCCGGTTTTTGCTGGTGCGGGCCGCCATCGACGAACGGCACGGGGAATGGCGCGCGGCCGTGACGATGGCCAGCAAGATCCTGGTCGCCGATCCGCGCAACGTCGAAGCCTTGAACTTCGTCGGCTTCGTCGCGGCCGATCATGGCGGCGATCTGAAGACGGCGATCCGCCAGCTGCAGGTGGCGATGGTGCTCGATCCTGGCGCGGGGGGGATCGTCGACAGCTTGGGCTGGGCGTACCTGCGCATCGGTGACATGCCGCGCGCGGCGGAGTTTCTGACCGAAGGCGATCGCCTCGAACCAGGAGATCCGGAGATCCTCTCTCATCTGGGCGAGCTCTACAGCCTGCAGAAGCAGACCGATCGCGCGGTGGCGACGTACCGGAAGGCGCTGGAGCACGATCCGGAAGAGCGGGTGGCGCGCGACATCCAGACGCGCCTGCGCGCCCTGGAACCGGCCAGCGCGGCGGGTCGATGAGGCCGTCGCGGGCGTTCGTGTCGCGGCTTTCGTTCGCGGCCCTCGTGATCGCGCTGGCGGCCTGCCCGGGAAACGTTCACGTGCGTATCGAGCGTCCGTATCCGCCGCCGACCGCCGCCGAGCTGCGTGCGGCCCTGGTGGCTCGCCAGCAGGCGGTCAAGACCATCAACGCCGAAGCCCGCGCCACCAGCTGGCTGGGGGGCGAGCGCGTGCGCGCCACCGTGCTGATGCTGGTCGATCGGATCGGGCGCCTGCGTCTCGAGGCGCAGGTCAGCCTGCAGGGCACGGTCGCGGTGCTGGTGACGGACGGCCAGCGGTTCGCGCTGTTCGACGCCCGCAAGAACGAATTTCGGCGCGGTCCCGCCTGCCCCGGGAACATCGCGTCGGTGATCCGCATCCCGCTCGGCCCCGCCGACGTGGCGGCGATCTTTCTGGGCGACGCGAAGCTGCCCGCCGGCGACGACGGCGGCGCGAGCGACGCGGTGGACTGGGACGGCGACGTCGGCGGCGACGTGCTGGTGGTGGGCGGCAAGAACGGCGCGTCTCGCTATCTGTTTCAGCGCAAGGGGGCCGTCCCCTCGGTGCTGGTCGGCATGACGGCCGTCGACAGGCAGGGTCACCCCATCTGGCACGTCGCCTTCGACGACTTCGCGGGCGTCGCGCCGGCGGCGGGCGTGCCGCCCGTCCTGCTGCCGCAGATCATCCGCTACGCGGAGGGCGCCCGCCCGTTCGACGAGGGCGTCGAGATCAAGTTCAAGGAGCGCGCGGTGAACGAGACGTTCACCCCCGACGTCTTCACCTTGGCCACGCCGCCCGGCGCGACCGCGCTCGAAGTCGGCTGCCCCTGAGTCTGTCTCTACAGCGCGTAGGCGCCCGCCTCGATCACGTGCAGCGCGATCTTCCGCCGCAGCGAGAACGTGTTCACCCGGGTCAGCTCGTAGTAGCTGTTGATGTCGCGGACGCCGCGCCCCCACTCCTCGTCGAGTGACATCCACATCAGCATCTCCCGCAGGCCGTCGAACACCAGCTCGTGCGCCTGCGAGACGTACAGCTGGGTCATGGCGATGGGGATGGCGCTCGCCTCCTCGCCCTTGGCGCGGATGAGCTGCAACGTGCGGGTGATGGCGGAGTCCATGGCGAAGATGCGGATGAGGCAATCGGCCAGCACGCCCAGCAGCTCTTGCTTGTCGGTGATCCCTTGCATGTACTTCTGCACGCCCAGCGACGCACCGTACGACACCGCTCGCTTGGCGAAGTCACACTTCTGGCGCTCCAGACCCAGCGGTCCGTCGGCGAGCTTGCGATCGATCTTGCTCGGGTCCGCCAGCTCGGCCTGCACCTGACCGATGAAGCCCATCAGCGGCAAGCGCCCCTGCAGGGCCCGCTTCAACAGCGTCCCTGGCACCAGCAGGCGGTTGATCTCGTTCGTCCCCTCGAAGATGCGGTTGATGCGCGCGTCGCGGCTGACCCGCTCGATGGGGTAGTCCTCGATGTAGCCGGCGCCGCCGAAGATCTGCAGGGTCTCGTCGGCGCTGGCGTGCAGCATCTCCGAGCCGAACACCTTCAAGATCGAGGCCTCGATGGCGTGCTCCTCGATGGCGTCGATCTCCTTCTTCTGAGCCTGCGGATCGGCGGGGTCGATGGCGCGGCTGCGCGCGTCGAGCAGCCCCGCGGTGCGGAACGCCATCGACTCGGTGATGAAGATGCTGGTGGCGATGTCGCCCAGCTTCTTGCGGATCAGATCGAACTCGGCGATGGGCTTGCCGAACTGCTTGCGATCACGCGCGTAGCGCACGCCCAGCTCGAGGCAATATTTCGCTGCCCCCACCGCCCCCACGCCCAGCTTCCAGCGGCCGATGTTGAGGATGTTGAACGCGATCTTGTGACCCTGGCCGATCTGTCCCAGCACGGCGTCGACGGGGATCTCGCAATCTTCCAGGATCAACGGGCAGGTGGAGCTGCCGCGGATGCCCAGCTTGTGCTCCTCGGGGCCGATGGTCAGCCCCTTGGCGCCCCGCTCGACCAGGAACCCGGTGAACTTCTCGCCGTCGACCTTGGCGAACACCGTGAACAGATCGGCGAAGCCGGCGTTCGTGATGTACTGCTTGGTGCCGTTCAACCGCCACGTCTTGCCGTCGGGCGACAAGGTGGCGCGCGTCTTGGCCGCCAGCGCGTCCGAGCCCGAGCCGGGCTCGGTCAACGCGTACGCGGCGATCATCTCGCCCGTCGCCAGCTTGGGCAGATACTTCTCGTGCTGCGCCTTGGTTCCGAACAGCACCAGCGGCATCGTGCCGATGCCGACGTGCGCGCCGTAGCTGACGCCGAAGGAACCGATGCGACCGACGGCCTCGGTGATCAAGCTGCTGCTGGTCTTGTCGCCGCCGAGGCCGCCGTAGGCGGCGGGGATGTCGTGCCCCAGCAGCCCCACCTCGCCCGCTTTCTCCAGGATGGAGCGCATCACGCCCGGCTTCTTCGCCTCGATCTCGGCGAGCCGTGGCTCGACCTCGCGCTTGACGAAGTCCTCCGCCGTCTGGTGCATCATCCGCTGCTCGTCGCCGAGCATCTCGGGTGTCAGCACCGACGCCGACCCGGTGGGCTCCAGCAAGAAGCCCCCTCCGGGAGACAGCGTCACGTCCGTTTCAGGGCCTGGAATCGAGCCAGTTGACGTAGTCCCCATGACAATACTTTAGAATCAAAACGTCCAGCCGTCGACAGAAGGGCTGCTTTTGGAATACGATCTAGATATGGCCGGCACGACGTACTGGTCGGTGGAGGTCGCATGAGCATTCCGACCCGCCCCCTCCACCGCGGTGATCGCCCGCGCTTGGCCCTCGTGCTCTCGGGCGGCGGCGCGCGCGGCGCTTACGAGGCGGGTGTCATGCGCTACATCCGCGAAGAGCTGGCCGGCGATCTGGGCGGCCAGGTGCAATTCGATATCTACTGCGGAACTTCCGTCGGTGGCATTCACGCCTGCTTCTTCGCCGCCACGTCGGATCTGGCGCCGGCGCAGGGGCGCATGCTCGTCGATCGGTGGGAGAGCTTCGTGCTCGAGGAGATGGTCGGCTTCGGTCTGCGGGAATTCTTGAAAGCGCCCGGCTCGCTGCTGGGCAGCGGCCTGATCGCCGAGATCGAAGGGGGCCGCCGCCTGGGCGGCATCGTGAACACCGGCAAGCTCGAGCGCGTGGTGCGGCGCCTCATCCCCTGGGGACAGATCACCGAGAACAACCGGCGCGGCCTGTTCGAATCGCTGTCGGTCACCGCCACCGACATCGGCTCGGGGAAGAGCGTCGTCTTCATCCAGCGCGCCGGCGGTCCGCTGCGCAAGTGGAGCCAGGATCCCTTCGTGCGCGCACAGTTCGTGACGATGGCGTGCGAGCACGCGCTGGCGTCCGCCGCGTTGCCGATCCTGTTCCCCGCCGTCGCCGTCGGCGATCGCTTCTTCTGCGACGGAGGGCTGCGCCAGAACACGCCGCTGTCCCCCGCCTTGCGATTGGGCGCCGACAAGGTGCTGGTGATCGGCCTGCGCCACAAGCCGCTCGAGCCCGACGCCGACGAGGAATCGATGCCGTATCCGGGCGCGGCGTTTCTGGTGGGCAAGATCCTGAACGCGTTCCTGCTCGATCACATCGACTACGATCTCGATCGGCTACGTCGCTTCAACGCGCTGATCCGCTCGGTGCGGGCCGCCGATCCCACGGGCAGCGGGCAACGCTTCGACGAGGTGGTCACCAAGACCCGCGGTGCCCCCTACCGCGTGGTCGACGAATTGATGATCCGGCCGTCGACGGATCTCGGCGCGCTGGCGGGCGAGATCGGTCGCTCGGGCCGCTTCAAGGGCCAGGGGGGCGGCCCGGGCATTCAGCTGCTGCGCCGCCTGGCCACGGCACGCGGCGCCGACGAGGCCGATCTGCTTTCGTACATCCTGTTCGACGGCTACTACGCCGCCGAGGTGGCGCGTCTCGGTTACGAGGATGCGCGCATGCAGCACGACGAGCTGGCGGCGTTCCTCGGCGACTGTGTCGTCCGAGAGTGACCGGCTCCGGTCGACTACTTGACGAGCCGTAGTTGCGGACGCTTGCGCCGGCGAGCCGGCACCAGCTCGTCGTCACCGGCTTCGTTCATGAGCCCGAGGCCCATGCCCGCGTCGTCCGTCGGTCCCGCCAGGGGGACGGCGCGCAGGGCGCGCGTCGGCGTGGGGGCGGGCTGCCGCGGCGGCGGCGCACCGGTCATCATGGGGATCTCGGTCTGCTCGGGTGAGAGGGCCGTGGCATCGCCCACCGGGGCCTCGCCCCCCGGGATGACCGACACGTCGCCCGGAACGTCCTCTTGGTACAGCACGCCGCGGCCATCCTGCGAGGTGACGACGTAGACCGCGCTCCAGGGAACGATCGTGGACCACGGGTTACGGGCGAAGGACAGCGTGGCGCTTACGCCATGCTCGTCGATCTGCAGGTCCGGAATCGGGATCGGCAGATCGTGCCCGTATTGCAGCACCAGGTGAGCTTCGTTCTTCAGATGTTCAGGCACGACGACCCCCTCTCGGCGTGCGTCGAGATGAAGTGAAGTCCACCCCTCGGCTAACAACGCGAGAAAGGCGTCCTGTTTTGAAGGGCGGTCGGGTAACCCCATGCAACCTGCCGGAACGAAGTTTATAGGTGTACCACAAAAAAGCTCCCAAAAAGTTGGGGCCGCCCGTCCACGCGAGCGAAATTGAGATACCCTTTCGCCAGATGAACCGTTCCCCGTTCGCGCCCTCGCCTGCCGTCGCTGCCCGGTTCCCATCGGGCTGGCGCGCGAGGTTGGCCCGGGATCCGATTCCGGCACTGCTGCGCGAAGGGCCTCCCTCGCTGTCGGCGCGGATCCGGCGCGAGCTGATCGACGACGACGAGGCGCCGCGGGGTTCCGAGGTGCTGGCGTACGCCGACGTGAAGGCATTTCTGAAGAAGCAGTCAAAAAAGGGGGACTTCCCCGCCAAGCCTCTGGAAAAGGGGCTGGGTTCCGAAAAGTTCGCATCGGTGATCGCGACGGTCCGCGCGCTCGAGCGGATGGCCGAGCTGGGCCTGGACGCGGGCGAGAGCGCCGTGGCCCTGGCGGCGGAGTTCGTGCTGGCGACGCAGGGCAAGGACGGGGGCATCGCGGCGCTCGCCATCGGCGAGACGAAGACCGACAAGGCGAAGTTGCCGGCGGTGCACTTTCAGGGATGGGCGACGGCGGCGCTGTGCAAGGTCGGACTCGATACCGAGCCGCGCATCACCGAGGCGTTTCAGTTCTTGTTGCAGTGGCGCCAAGCCGACGGCGGCTGGGCCTGGCGCGGCGTGCGCAGCGATTCGTCCGCCCGCCCGTCGAGCCACCTGATCACCGGCATGGCGTTGCGCGCGTTCGCGTCGTCGCCGTCGCGGCGCTCGTCCCGCGAAGCGCGTCGTGCCGCCGAGCTGCTGGCCACGCGATTCCTGCAGCCCGACCGTTACCCCGATCGCAAGGCGCCCACGTACTGGGAGCAGCTGGCCGAGCCGCGCTTCTACGTCGACATGCTGGACGCGCTCGACACGGTGACCGCCGTCGGTCTCGGTAAAGAGAACTCCGGCGTCCGTACCGCCGAGGCCTACGTGCGCAGCCGTCAGTCGAGCGACGGCCTGTGGTATCCCGGTCCGCCCACCGAGCCGGGGGCGCCCGCGCGCATTCCGTCGGTGGCGCCGAAGGATCGCGACGCCGCCCGCTGGCTGACCGTGCGCGCGCTGTCGGTTCTCCGTCGCGTCAACTAATCAACTAACTCTTGCGCAGCTCCGGGTGCTCGTCGAGGAAGGCCTTGCGGCTCTCCACGCTGATCTCGCACACGACGGTGACGTCGCGGGTGATCGCCGACTGACAGCCGAGGCGCGAGTTGGGACGGACGTCGAACGCCTTGTCCATGATGTCCTCCTCGCGATCGGTGGCGGCCTTCAGCGCCTCGAGGCCTGCCTTCACGTAGACGTGACAGGTGGAACAGGCGCAGACGCCACCGCACGCCGAGCCGACCTGGGCGCCGGCCGTCCGTGACGCCTCGAGGATTGAAGTGCCGATGGGAACTTCCACTTCGATTCCATCCGGCTCGAACCTGACCTTCGGCATGGGGCGTCTTCCTAACGATGAGAGTGGCCGGTGTGACCGGCGCGTTCCAGGCGACTGGGCAGGTCGCCCGCCGCGGTTGATTTGTCCACTTCCGCTTCCACGGCCCCGACGGTGCGGCCGCGCAGCCCCTCGTCCAGGGCCCGGTTCATGCGGCGGGCGGCGAAGTCCTTCGACGCCGCGTCCATTGCCTCGACGGCGCGGCGGATGGCGCCGTGATCCTCGCCGGCCTTGGCCGCCTCCAGCGCCCGCGTCGCCACGTCGATGCGCGCGCGATCGTCGTCGGTCAACAGCTCGGGCGTCGCCGCCATCGCGGCGTGCGCCGCCTGCAGGATGCGGTCGGCCTCCACGCGCTGCTCGGCCAGCTGGCGAATCTGCACGTCGGCCTCGGCGTGGGCGAACGAATCGAGCAGCATCCGCTCCACCTCGTCGTCGGTGAGCCCGTACGAAGGCTTCACGCTGACGGACGACTCGATGCCGGTGGTCTCCTCGCGGGCCGTGACTCGCAGGATGCCATCGGCGTCGACCACGAACGTCACTTCCAGGCGCGCCAGCCCCGCCGGCATGGGGGGGATGCCGCCCAGCTTGAAGCGGGCGAGCGAGCGGCAGTCGGCCACCAGCTCGCGCTCCCCCTGCACGACGTGCAGGTCGAAGCCGGTCTGGTTGTCGGCGTAAGTGGTGAAGGTCTGGGTGGCGCCACAGGGGATGGTGGAGTTCCGGTGGACCAGCCGCTCGACGACCCCGCCCATCATCTCGAGACCGAGCGACAGCGGGACGACGTCGAGCAGCACCACGTCGCCATGACCGGTGCCGCCGGTGAGCACGTCGGCCTGCACCGCCGCCCCCAGCGCCACCACCTGATCGGGATCGATGTCGGCCAGCGGTTCGCGCCCGAACTGTTCTTGCACGAAGCGACGCACCAGCGGCATGCGGGTGGCGCCGCCGACCAGGATCACGCCGTCGAGCGCGGAGGCGGCGAGGTCGGCGTCGCGCAGAGCGCGGCGAACGGGACCGACGCAGCGGGTGAGCACGGGGCGGACCAGCGCCTCCATCTCGCCGCGCGCCAGGGTCAGCGTGGCGGCGCCTCCGTCGGGGCGCGCGATGGAGATCGAGGTGCTGTCGGCGGACGTCAGCGTTTCCTTCGCGGCCCGCGCGGCGTCGAGGACCCTGCGCGCCAGCGCGTGATCCCTCCCGGCATCGTCGGGAAAGCCCAGCTCAGAGAGGATGTGCGTGGCGATGGCGCGGTCGAAGTCGTCGCCGCCCAGCGCGGAGTCACCGCCGGTCGCCTTCACCTCGAACACGCCCGCTTCCAGGGTCAGGATCGAGATGTCGAACGTGCCGCCACCCAGATCGAACACGGCGAACGTCCCCTGGGCCGCTTTGTCGAGCCCGTAGGCCAGCGCCGCCGCGGTCGGCTCGTTGAGCAGACGCAACACCTCGAGCCCGGCGATTCGCCCCGCGTCACGCGTGGCCTGGCGTTGCCCGTCGTCGAAGTACGCGGGCACGGTGATGACGGCGCCGAACAGTGGCTCGCCCAGCTCGCGCTCGGCCCGTTCCTTCAGCGCGCGCAAAATCTCGGCCGAGACCTCGACCGGCGTCACGGCGCGCGCGCCGCCCGCCACCTTGAACCGCACCACCGGATCGCCGGCCGCCGCGGGCGCGAATTCGTAGGGCGTCAACTTGCGCTGGGCCTCGGCGTCCGAGGGCCCGCGCCCCACGAAGCGCTTCGCGGAGGCGATGGTGTCCTTGGGAAAGCGCTGCGCCAGCTCGTCGCGGGCCGCCTTGCCGACGACGATGCCGCCGTCGCTCGCATACGACACGACGGACGGCACGATCGCCTCGCCCTCCTCGTCGAGCAGGGCCACCGGCCGGCCGTTCATCACCGACGCGACGAGCGAGTTGGTCGTGCCGAGATCGATCCCGATGGCGCGGGTCATCCCGGGAGGGCAGGCCGCCTTCACGCGCGACTCGCCCGGTTCGGAGATCTGAAACAGCGCTTCAGGCACCGGGTGATCCTCTCTGGCCGTCGTCTTCCTGGCGGGCCTGCTCGCTCTCATCGTGAACGGCGACCTCGTCCAGGAAGCGCCGCCAGTAGCGAATCTCGATCAGGTCGTTCGCCACGCCGGCGAGCGCGGCCGACCTGTCTGCGGACGTCTCCGCGGCGGCGAAGCCGCTCGCCACGCGCGCCAGGGCCGCCTCCAGGCGGTCACGTACGCCGCGCGCCAGCTTCTGCACGCGGCCGTCGTCGCCCGCCTCGCGCGCGTCGGACAGCTCCTCGCGCAGCTCCAGCACCTCGCCCAGCAACGCCGGCGGCACCGCGATCCGCTCGCGTTCACCTGTCTTCGCGCCGGGACGCGACGCCCCGGACTCGGCGCCCACCTCCCAGCCGTCGAGCGACAGCAGATATTCGGCGCGGCGCACGGGCTCCTTCAGCGTCTTCCACGCTTCGTTCAGCTGCACCGTCCGCTGCATCGAGAACCGGCGAGCCCGCGGATCGGCGGTGGCGAAGCGATCGGGATGCACCGCCCGCGACAGCGCCCGAAACCGGGCCTCGACCGCCTTCGGATCGATCGCGAAGCGCCGTTCGAATCCCAGCACCCGAAAGTGATCGGCACTCAAGTCAGGCGGCTGGATCGCACCGCACGACGCGCACGTCTCCCCGTCGCCGGCGGCGCGTTCACAGGACCAACAGATCACGATCCGAGAGCTCCAAACATCTTTGTCCTACTTGAATCGGGCGCCTCCGCCCCTCACCCGCCGGCCTTCGGCCGGCGACCTCTCCCCCTCCGGGGGCGAGGTGAAGAAAACCTGCGTCCCGGTGACATCGGCCATCCGATCTCCGTCAGCGGATCGTAGGCGGGCTGGGCCCGCCGGAGACAACCTCAGCGAAGCAGATCCGGGCACGGCTCTCGTCGTCCGGGGGAGCTCATGAGGGGGCAAGCCCCCTCATGCCTAAAAACTCACACTCTCCCCGCAACCGCACGTCCCCTTGACCTTCGGGTTCACGAACTTGAAGCCGCGGGCCACCAGCGACGTCGAGAACTCGAGGATCGAGCCGTCGAGGTACACGAAGCTCTTCGGATCGATGAAGACACGCACGGTGCCGTCTTCGAACGACAGCACCTTGTCCTCGGGTCGCGGCTCGCTGTCCGACCACTCGAACAGGTACGAGAAGCCCGTGCAGCCGCCCCCGCGAATGCCCACGCGCAGACCGGTGGGGCGGGTGGCGCGGGTCCCCGACGCCTTCTTGATCTCGCTGATGGCGCGCTCTGTGACTTCGACCGCCATGACGCTTACGGCCTCGCTCCCTCGCTGGTGCTCGCCGGAGCCACCGCTTCGCTGGCCTTGGCCCGCTTCGCCTTGTAGTCGGCGATGGCCGCCTTGATGGCGTCCTCCGCCAGCACCGAGCAGTGGATCTTCACGGGGGGGAGGCTCAGCTCGTCGACGATCTGCGTGTTCTTGATCGCCATCGCCTGATCGACGGTCATCCCCTTCACCCATTCGGTCGCCAGCGACGACGACGCGATGGCCGAGCCGCACCCGAACGTCTTGAACTTCGCGTCCTCGATGATGCCGGCGTCGCTGATCTTCAGCTGCAGCTTCATCACGTCACCGCAGGCGGGGGCGCCCACCAGCCCGGTTCCCACGCTCGGATCGTTCTTGTCGAAAGAACCGACGTTGCGCGGGTTCTCGTAATGTTCCAGGACCTTCTCGGTGTATGCCATGACGAATGCCTCGTGTTCTTCTTGATCTCGCAGTGAGATGAACGGGCTAGTGTGCCGCCCATGTGATGCTCTTCAAATCGATTCCGTCTTTGACCATCTCGTAAAGGGGAGACATCTCCCGCAGCTTGTCCACCTTGCGCGTCACCAGATCGATGACGTAGTCGATCTCCTCGTCGGTGTTGAAGCGTCCGATGCCGAAGCGAATGGACGTGTGCGCCATCTCTTCCTCGACGCCCAGGGCGCGCAGTACATAGGACGGCTCGAGCGACGCCGAGGTGCAGGCGGAGCCCGACGACACGGCGACGTCCTTCAACGCCATCAGCATCGCTTCCCCTTCGACGTAGGCGAAGCTGATGTTCAAGTTGCCCGGCAAGCGGTGCTCCATCGAGCCGTTCACGAAGGTGTCGGTGATGCGGGACTGGATCCCCTTGCGCAGCCGCTCGCGCATGCCGAGGATCCGCGCCGACTCCTCGGGCATCTCGGCCATGGCGATCTCCGCCGCCTTTCCGAAGCCGACGATGCCGGGAATGTTCAGCGTGCCCGAGCGCATGCCGCGCTCGTGGCCGCCGCCGTCGATCATGGCCGTCAGCCGCACCCGGGGCTTGCGCCGCACGTACAGCGCGCCGATCCCCTTGGGGCCGTACATCTTGTGCGCCGTCAGCGACACCAGGTCGGCCTTGGACCGCTCGACGTCGAAGGGGATCTTCCCCGTCCCCTGCACGGCGTCGACGTGGAACAGCGCCCCCTTCTCCTTCACGACGGCGCCAATCTCCTCGACCGGATTCACGGTCCCGATCTCGTTGTTGGCCAGCATGATCGACACCAGCACGGTCTTGTCGGTCATGGCCGCTCGGACCGCCTCGGCCGACACGCGGCCGTCGCTCTCCACGGGCAGGTAGGTGACGTCGAAGCCTTCGCGCTCGAGCCGCTTGCAGCTGTCGAGCACCGCCTTGTGCTCGATGGCGGAGGTGATGATGTGGCGGCCGCGATCCTTGTAGAACTCGGCCGCGCCCTTGATGGCCAGGTTGTCGGACTCGGTGGCGCCGGAGGTCCACACGATCTCGCGCCCGCTGGCGCCGATGGTGGCGGCCACCTGATCGCGGGCCCGGTCGACGACCTTCTCCGCCTCCCAGCCGTAGCTGTGCGAGCGGCTGGCGGCGTTCCCGTAGACCTCGGTGAAGTACGGCAACATCGCCTCGACCACGCGCGGATCGACGCGGGTGGTGGCGTGATTGTCCATGTAGATCGGAAGTTTGATGGCCATGTTCGTGTCTCTCAGGATTTCGAAATGCCGTCGACCAGCAACGGAGCCTTGCCCCCATGGCCATGAATGTCGCAGGTGCCGCATTCGTGCTGGCCGTGGTCAGGTCCGCAGGAGCGGCAGCTGTCCATGTAGTTGAGGGTCTCTTGTAAATCGGTCACCAAGCGGGTCATCCGGCCGATGGTGTCGTGCGTCTCGCGCAGCTTGTCGGAGAAGATCTCGCGCAGATGGGACATGGCCTTGGGCGCCGTCTCGCTCTGCTCCCAGTCGCGAAGGAAGGCCTTGATCTCGGTCAGGCTGAACCCGAGGTCCTGCAACTTCGAGATCCACTCGATGCGGGTGACCGCCCGCCCGTGATAGAGGCGAAATCCCCCCTTCGAGCGGACCGCCGGGGCCAGCAGCCCCAGCTCCTCGTAAAGGTGCACGGCGCGCACGGTCTTGCCCGTTCGTTTCGCCAGCTCGCCCACCTTGAGGAGGGTCAGCTGGTCTGCGGAGATGTGCTGGGTTGCCGTCGATTCCATGTCCAAACCAGACCCTTACGTATGGGTGAGGTTATGTGACCGGGTCACAGGATTGTCAAGTACCCGCCACCATGTAGGTGTCCAGGCGCAGCCGCCATCGGCGCGGCGGCGGCTCAGTCGAGGGTGAGGACGATCTTCCCGAACGCTTGCCGCCCCTCCAGGGCGAGGTGCGCCGCTTGAATCTCCGCGAGCGGCAGCACCCGGTCGACCACGGCCCGGAGCTGGCCGGATGCCAGGCGGTCGACGATGTCGAACAGGCATGACTTCGGCGCCAAGGTCGACCCCATGATCGACAGGTGGCGCCAGAAGACATGGCGCAGGTTCAGGGAGGCCTCGAAGCCATCGGTGGCCCCGCAGGTGACGATGCGCCCGCCGCGCGCGCAGGCGACGACGGCCTTGGGGAACGTGGCGGCGCCCGTGTGCTCGACCACGATGTCGGCGCCGCGGCGGTTGGTGAGGCGTTTGACTGCGGCGACCAGCTCTTCGGCGACGTAGTCGATGGTGTCGTCCGCCCCCAGGGCGCGCGCCGCCGCCAGCTTGCGTTCGTTCGACGCGGCGCCGATCACCCGCGCCCCGAACAGCTTGGCGATCTGGATGGCCGCCACGCCGACGCCCGAGCCGGCGCCCAGCACCAGCACCGTGTCGCCAGGACGCACGCGCGCGTTGTCCACCAGCATGTGCCACGCGGTGATGAAGGTGATGGGAACGGCGGCGAGGGCCGTATCCGTGAGCGCCAGCCCGCTCGTCGGCACCGGCACGACGTTCGCGATCGGGACGACCACGAACTCGGCCATCCCCCCCTGCGTGTGCTCGCCCAGCATGCGAAACGACGCGCACAGGTTGTCGCGCCCGTCGAGGCACTCGCGGCACCGGCCGCACGACAGGCCCGGGTTCAGCAGCACGCGATCGCCCTCCGCCACGCCGGTGACTCCTTCGCCCAGGGCGCTGACGGTGCCGCACACGTCGCCGCCGGCGATGTGGGGCAGCGCGATCTTCAGCGACGGCAGCCCCCGACGCAGCCACAGATCGATGTGATTCAGCGCCACCGCCTTCACGCGCACCTGGACCTGACCGGGGCCGGGCAGCGGCGTGGGAACGTCCGCCAGCTCCATCACCTCGGGCCCACCGTGCTGTCGGAACAACGTCGCGCGCATCACAACCTCCGCTGGTGAATTCGGTTCAGGCTCTGCTGGCCGTGGTTGGCGCGGCCTCTCGGCGGGCCGTTTCGACGACGCTGGTCACGACGGTCAAGAAGCTGTCGATGGTGGCGTCGGGCAGCTCGCCCATGTTCGCCACCTGGATGTGCCGCGCCGCCAGCTGGGCCTTGCACTTGTAGATGATGAAGCCGCGCTCGCGGACGCGATCGTAGATCGTATCGACCGACAAGAAATCGGGCAGGCGCAGCGTCGAGATCGTGTGCGACTCGCGGCCGGTGTTCGTGAACGACGCGAAGCCGAGATCGACGAAGACGCGCCGGATGCGCAGGTTTCGCTTGCGATAGATATCGCGGCGCCCCGGCACGCCCCCCTGTTCGGTCAGCTCGTCGAGCGCCGTCTCGAGCGCGAAGAACGCCGACACGGCGGGCGTGAACGGCGTCTGCAACAGGTCGCGCTGGTAGCGTCGGTACCGCTGCAGGTCGAGGTAATAGACCCGGGGCGAGATGCCCTCGAGGCGCGGCCAGACATCGGGCGCCACGCAGAGGAACGAGACGCCCGAGACCGAGTGCAGGCACTTGTTCGCGGACGACAGGCAGATGCCGACGCCGTCGCGCATCACGTCCACATCCTCGGCGCCCAGCGCCGACACCGCGTCGACGATCAGCACCACGCCGCGCGCGCGGCAGATGGCGCCCACCGCACCGACCGGGTTCAGGATGCCCACCGAGGTCTCGTGATGAATCATCGCCACCGTCGTGATCTCGGGATCCGCGTCCAGCGCGCGCGCCACTTCGTCCGGCCGGGGGAGCTCGCCCCACGGCGAACGGACGACCACCTTGGGGATCCCGTGCAGATCGGCGATCTCGCCCAGCCGCTCGCCGAAGGCGCCATTGCCGATCACCAGCAGCTTCTTCGCCGGCGCCACCGCCGAGGAGATCGCCATCTCCATCGCCGCCGTTCCCGAACCGGTCAACAGCAGCACGTCATGGGCGGCCGATGCGCCGAACACCGGGCGCAGCTTGTCCTGCAGCCGCCGCACGACGCCCGAGTAGTCCTGATCGCGGTGGCAGACGTCGTGATGCACGAGCGCCGCCTTCACGCGCGCCGAGGTCATGACCGGCCCCGGATTGAGCAGCACGTGCCCGGGCTGATCCTTGTCGGCGATCAGCCGATCCACCAGCGCCAGTGTGTCGGCGGAGGGGGACAGCGGCGGTGCGCCGACGTCGGGCCGTTCCAGATCGTCGCCGTACACGCGGAGCAGCCACTCGGCGTGATGCCGCATCTCGGGCGAGTCGACGTCCTGCCACAGCTGCCGGCCCACGTCGTGCGCCTCGACCAGGCCCGCGTCGGCGGCCGCTTGCACCCCTTCGGTCAGGGACGGTCGTTCCTTTTCGTCCAGCGCGCGCAGCAGGGTCGGGGACATCACGAACAGCCCGGCGCTGACGGCGTCGGCCGCCGTCAGCTGCTTGCCGATGGCGACCACGCTCGGTCCGCGCAGCTTCACCTTCGTGGCGTCGTCGATGTCGAACACGCGGGCCAGATCGCGATCGACGCCCAGGACGTTCTTGTCGCCGCCCGGCGAGATGCCGCAGAGCTGGGCCACCAGCGTCGGGGCCGCGATCTGGTCGGCCATCACCAGCAAGGTCCGCTCGGTCACGAAAGCTCGCGCCGCCTGGACCGAGAGCCCGTTCGGCCCTTCCCAGTCCGGATTCTCGAAGAACGACAGCGCCAGGCCGAGCGTGGGCGCCGGCCCGGTCAGCGCCGCGCGCACCAGCCGCCCCTGCCATCCCAGCACCACCGCCACCTCGCGCACGCCAGCCTTGGCCAGCACCCGCAAGGTCCGCTCGACGAGCGACAGCCCCCCCAGCCGCGCCAGGCAGTTGGGGACGTCTGGATCGCCGATCCGCACGCCTCGCCCGGCGGCGAGGATCAAGGCCCGCGTGATCACGTCGCCTGCAAAGCCATCGCGCGCGGTTGAGACAGCTGGACCTCACCGCGGAACGTCAACTGGTAGACCGAATTCTCGGTCTCCACGTATAGCTTGTCGCCCTCCATCGCGCCCAGCATGCGCCGCACGGGGGTCGTCACCATGCGGTGGCCGTTGGGGTCACGAAAGATCACCATCCCACGCCCCACGCTGGGGTAGCTGATGATGTATCCGGCATAGACGCGACCGACTCCCAAGGAGCCGTGGTCGCGACCATGGTCGCGGATCTTGCGCGCGGTCACACTGACCAAGGATTACCCTCTTCGGCACAGCTTAGCACCAAATGGTTTGGGGGTGTCGGGGTGTCGATTGGACGGCCGGCGCCGGATGGCGCGCGAGGGCTACCGCTCGGCGGTGCTCTTCCGCGGGGATCCGCTCGGCGGGCTCGCGCCTCGCACGTAGTCGCGGATCGCGTCGGCCAGCGCCTGCGCGATCGGTTCCTGTCCGCTGGGCGAGGCCAGGCGGGCCCCCTCCTCCGGGTGGTCGAGGAAACCGACCTCGACCAGCGCGGCGGCCGTCCCGGCGCCGCGCAACACGTCGAGCGCCGCGCCGGACTGCTTGATGCCTCGTCGCGCCTCGGCGCCGAGCGCGCGGGTCAAGCGATCGGTCACGTCCCGCGCCAGCACCAGCGAACGTTCGCCACCCACCCGCACCCGGTGGGACTGCCAGACCGCTTCGGCGTCATCGGACGCATGCAGCGCCGCCAGCGCCGCGTCGTCCTCGATCTCGCGCGGGCCGAGCACGAACACCTCGAAGCCGTGCTGCGATCCGGGCGTCACCCCCGCGGGGACCGCGTTGGTATGCAGGCTGAGGAACAGCCGGGCGCCGCTCTCCTCCGCGCAACGGGCCCGCGCGCGAATGGCGACCAGTCGATCGGTGACGCGGCAGAGCACGACGGAGAAGCGTGGTCCTGGGGGCGGGTCCGACTCGGGCTTCCCCGCCTCGAGCAGCTCGCGGACCCGTCTGGCCAGCGCCAAGGTGACGGCCTTCTCGTAGACCCCGCGCGCCGGTCCGGCGGCCCCCAGGTTGGTGCCGCCATGCCCGGCGTCGATCGCCACCACGACCGGGGCGTCATCGTCCGCGGCGCGCGCGTCGACGGCGCCCGTCACGAGCACCAACAGCGCCGTTCCGACCAACCCCCCCAGCGTGAGATGACGCCCTTTCATCGGCCTGCTCGACGTTAACATCGGCCGTCGGTTTGCGCGCGTTTTCGGGCATATACTCCCCGCGCACCATGGCGACCAGACCGCCCCACGGAAACCTGACGGCGGCGCTCGTCGTGGTCGCCACGCTCGAGCTGGTGATGAATCGTCTGATCGGGCATCTGTTCGCGACGCCTTCCTGCCTCACCCTGCTCGGTTGCGTGATCCTGCGCTCCGGTCCCTTTCTCCTTTATCTGACCGGCGTGCTGGCGTTGATCGTCGTCAGCGGGGGAATAGCGGGGCATCTGCTGCGCGGGGAGCTGTTTCCGCGGGGAATGCGCATCACCATCGGCGCGCTGTCGATGGTGTTCCTGATCCTGCTCGCGGCGTCGTTGCTGGCCGGTCAGGCGCCCGCGCGGTACGAGACGCACCTGCAGACGAGCTTTGGCTTCGTCACGGCGATGGTGACCTTGGCCTTCTCGGCGTCGCGCGCGGCCGGCGGTCGGGCCCGGCTCGGCCTGGTGCTGTTCGCGACGCCTCCGCTGCTTCATGTCGCGTCGTTCGTCGCCTCGCGGGCGGTCTGGTGGAGCCATGCCTGGCCCGCGCCCGAGACGCTGACGGTGGCGGGAGAGGTCGTGCTGCTGGTGGCGGCCGTCGCCTCGCCGGTGCTGTTGCTGCCGCCCCTGGCGGCGTGGAACCGTCTCGGTCCGGCGCTGGGGCTGGCGGCCGGCGTGGGGACTTTTTTCTTCGTGGCCTCGGTGGGCCGTCCCGATCTGGTTCAGGCGATCGGGCTCTACGGCTTGCACCTCGATCTGCCCCGAGCCTCGTCGCTGCTGGGGCTCGGTTACACCGTGGCGCTGTTCGGCTACACCGTCACGCTGGTGTCGTTGCTGCTGGCAGGAGGAGCTTCGCGGCTGTCGGGTCTCGGCCTTGCGCTGCTCGGGCTGGGTGGTTACCAGACGGCCTCGCCGGTCGAGCTGTCGCTCACCCTGGGAGGCATCGTCGTGCTGGCGACGGGACTGTCGCGCACGTTCTCGGGGAACGACCTGACCTCGTCGTTGCTGTCCCTCGACGGGTGGCGGGCGCTCATCGAATCGCTGGCGGCGAAGCTGTCCGCGTCCGCCGCCGGTCTCGGGCCCGAGTCGCGCTTCGTGGAGATCATCGCGGGCGACCTTCCCGGCACCGACGTCGCCATCGTTCGCGTCACACGTGGCGCGCGGCCCCTCGAGCTCGTCGCCCAGCGCCGCGCCGGCGTCGTCGAGGACCTGAAGATCGTGGTGGGGCAGCCGCCACAGGCAGCCACGCCCGACACGACGATCGAATCGCACGAGACCTGGTTGGGTCGCCCACCCGCCGAGCGCCCGGCCGCCGAGCGCCAGAAAACAGGGGATCTCGCGTTCGACCGGAGATGGGGCGTGTACGGACGGCTGGCGCTGACCGATCCCGATCTTCGCCGACGTTGGCTGCGGCACATGCGGGGGACGATCCGCCTGTGGACCGGCGTGGCGGCGGAGAACGTCGTCACGACCGTGCGCGTGGCGGACACCCGCCCGGGAGCAGCGCAGTCCGCGACCGCGCTGCAGGCGGTCACGGACGTGGTGGACCTGTTGGCCGACCTCGTGGCCAGCGACGAGGTCTCGCAGTCACCCTCGACTCCGTCCCCGTCCGCGTCTTCCTGATCCAGCGCGCCCGTCCCCGTCACGGCGGTCCCTCGCAGTGGTTCGCGTCGACCCGGATCGATCGGTTCTGCGCGATGCGCGTGGCGCGGGCGATGGCTGACGGAAGCGGCGCCGCTGGCACCGGGCGGCAGAGCGGCGTCGGACGCGGTGGCGGGGTGACGACGACAGGGGGAGGAATGCCCCGCGGGACGACATGCGCGGTCGACGGTCCGGCCACGGCGAGGTGCTCGCGCATGGCCCGAACCATGCGCCGGCCGATGCCCTTCACCCGCACCAGCTCGTCGACAGTGCGAAACGGGTGACGGGCGCGATACGCCAGGATCCCCTGCGCCTTCGAGGGTCCGACGCCAGGCAATGTCGATAGCAACTCGGGTGGGGCCGTGTTCAGGTTGACGACGCCATCGATCGCCTTGCCGCCGGCTCGTGCCTGTGCCGGCGCGAGCAGGAGCAACACGACGACCATCGTCGTCAGGCCGCGGGCGGCAGGCATATGACCTTGTCGGCGCGGTTTCCTTTCGGTTGCATAGAAATTTTTCTGGCGCGCGCGCGGGCCAGGCTGGACCATCTCCCATCGGGACCGCATGCCACCCCTCGACGCAAAGCCGGTTCCCCCTCGCTCGCGTCGCACGTTGCTGTGGACGGCCACCACTTACTTCGGTGAGGGGCTTCCCTGGAGCTTCCTCCATCAGCTCGCCACCGAGTTCCTGACCGCCACCGGGGCCTCGAAGACGGAGATCGGCTCGACGTCCCTGTTGCACTTCGCCGTGACGCTGAAGTTCATCTGGAGCCCCCTCGTCGATCTGTTCGGCAAGCGAAGGACGTGGGTGATCCTGCTGCAGTTCCTGCTGGGCGCCGGGATGTTCGTGGTGGCGGCGGTGTCGTCGACCCGGAACATGACGCTGTTCTGGACGGCGCTGGGCCTCATGTCGGTGGTTCACGCCACGCACGACATTGCTTGCGATGGATTCTATCTGCAGGCGCTGGACAAGGCGGACCAGGCGCTGTTCTCGGGTGTTCGCATCGCTGCCTTCCGAGGCGCCATGTTGGTGGGCGTATCGCTCCTGGTGGTGCTGGCCGGTGAGACGAGCTGGACGGTGGGCTTCGGCGCCGCGGGTGCGCTGATGACGCTGGTGGCACTGACGAACATGTTCGTCATGCCCGGGCGGGCGGTTCACGCCGCGGCCACGTCACCGGTCCCCGTTCCCGTGGTCCCCGTCGTCGGGCGATCGAAGGTGGCGAAGTTCTGGGAAGCCTACGGGTCGTTTCTCGGGCAGCCGCGTGCGCCGATCGTCCTGGCGTTCATGTTCTTCTACAAGCTGGGCGACATCATGATGTTCGCCATGTCGAAGCCCCTGCTGCGCGACATCGGCGTCGATACCACCCACCGCGGTATCCTCAATGGCCTGGGGACCCTGGCGACCATCGTCGGCTCCGTGGGCGCGGGAGCGCTGATCGCGCGCATCGGGATCGAGCGCTGTCTCGCCCCCATGACGCTGTTTCAGAATCTGGCGATTCCCCTCTACATCGCGCTCGCCGTCTTCAAGCCTCGGTTCGGCTGGGTGATCCCCGTGGTGGTGTTCGAACAGTTCGCGGCGGGCGTGGGCGCAGCGGCGCACGTCGTCTTCCTGATGCGGCGCTGTCGGGCCGCATTTTCGGCGTCGCACTACGCCTTCGCCACCGCCATCGTCTCGCTGGGAAGCACGCTGTCGGGATATGCGTCGGGTCCTCTGAACGAGGCGCTGGGGCACCCGCTCTTCTTCACCGTCGCGTTCGTGGCGAGCTGGCCCAGCCTGATCCTGGTGCTGTTCGTCCCCAAGACGGAGGTCGAAGCTTCGTTCCCCCCCGGCGCCGTCTCTCAGTAACCGGCGGTATTGAGGGGGCAGAGGCCGCCGTCGGCCGTCAACGGAACGAGCGGCGCCGGCGCGCAGTACTTCGGTATCACGGCGGGATTCAACGTCAGGTATCCGTTCCCGCACATGCCGAGCGCCTGACAGACGTAGCCGCCGCGGCAGTCGCCGTCGCTGCCGCAGGTCTCCACGCAGGCCCGCTTCTCCAGCGCGGCGCGCACGCAGCTGGCGGCACCGACGTTGGCGTCGGGCAGGCAGATCTCGTCGGCGTCACAACCCGTCGGCGCGGGCGGAACGGCCGTCGCGTCACAGACCTTGACGGGAAGCAGCGGCTGCTCGGGGAAGAAGCGAGCGCACACCGAATCGGAGGGGCAGGACCGCGCGTCGCATCCGTCGACGATGCAATAGCCGCCCGGCTGGGACAGATCGCAGGTCCGCGTGCCGCCGCTGGGGTCGCAGTCGGCGCTGTTGGTGCAGGCGTCACCGACCTTGTGGCCGCAGCCCCCCAGCGAGATCAGCAGGGCGGTCGCGGCGAGCACCATGGCGCGGGGCCCCCAGCGACGGACCGCGCGCGACAGCGATATATGGGAATTCTCGTCCAAGAGCGAAGGCCTTTTACCGTATCCAGGGCGGGGGCGCGAGCCGCAGCCGGGCCGGGGGGCGGGGTCGATTCGTCCCGCGCGCAGTCCCGTCTGGTTCCGGCATGGTTCTTGTTGGTTCGACTGGACCAGTGGCTGACGAGTTGTCTGGACCGATTCTCGCGACGGTTTCTCAACCGGCGAATTCCTTGATGGATGGCGGGTATGACGCCGGTCCGCTCGGGGGATGCTGGGCAGGAATGCTGAGCGAGTTTCGAAACCACCTGACGATCTTTCTCGCTGGCACCACCGAGCTGTCCGCCACCCTGCCGGGCGCCGTGGCGGTCCAGTTCGCCGATCGCCTCGACGACATGGAGGCGAGCGCGGAGTTCTTGCAGACCCTGCTGGTCTGGATGGACACCTCGATCAGCGGCGGCACGAGCGTCATCTGCGACGTGGGCGAAGTGTTCCGCCGGACGGAAACCCTGGCCGCCACTGGACTTCCCGCGCGGGCCTCGGTGCGCTTCGAGACGAAGCCCGCCGGGGTGAGGAACCGCGGCGCCTCGCTCGAGTGCGCGCTGGCGGCCTTGATCACGGAGCTGGGGCGGCTGCCGCCGCGCGCGGACGAATCGTTCGACGCCATCGCTGATTCGACCGGGGTTCCCGGCTACACGGCGGGCCGCATCGAAGTACGGGTTTCGGTTTCACCCCAGCGGGGGGCGCTGACGATCCACGTCGAGGCCAACGCCGAACGTCCGCGGGCCGCCGTCGGATGGCGCGTGTCGTTGGCGAAGGTTCTGCTCGGCCAGCTTGGGGGAACGTTGGAGCCACTCGAGGGCGCACCGACCGGTCCGACCGGTTTCGCCGTCCGGTTCCGGTTCAAATAGCGACGGTCGATCAAAGGTTTGCCGGGGGTCTCGTACCCACTCCCCCCTGAGAGGTACGAGCCCCTCGGCTATTTTTTGCGGTTTCGAAACCGCCTAGAGAGGTGCGCGGTCCATCGAACCACGGCCTCCTTCGAGGGGGTTTGCCAGAGGGTTTGCGAGAGGGTTTGTTGACGGGCGCGCGAGGAGACTGTTCCACGACCGTCGAGAATCTTCGTCGTGCGAAGGTTCTCGGTCGAAGGTGAGCGCGAGCGGAGGCGGCTTCGCCGCCGCAGCGAGATGGGGTGCGGGGAGGCGCGCGCGGCAGCGAGCCGCCTCCCTGCTCTGTGATATGCTGCCGCCATGTTTCCGCGCCGGATCAGCGCGCGCCGGCCTGCTGCGGGGGCTTCTTGCGTGGCCCTTTGCCGGATCATCGCCGACCAATGAAGGTGAAGTTCTGGGGCGTTCGTGGCTCGTTGCCCGTGCCCGGTGCGAAGACCGAGCGCTACGGTGGCAACACCTCGTGCGTCGAGGTGAAATCCTCCGCCGGCACCCGCATCATCATCGACGCGGGAACCGGCGTGCGACGCCTCGGGAAAGATCTGATGCACGAAGAGTTCGAGAGCGGCAAAGGGACCGCGCACGTGCTGATCTCGCACACGCACTGGGATCACATCCAGGGGCTGCCCTTCTTCGCGCCGCTGTACCAGAAGGGCAATCATCTCTACGTCTATGCGCGGCGGCGCGATGACGTGCACCTGCGCGCAGTCTTCGCGTCGCAGACGGGCGATCCGTATTTTCCCATCTCGATCGAGGAGACGAAGGCGGACATCTCGTTTCGAGAGCTGGCCGACTCGGCGAAGTTCGAGATCGGCGACGTGGACGTGGCCTGCGCGCGGTTGAATCATCCGTACGTCGCCACCGCCTACCGCCTCTCCGTCGACGGCGCGTCCGTCGCCTACGTCTCCGACACGGCGCCCTTCTCGGACATCCTGTTCGAGAATCAGTTCATCGCCCGGCCGCCCATGGCGATCCGTCCCCTCCCCGAGGCCGACCGCGCCAAGCTGCGCGCCATGCGCGACGGGGTCGTTCGCCTGTGCGAGGGGGCCGATCTGGTCATCTACGACACGATGTTCACGCCGGACGACTACGATCGGTTTCCGCACTACGGGCACTCGCGGCCCCGCGACGCGCTCGACGTCTGTCGCGAGGCGGGGGCCCGCCGGCTGGTGCTGTTTCATCACGCCCCCGAGCGCTCGGACGCCGAGGTGGACGCGATCCTCGACAGCACGCGCGCGGAGGCTCGACAGGCGCGCCTGGCGCTGGAGCTGGACGCCGCCTACGAGGGGATGGAGATCGAGCTCGGCGCGGCGGCCTCGACGGCGAGAGGTAACCTCGGCTGATGGAGGTGACGTTCTGGGGCGTGCGCGGCTCGATCCCGGCACCCGGACCGGGCACGGTGCGCTACGGCGGAAACACCTCGTGCGTCTCCGTGCGGACGTCGACGGGGGCGCTCCTCGTGCTCGACTGCGGCACGGGCGCGCGCAATCTGGGCCTGGCGCTGCTGGCGGAAGATTCGGCGGACAAGTTCGCGACGGGCGGCAGCGAAGCCGCAATCCTGCTGTCGCACGCCCACTGGGATCACATCCAGGGATTTCCTTTCTTTGGTCCGCTCTACGTGGCGGGAAACCGGTTCCGGATCTACGGCCCGGCTGAGAGCTCGGCGCTGCTCGAGGGGATCCTCGAGGGGCAGATGGCGCCGCAGTACTTTCCCGTGCAGACGCTGAAGAACATGGGCGCCCGAATCGAGATCGTGGCGATGGCTTCGGGAGAGCCACGCGACATTCTTGGATGCCGGATCACTGCGGCCATCAATCCGCACGGGCGCGCGGGCGCGATGGCGTTTCGAATCGAGGAGGGCGGACGCTCGGTGGTCTACGCGAGTGACGCGGGCTACGGCGCTTCGGGGCCGACGGACGAGGTGCGCGCGCTCTACCGGGGCGCAGATCTGCTCATTCACGACAGCACGTTCACGCCCGAGGATCGCGCGCGGTACCCGCAGCGCGGGCTCGCCTCGGTGACCGAGGCGGTGTCGGCGGCCATCACGGCAGGCGCGCGCAAGCTGGCCCTGTTCCACTACGACCAGGACTACACCGACTCCGACGTCGACCTCCTCGTCGACCGCGCCCGCCGCGCGCTGGAAGACGCCAGCTCCACGACCGAGCTGCACGCGGCCGTCGAGGGCGCGACGCTCACCGTCTAGCTATTCACTCGCCACGACGTAGCCCTTGTCGAGCAGGACCCTCAGCTTCTCGGCGATCGTCAGATCCGTGTGGGAGCATTCGTCGAACAGGGCACGCACGGTCTCGGCGCCCAGCGCGACCTGGAACACGTCCAGCTCCTCCGGGCCCAGATCGCGCAGCTTGGCTTCGAGCGGGTGCGGGATGGCCAGCGTCGCCGACTGCGGGGGCAGCTTGTCGGCGTGCAGATGGTACTCGTCGAGCTGGCGCATCCCCTCCATCAACAGACCTTCGGTCGAGTCGGAGAGCTCCTCCAGCACGTCGCGCTCGTCGGGCGGGTCGAGATCGAAGAAGCCCTGCGTCCAGCCGAGCATCCGGAACATCGCCTTGCGCGGCCCCGTGTTGAAGCTGTCGTCGATGCTGGCGAAGTAGATCTGCCCCTTGCGCAGGTAAATCTTTCCCACGCCCAGGTCGGAGCGAATGACGATGACGCCCGACTTGCGGCTGGTGGACAGCAGCTGCAGTAGATCGGGAAGCGGAATCTCCTCGATGCTTCCCGACATCGACTTCGTGGGCGGGCGCTTGTTGCCGGCGACCACCAGGCGCGAGCGCGCCTCGGTCTCGGAGATGCTGTTGGGCTCGCCCGCCATGGTGACGAGCTTGATGATCGAAGTGCCGATGAGGATACGGTCGCCGTCCTTGATCTCGGAGACGCGCACCTTCTCGCCGTTGACGAACGTGCCGTTCGTCGAGCCGAGATCCTCGATCGTCACGACGTTCTCGTCGGTGACGATCTTCGCGTGCTTGCGCGACACCATGTCCTCGACCAGCACCATGTCGAGCTCTGACGAGCGACCGATGACGATCTCGCGGTTCGGGCGCAGAGGAAACTCGCCCCCTTGATATTTTCCAGAGATGAATCGCAAGGCCCACTGCGCGGCTTCCCCC
The DNA here is from genome assembly GCA_036500205.1 of Polyangia bacterium. Lineage (GTDB taxonomy): Bacteria > Myxococcota_A > Polyangia > Fen-1088 > Fen-1088 > DASYCK01. The sequence continues at coordinate 5,727 of DASYCK010000055.1, read as the reverse complement.
GCGGCGTTCCCGCCCATTACATCTCGCGGTCTAAAGGTGCTCAAAACCTAGTGATTTTAATTTGCGTCAAGATTTTCGTCAAACAATCTTGCCAGGGGGGCGGTCGGGTTCGTCTCCGCCCTCGTCATCGTGGCCCGGGGACGAAGCTTCCCCGCACGGCGCCGCCAGGATCTTGGCCACCGTCTCGGCCACGTTCTCGTCGACGAGCAGACCAGAATGTCCCGTGGCCACGTCGACCCGGCGGGCCCCCTTGATGCGGGTGCTGCGGGGGGGCGCCAGCCAGTCCCGACCGGCGGCGACCGTGATGACCTCGGGTCCGGCGGGGAGCGGGGCGCGCTCGAGCTCGCGCAGAAACTCACTTCCCGGCAACAGCTGCCGGACCGCCTTGCCGAGCGGCGCGGTCATCAATCCCAGCAGCGCCGACCACGTTCCCTGCGTCGGTGTGCCGAGCAGCACCAGGCGGCGGACGTTTCGCCATCCCCCCCCGCGCTTCACGTAGTCGAGGGCGACCAGGCCGCCCATCGAATGCGCGACGATGTCGACCTTGTCGACGCCAGTCTGCGTGATGAGCGATTCGACCTTGCGCGCGATGAAGGTCGCCGAGTCGCGGATGTCCCCCAGATGTACGGGGCCCAGGCGGAAGGTCATCACCACGTGGTTCATCTCGGTGAGGCGCCGCTCCAGCAGATGCACCGAGCCCCGCGTGGCGAGGTAGCCGTGAATCAACAGCACGGGCGGGGTCGGCGTACCAGGCGCCGTACCAATAGACGGCCGATCGGCGATGGAGGGCGCCGCGCGGTTACCGCGGATGAGCTGACGCAGGTAGAGCGCAGCTTGCCCCGAATCGACGACACCGTCGCCGAGGGAACGTCCAAGCTGCGTGGCCCGAGCCCAAAGCCCGATACGTGCTCCCATCGAACAGTTTCAGCTTAGCACGGCGCTCTCGGGTGCCCGCGGCGCCCGCGCGGTCAGCGACGGCCGGCGGGCTTCTTGTGCGATACCGCGAACGGTCGGTGCTTTGCCGCTGGCCGGGAGGCGTGCGCGTGGCCTCGTGTCGCCGCCGGGCGCGCCGCGACGGGTGGCACCGGAGGCGGCGTGACCTCGGCCGGGGGAAGCGCCTCGACCGCCGGCTGATGCACCGGCGCCTTCCCAGCCGTGGGCGGGCTGTCGTCCAGGTCGTCCACCGGGGGCGGCGATGCAGGCGCCTTCGCCGGGCGGGGCACGTCGAGCGATGCGGTCAACGTCGCCACGTCGCTTCTCGTCGCGCGCTCGGCGAGCACCGCCCCGCCAGCGACCGAGCCGACGAGGCCGATGATGGCCAACCAGCGCGGCGGTCCCGATTTCTTCTCGGGCAGCAGCGACGTCCCCTGAAAGCTGATTGTCTGGGGCTGGCTCAGCCGCGGCCCGACGGCGACGGGAGCGGCGGGATCGGCATACGCCGCCATCGCGGCCTGCGCCGCCTGATATCCCATGGGCGGCGCGCGGCCGAGGTTGGGCGCGGAGCCAAATCCCAGCAAGGTGGGCGCGGGCAGCGGTCCTCCCAGCGCGGGCGGCGACTCGTCGATGTCGAAACCGTCCGCATGGTGACCGGCCGGTGGGGGCGTCTGCTCCTCGATCTCGCGCGCCTGGGAGGCGCGCGCCTCGGGCAGCGGCGGTGGGGCCGGAACGCGCGCGGCGGCGGGGAACGGCGGTGGAACCGGAAGACCACGCTGGGTCGCGCGCGGCAGCATGCGGCCGGGCAGCGGCACGGGCGGCGGCGCCGGCAGCGGCGCCGTCGGCGGCGACACCGCGCGCGGCGGCGGCGCCGCGCGAACGGGCGGAGGCGCGGGCGGCGGTGGGGGCGCCATGCGCGTCGGCAGCGGGAGCGTTCGCGCCGACGCCACGGCGGCGCGGGCCGGCGGCGGCGTCACGATGGGAATCGGTCCCGAGCTGCGCGTCCAGACCGGCGGCGGCGTGCCGCGGCGGAGGCTGTTGGACTCGGGCGTCACGACCTCGTTCGGTGACTGCAACGGCGCGGGACCACGGCCGCCCGGGCGGGTCGCCTCGTCGCTCAGCATGGAATCGATGTCGAAGTCCTTGCTCCCGCTCACGGGGGAAGGACTTAGCACGATCGGGGGCTGTTCGTCCTCGGGAACGTCGGCGACCAGGCCTATCGAGGCGGCCTCTTTCCCGACCAGACCGATGCTGGCCGGGGGCACCGGCTGCTTTCCGTCGACCATCGGCGTGCCGGCGTCGTCGCGCAGCCAGCGATCGGTGTCGCTGCCCAGGATCTCGCGCAGGTGGGCCGCCAGCTCGGGCGCCGAAAACGCCAGCCCCGTCTTGTGGGCGACGGTGCGCAGCGCGTCCGACAGCTCGGCGCCGCTCTGGTGGCGATCGGCGATGTCGGGCGCCAGCGCGCGCGCCAGCACCACGTCGAGCGCGCGCGGCAGGCCGGGCCGCTTCTGCGAGATGGGCAGGATGGTGTGGCCGTAGATCTCGTCGGCGGGCGTGTTCAGGTCGCCGACGAACAGCCGCTCGCCGCTGAGCGATTCGTACAGGCACACCGCGAGCGAGTAGAGATCGCAGCGGTGATCGATGGGCTGGCTGCGCGCCTGCTCGGGCGACATGTAGCCGACCTTGCCGCGCACCCGATAGAACACCGACGAATGCGTGGAGGCCTTGGCGATGCCGAAGTCCGAGAGCTTGGCCTCGCCCTGCACCGAGCAGATGATGTTCGACGGCGAGACGTCGCGATGAATGATGTTCAGCGAGTGTCCGTCGCGACCCCGGCGGGCATGCGCGTACGTCAACCCGGTCAGGATCTCGAGCGCGATGTGAATGGCGGCCGCCGGTGACAGCTCGCGCTGGCGCTGCCGCGCCCGGCGCAGGATGGTGCGCAGATCGGCGCCGCGAACGTACTCCATCACGATGAACAGCGACTGATCCGACTCGACGAGATCGAACGTGTGGACGATGTTCGCGTGATCGAGCGTGGCCGAGATCTTGGCCTCGCGGAAGAACAGATCGCGGAACTCGGGCCGCGATGTGTACTCGGGCAACAGCTGCTTCAGCACCACTTCCTTCTGGAAGCCCCCCGAGCCCATCTTCTTGCCCAGGTAGATCGCGCCCATCCCCCCTTCCGTCAGGTACTTCTCGATGCGATAGCGGCGCGCGGCCGATTCGCGAGGGGCAACGGATCTCATGCCGAAAGAGTGATCATTGCAATCGGTGGTGAATCGATCGGTCCCGCCGGGTTGGGGTCATCGTTTCCGAATCGCAAAGAATGCCTGTGGTTCGCCTGAGATTCAATCGCGGAGGCCTGGGAATCCGGGGTCGCCAGGCGCAATTGGAGCGGGCGAGTGCGCGGTAATCGCACATCGAGCCGACGCTCATCGTTGGACAACGACCGCGCGTCGACCCTATTTTCAGGCAGGCGCCGTGGACAAGTATCCGCTCACGACTTTGCTCGCCCTCCGGCGACGAGAGGAAGAGGCGGCGGAGGCGAGCTGGTCCGCAGCGCTGGCGGCGCTGCGGACCGTGGAGGCGCGGCTGCCGCTCCACGACGCGGCGGTGGAGGAGGCGCGAAGTCTGCTGAGGGGAGCCCGCGCCGGCGCCGTCACGGGCGGCGTTTCGTCCTCGGGGGTGGCCGCGTCCCGGGCCCTTTTCGTGGAGAGGCGGCGTGACGAGCTGGCCCGCGCCCAGGCATCCCGGGACGTCTTCAGGGCCGGACCCCTCGCCGCGGCGCGTGCCGCCGAGGCCCTGGCACGGGGCGGGCGCCAGGCCGCGCAGCGCGCCCGCGAAGCGGTGGAGAAGCACGAGGCCCGCTTCCTCGCCCAGGCCGGACGCGCGGCCGAGAAGCGGGACGAAGCGGCGCGTGACGACGTGGCGTCGTCGAACCGCCATCGCCGGGCCCGCGATCCCGACCGGGAGCCGTGACGTTCGTCGGGGGGGCGCGTCCAGTCTGGTAGACTGCGCCGCGCTCCGATGCCCATCGAATTCGTCAATCTGTTGCTCTTCATCGGCCTGGCCGCGGCGTTCCTGCTGGCGACGCTGATGCTGGGCCGGCTGTTGCGTCCCTCCGCCCCTTCGGTCGACAAGGGCCTCGGCTACGAGTGTGGTGAGCGCCCCGTCGGCTCGGGCTGGTTCAACTTCAACCCGCGCTTCTACGTGGTGGCGCTGGTGTTCCTGATCTTCGACGTCGAGGTGGCGTTCACCTTTCCGGTGGCGGTCGTGTTCAAGCGCTGGGTGAGCCGCGGCGATGGCGGCGTGGCGTTCGCCGAGATCGGGCTGTTCATGGTCATCCTGGCCTTCGCGCTGGGCTACGTGTGGCGGCGCGGCGACCTCGAGTGGCTGCGTCAGTTGAAGCGGTGACGGCTTCCGGAGTCGACCGACCATGACGGTGAAAGAGATCTTCGAGGGCGTGCTGGCGCGCGTCGGCCACGAGGCCGTGTTCGCGCTCGACGAAGCGACGGGCCAGGACGGCCCCCGCGACGCCGGGTTTCAGGTGCGGCCGGAGAAGCTCGTCGCGGTGATGCGCGCGCTGCGCGACGACGGCACGCTGTCCTTCGATTTCCTGCAGAACCTGACGGCGGTCGACTGGCCCAAGCGCGACGCCATCCAGCTCGTCTATCACCTGTTCTCGTACCGGCACCGGCATTCGCTGTGCGTGCGCCTCGATCTGCCGCGCGCGGCGCCGCGGGTCGACTCGGTGGCGGCGCTGTGGCCCACCGCGAACTGGCACGAGCGCGAGCAGTACGATCTGCTGGGCGTCGTGTTCGAGGGGCACCCCGACCTGCGCCGCCTGCTGATGCCCGACGACTGGGTCGGGCACCCCATGCGCAAGGACTTCCACGAGCCGAAGTCGTATCGGGGCATGCCCACGTCACGCCCCTCGCCGCTCGAGCTGTTGCCGACCTACGATCGCGCGCACGTGGCCAGGCCGACGCAGGCGACGGCGCCGACACCGACCGTGCCGCCCGTCACGCCGGAGACGCCGTCGTGAGCGAGCTGGTGCTGGTCCGCGGCGATGACGAGATGATCCTGAACATGGGGCCGCAGCACCCGTCCACGCACGGGGTGATTCGCTTCATCGTGCACACCGACGGCGAGATCATCTCCAGCGCCGAGCCGGACGTCGGTTACCTGCACCGGGCCATCGAGCACATCGCCGAGAAGTGTACCTACGAAGGGTTCATGCCCTACACCGATCGCGTCGACTACGTCTGCGCCATGACGGCGAACCACGTGTGGGCCTGCGCGGTGGAGAAGCTGGGGCAGCTGCCGGTGCCGCCGCGCGCGCACTACCTGCGCGTCATCAGCGACGAGCTGAACCGCATCTCGTCCCACTGCATCGCGCTCGGCGCGATGGCGATGGATCTCGGCGCCGTGACGCCGTTCCCGTACGCGCTGCGCGAGCGCGAGTACGTGAACGATCTGCTGGAGGAGCTGTGCGGCGCGCGGCTGACCTACAACTATCACCGCATCGGCGGCGTCGGCTGGGACATGCCGGCCGGCTGGCGCGACAAGGTTCTCGCGTGGTGCGAGCACTTTACGTACGTCGCCGACGAGTTCGATCGGCTCATCACGCACAACGAGCTGTTCGTGCGCCGGCTCGCGAACCTCGCCGTCATCAGCGCCGCCGAAGCGAAGTCGTTCGGGCTCGTCGGGCCGAACTTGCGCGCGTCGGGCGTCGACTTCGATGTCCGCCGCGATCTGCCCTATTCCATCTACGGCAAGCTGAAGTTCGAG
>DASYCK010000054.1:0-48431 GCA_036500205.1 Polyangia bacterium | reverse complement strand
AGCTGCTGGCCAGCTACCTGGGCCCGAACGGCGTCGCGTTGACGCACGCGTCGGACGGGCCCAAGGGGCTGGCGGCGCTCGCCAACGGCGTCTACGACGCGGTCCTGCTCGACGTCATGATGCCGCGCATGGACGGGCTCGAGGTGTGCCGACGCATCCGTCAGGTCAGCGGTGTTCCGGTGATCATGCTGACGGCGAAGGGGGACGAGGCCGACCGGGTGGTGGGGCTCGAACTGGGGGCCGACGACTACGTGCCGAAGCCGTTCTCGCCGCGCGAGCTGCTGGCGCGGCTGCGCGCGGTGCTGCGGCGAAGCCAGCCCCAGGCGGTGACGAACGAGATCGTGGTGGGGACGGTGGCGGTCGACGTGGGGGCGCGCCACGTGACGGTGGCGGGGGCCGCCGTCGACGTGACCGGGCTGGAGTTCGATCTGCTGATGGCGATGGTGCGCCGGCCCGGCCGGGTGGTTTCGCGCGAGACCTTGCTGGCGGAGGCGGGGCGGGGCGACGTCACCGTGAACGATCGCACGGTCGACGTGCACGTGTCGCACCTGCGCCGCAAGCTGGGGGACGATCCGCGATCACCGCGCCTCATCAAGACGGTGCGCGGCGTCGGCTACGTGTTCGCCGACGGGCGTATCCAGGGGAGCGAGGACGAGGCGTGAGACCGGAGCGTCACCACCCTCATCACCACCGGCACCAGCGTGAGGACTGGTTCTGGCACCGCGCCGGTCGGGAAGGGCCCTGGGATCGCGTTCACCGCGAGGCCCACGGGCGGCGGCCCGGCTGGCGGCGGCGCATCCAGAGTGAGCTGCACTTTTATTACGGCGCCCACCTGCACCGGAAGATCTTCCTGTCCTTCGGCATGGTCATCATGATCACGGTGCTCGAGATCGCCGTCATGAACCACTTCTTCCACGGCGCGCTCGGGGGGCGCCCCTGGCGCGCGTTGCTGTTCTTCGGCGTGCCGGTCTTGCTGCTGTGGTCGGCGTCGGGGCGGCTGGCGCGACGGATTTCCCGCCCGCTCTACGACCTGAGCCGGATGGCCGAGAAGATCGGCGCCGGCGATCTGACGGCGCGCGTGTCGATGCCGCGCGGCGCGACCGGGGAGATCGCCATGCTGTCGAGCTCGGTCAACGACATGGCGGCGCGCATCTCGGGCGAGCTGGTACGCCAGCGCGAGCTGCTGGCCAGCGTGTCCCACGAGCTGCGCACGCCGCTCGCCCGCATGCGGCTGGTCATCGAGATCGCGCGCGAGGGGGGTGTTCGCCCCGACACCTTGAACGAGATCGAGCGCGAGACGATCGAGATCGACGCGCTGGTGGGCGAGCTGCTGGCGAGCGCTCGCCTCGAATTCCAGGCGGTGTCGCCGAAGCCGCTCGACGCGAATGAAGTGGCGCGGCGGGCGCTGGGGCGGGCAGGTCTGTCGGTGGAGAAGCTGGTGGCGCCCGGGGAAGGGCCGAAGCTCGTCGCCGATCCGACGTTGGTGGCGCGCGCGCTGGCGAACCTGATCGCGAACGCGCGCAAGCACGGGGGCGGTCTGGAGACGCTGACCGTCAGCGAGCGCCCCGGCTTCGTGCGCTTCGAGGTCGCCGATCGCGGTCCCGGCTTCGCGCCCGGGGAGGAGTCGCGGATCTTCGCGTCGTTCTACCGAGGCCGCCACGCCGACGCCGGCGACAAGGGCGCGGGCGACGCGACCGATCAGACCGGCTCGCTGGGGCTGGGCCTGGCGCTGGTGAAACGGATCGCCGAGGCCCACGGCGGCACCGTCACCGCGGAGAATCGCCGGGAGGGCGGCGCCGTGGTGGCGGTGGAGTTCGCCGCCCGAACGACGGCGCACTGAGCGCCTACTCGGGCGTGTTCCAGCCGCCGACTTCCTCGACGAGCTTGTCGGCCTCCGCCGGGCCCCACGTGCCGGGCTCGTATTCGTAGAGGGGACCTGCCTCGTAAAGAATCGGATCGACGATGGCCCAGGCGGCCTCGACGACGTCCTGGCGCGCGAACAGCGTGGCATCGCCCGCCATGGCGTCGCCGAGCAGGCGCTCGTAGGCGTCCATGCGCCCGTCCTTGCCCTGCTCGGGCTCCTCCGTGACCGACAGCTTGACCGGGCGGCCGTGCATCCCTTCGCCGGTCGCCTTGGCGCGCGCCTCCAGCGAGATCTGCACGTCGGGGCTCAGGCGAAAGCGCACCGAGTTCCCCTGCGCGGGGAGCGGCTCGCTGAACACGACGGGCGGGGCGTGCTTGAACTCGACCACCACCTCGGTGACCGTCTTGGCGAGCGACTTGCCCGCCCGCACATAGAACGGAACGCCGGCCCAGCGCCACGAGTCGATGTCGAGTCGCAACGCCGTGTACGTCGGCACGAACGAGTCGACCGCCACGTCCGGCTCGTTCCGGTAGCCGCGCACCTGTCCCCGGATCAGGTCGTTGGCGTCGAGGGCGCGCGTGGTGCGCAGGATCTTGGCCTGCTCGTCGCGGATCGCCTCGTCGTAAGCGCCCGACGGCGCCTCCATGGCCAGGTAGCTGACGATCTGCAGGAGGTGGTTCTGGATGACGTCGCGGATGACGCCCGTCTCCTCGTAGAACTTGCCGCGCCCCTTGACGCCGAAGCTCTCCGCCATCGTGATCTGCACGTTCTCGACGTAGTTGCGGTTCCAGATCGGCTCGAGGAACGCGTTCGCGAAGCGGAAGTACAGGATGTTCTGCACCGCCTCCTTGCCCAGGTAGTGGTCGATGCGGAAGATGTTCTCCTCGGGAAACACCCGGTGCAGGGTGGCGTTCAACTCGCGCGCCGAGACCAGATCGCGGCCGAAGGGCTTCTCCAGGATGACCCGGGCGTTCTCGGTCAGCTTCGCCGCGCGCAGCTGCTCGACGATCGACGCGAAGGCGCTGGGGGGAATGGCCAGGTAGTGCGCAGGATGGGTCGCCCCCTTCAGCGCGTCGTGGACCTTGCGAAACGTCTCCGGAGCGCCATAGTCGCCCTGCACGTAGCGCAGGTTCTCGATCAGCCTGCGCATGCCTTCGTTGTCCACGCCCCCCCCGAACTCGTTCACGCTCGCCTTGGCGCGCGCCACCAGATCGTCGAGGCTGCGCATCGACTTGGCGACGCCGACCACCGGAAAGTTGAGGCGCCCGCGACAGGCCATCGCGTGCAGCGCCGGGAAGATCTTCTTGTACGCCAGATCGCCCGTGGCGCCGAAGAACACCAGCGCGTCCGACCGCGGCCGGCCGTTGGCAGTCACTCTCCCGCTCCGATCGCTCGCGTTGTCCATGAGGGGGCCTAGCATGCCGCGTTCCGTGCGCAGTTGAAAGGTGCGTCACGCAGTCGTCGATCTCGAAATCCGCTCCGGCGTTCAGCGTCCGCCGAGGGAAACGGTCGTCGTCCGCAGGGCCCGGGACAGGCGCGGGAGGGCCGACCGCACGCGCGCCCCGCGCGCGTAGGGGCTGAACAGCGACGTCGGTCGGGCCAGCGGCGCGCGCCCCAGCTTCGGCGAAAATGAGACGGCGGAAGAGACGACGGAAGAGACGGCGGAAGAGACGACGGAAAGTCCGGTCGACATGAAGCGCGCCGTCGCCAGTCGCGTGGGGAGCGCCACCGGCGCGTAGTCCGGCGTGGTGGTGACCCCCGTCAGCGCCCCGGACACGTAGATGCCGTCGGTCGCGGCGCCGCCGTTCAAGCTGAACAGCACCTTCGGGACGTCGGGGAACAGCGGGGCCACCACCGTGTCGGCGCCCATCTGAATGGCCATGCTGGCGTTCGTCGTGCCGGTGCCGGAGAACAGCGAATAGACGAGATCCGCCGTGAAGGCCGTCGAGTCGTAGTTCTGCTGGATGATCAGTCCGGTCGAGACGTCACCGAAGCTGTACAGGTTCGAGGAGAACACGTGGGCCGTGCAGGCGGCGAGCGGCGTCACCTCGCCCACGATGGCCGTGGCGGCCCCCGTCGTGTCCAGCGTCACCTGGATCCACTCGACGCCGGTGCCGGCGTTTCCCAGCGTGGCGCCGGGATCCGCGACCGCCGTCGCCGCCACCACGCACTTGCCGGTGCCGTCGGCCTTGATCGCCCGGAGGTCGACCAGCACGTTGTTCGAGCTGGTGTCGGGCCGGACGAAGGTGGTCGCGTACAGGACCGTGCCGTCGCTGCCCACGTCCGGTGTCACGATCACGTCGCCGGCCTCTAGCATGGTCGTGGTCGTGGTGGGGTTGTCGACGTCGGTGATGGAGGTCAGGTCGGTCCCCGAGGCGGTCGGGTTCACCATCGACACCAGCCCCTTCGCGCCGTAGACGAAGTAATTGAACACCTTCGCCTGCAGGCCCTGCGGCGTGGTGCCCGCGGGATAGGGGGCCGTCTGCAAGGTACCGGTGGTGAGCATGGTGGTGGTGTCGGTGGTGGGCGCGGATTCCCAGAACCAGCGCTTGCCGTCGGTCGACACGGTCCACCCGGTGACGTTGGTGGCGATGGTCTTCCGGCTGGTGTTGTCGCCGATCGTCTGCATCTTCAGCGTCTCGGCGGGACTGGTGGTGCTGGTGTTGACCGAGTAGAGGATGGACAGCGAATCGGGCGAGAAGGAGACGCCGGTCGACCCGCTGCCCAGCGCTTCGACCAGAGGGAGCGTTCCCCCCGTCTGCGTGTCGATGGTGCCCGCGTAGACGTTGCCCGTGGTCTGCGCGAGGCAGATCGCCGTCGGCACGTCGTTGGGGCTGGCCTCGCAGCCGACGGACTGGGTGGCGCTGTGGGCGAGCAACATGCGGCCGGCGGTCCAGCCCGGTCGCCACGCGTACACCGCAGTGGCGTCGTAGTAGATCAGCGTCTGTCCGAAGAAGCCGTAGGAGGCGTCCGTGTTGGTGATGTCGATGCTCGGGCTCAACGAGATGCAGTTCGCGTCCCCGGTCGTGCACGTGGTGGCGGTTCCCGCCAGCGCCTTCGTCACGTCGAACACCGACAGCGAGATGGTGTTGGCGGCGGCCCCCACCTGGAAGACGCCGCACCAGCGATCGGGCGTGGCGGCGCCCGTGGCCGGGTGAGGGTCCGAGCAGGTGAGGCCGGGGCTCATGAGGATGGCGGTGCCCGGGATCAAGCGCGTGTTCGTCGCCGCCGGGGGCGACGCGTCGGGGGTGCCCGTTCCCGTGTCGGTCACGCCGCCGTCGGTGAGGCCGGCGCCCGCGCCGCCATTGCCCGCGCTGGTCCCCCCGGTGCCGAGCCCCGTTCCCGTCGCCCCGCCAGGGTCGCCCGTCGCGCCTCCGTTGGCGCCCGTCGCGCCTCCCGAACCGAAGCTCGCGGCGTCGGGATAGCTCTGCTTGGCCTTGCCGCCCCCGCCGCACCCTGCCCAGGAACCGAGTCCGATAGCCAGCACAAGGGGGAGCCGGGACCGTCGTGGCAATGCCATGATCATTTACGGACCTCTCGTTCGGGTTTTGGCGACGGGCAATTCGACACCCGAAGGCAGGCGTCCGCAAGGGGCGCTGGCGCCGAACTCACAACTTCGCACCGCGGTGCGAAGTCGCCACGGCCATTCGACGGTCAGCCGCGCCCGGCCGCTACATCTGCTCGGGGGCGGTGATGCCCAACAGGTCGAGCCCGAGCGCCAGTGTGCGCGCCGTCACTTCGCAGAGCGCCAGGCGCGCGGACCGCACGGGCTCTTCTGCCTTCAACACAGGACAGCCCTCGTAGAAGGACGTGTAAGCGGAGGCCACGTCGTAGAGGAACGCGCAGATGCGGTGCGGCTGCAACGTCTCGGCGGCGCGCTCGAGGATGTTCGGCAGCTGCAACACCGCCAGCGCCAGCGCCCGCTCCGGCGGCGTCCCCACGCCGATGGGCGCCTCCGGGGCCGCCGTCGCGCCGGCCGCGGCCGCCTTGCGCAAGATCGAGCGAATGCGCGCGTGCGCGTACATCAGATACGGCGCCGTGTTGCCATCGAACGACAGCATGCGATCCCAGTCGAACACGTAGTCCTTGATGCGATCGTTCGCCAGGTCGGCGTACTTGATGGCGCCCACGCCGACCGCCGCGGCGATGCGCGCCTGCGCCGCCGGTGCCAGGTCGGACGTCTTCTCGCTGACGACCTTCAGCGCGCGCGCCTGCGCCTCCTCGACCAGGGAGGCCAGGCTGACCGACTCGCCCGAGCGGGTCTTCAACATCTTCTTGTCCGTCCCCAGGACCGAGCCGAACGCCACGTGCTCGAGGCGGATCTGATCATCGGCCCAGCCGGCCAGCCGGGCCACGGCGAACACCATCGCCAGGTGCTGCTGCTGCGGCGTCCCCACGACGTAGACGAGGCGCTTCGCCCCCAGCTCGCGCACCCGCTGGCGCAACGCCGCCAGATCGGTGGTGGCGTAGCCGTAGCCCCCCTCTTGCTTGCGCACGATCAGCGGCACCAGCTCGCCGTCGCGCCCCGTGAAGCCGGGGGGGAAGACGCAGATGGCGCCCTGGCTCTCGCGCGCCAGCCCCTTTCGTTCCAGCTCGGCGACCACGTCGGGCAGCGCGGCGTTGTACTGGCTCTCCCCCACCACGTCCTCGAGCCGCAGGGTGACGCCCAGCGACGCATACAGCGCGGAGAAGTGCGCGACGGAGATGTCGATGAGCCGGCGCCAGTGCGTCAGGGTGTCGGCGTCGCCCGACTGCAGCAGCACCACGCGTTGGCGCGCCCGATCGGCGAACGCGGGCTCGCCGTCGAACTTCGCGCGCGCCTCCCGGTAGAACGCCCCCAGCTCGCGCACGCCCGCGTCGGCGCCGGAGGCCCGCTGGTCGAGCAGATGCTCGATGAGCATGCCGAACGGCGTCCCCCAGTCGCCGACGTGGTTGCGACGGATGACGTGGTGCCCCTGCCATTCGAGCAGACGCGCGATCGAATCGCCGATGATGGTGCTGCGCAGGTGGCCGACGTGCATCTCCTTGGCGACGTTCGGTCCCGAGTAGTCGACCACCACCGTCTCCGGGTGGGCCACCGGCGGTACGTCGAGGCGCCCGTCGGCGCGCATGCGCCCGAGCAGCCGCGCCAGGTAGTCGGGCTGCAAAGTGAGGTTGATGAAGCCCGGGCCGGCCACCTCGGCCGACGCGAGCACGTCGTCGGGGACGAGCTTGGCGGCGATGGCCGTGGCGACGGCGCGCGGGTTCTGCTTCAGCTTGCGCGCCAGCCCCAGCGCGAGATCGGCCTGGTAATCGGCGTGGGCCGAGCGGTGGGTGGCGGGATCGACGTCGGACGCCTCGCTGCCGAAGGCAGCTTGGGTCGCCGCGCGCAGGCGTTCTTGAAGGGCAACGAGCGGGTCGCTCATGGGGAGGGGAGATTACGCTGCCGGAGGCGCCCGCGCGCTGGCTGTTTTGCGCGCTCGCTGTCGCTGGCGGGCTTGAGGTCGATCTCGGGCACCATTCGGATCGCCGCGATCGGTTGTATGCTCGCGCGCGGCGGAGGGCCCATGCCGACGACGCGAAGGGATCTTTGGATCAGCGGGAAGACCATCACCGACGAGATCGTGATTGAACGTCTCTCGGGCCGCGAGTCATTGGGCACGCCGTTCGACTACGAGGTGACCTTGCTCAGCGAATCGCCGAAGGTCGACCTGGGGGAGTTCATAGGCGACACCGTCACGGCGCACCTGCAAATGAAGGGGGAAGAGCCCCGGCACTTCAACGGATACGTCACCAAGGCGGCCCTGGTCGACACGTTTGATCGCTACGCGCGCTACCGCCTGACCCTGCGGCCGTTCATCTGGTTGATGTCGCCGCGGGTGAACAGCCGCATCTTCCAGCACCAGAGCGTCCCCGACATCGTCAAGAAGTTGTTCCGCGAGCACGGGTTCGACAGCGCGTTCGAGGAGGATCTGTCGGGGAGCTATCCGGCGCTCGACTACGTCGTGCAATACCGCGAGTCCGACTTCGCCTTCGTCAGCCGCTTGATGGAAGGCGTGGGCATCTATTACTTCTTCAAGCACACGGAGGATCAGCACCTGCTGGTCCTGGCCGACGCCGACAGCGCCCACGCCACGGCTCCGCAGTACGCCACGGTGCAGTTCAATCCCGCCAAGGCGGGGACCAACCGGGAGCTCGACTGCCTCGACTCGTTGACCATGGAGCAGCAGCTCCGCTCGGGCGCCTACGCCAGCGACGACTTCAACTTCGAATCCCCCCGGATGGAGCTGCTGACCCGGCGGATGGCGAAAACGACGCAGAAGCTGGGGAAGCAAGAGGTCTATGAATATCCCGGAGGATTTTTGTCCGGGGCGGCGGGGGAGGAGAACGTTCGCACGCGGCTGGAGGAGCTGACGAAGGACCTGGAGATGGTGTCGGCGTCAGGCGACGTCCGGGGTATCGGCTCCGGCCACCTGTTCACCTTGCAGGACTTCCCGCTCGACGCCCACAACAAGCAGTACCTGATCGTCTCGGCCACGTTCGAGGCGTCGGTCAACGCCCTGGAGAGCGGCGGCGACGAGCCCATGGCCTTTCGCACCGCCATCGAGGCGATCGACAGCACGGTCCCGTTTCGCCCCACCCGCATCACCCCGGTGCCGCGCATCGAAGGGCCGCAGACCGCCATCGTCGTGGGGGCGGGGGGCGACGAGATCTTCACCGACAAGTACGGCCGCGTGAAGGTGCAGTTCCACTGGGACCGCGAGGGGAAGGGGGACGACAACAGCTCCTGCTGGGTGCGGGTGTCGCAGGCGTGGGCGGGCGCGCAGTGGGGCGCCGTCCACCTGCCCCGCGTGGGGCAAGAGGTGGTGGTCGACTTCCTCGAGGGGGATCCCGACCGACCCATCATCGTGGGGCGCGTCTACAACGCCGACAACATGGTGCCGTACGCGCTGCCGGCGAACAAGACGCAGAGCGGGATCAAGAGCCGCAGCTCGCTGGGGGGCGGCGCCGCCAACTTCAACGAGCTGCGCTTCGAGGACAAGAAGGGCTCCGAGGAGGTCTACCTTCACGCCGAGAAGGACTGGAACATCGTGGTCGAGCAGGACGAGGGGCGTGAGGTCGGCCACGACCGCACGAAGAAGGTCGGGAACGACGAGACGACGAAGATCGGGCATGACCGCAGCGAGACGGTCGCGAACGACGAGACCATCGACATCAGTGGGGAGCGCAGCGAAACGGTCGGCAAGAGCGAGTCGGTGACCGTCACCATCTCGCGCGACCACACCGTGGGCGCGAAGGAGTCGCTGACCGTGGGCGCTACCCGAACCGTGATGGTGGGGGCCAGCGATTCGACGACCGTGGGTGGATCGCAGAGCGTCAGCGTAGGGGCCGGACAGACCGTCACCGTCGGCAAGGACCAGGCGACCAGCGTCGGCGCGGGTCGCACGCTCACGGTCGCCAAGGACGACAGCGTCACCATCGGTGGTAAGTCCACAGAGAGCATCGAAAAGGACGCCAACATCACCGTTGGCGCGAAGATGGTCATCGACGTCACCGACGAGCTGACCCTGAAGAGCGGCGACGCCAGCATCATCTTGAAGAAGAACGGTGACATCACAATCAAGGGAAAGAACATCACCGTCGACGGGAGCGGAAAGGTCAACATCAAGGCCAGCGGCGATGTCGTGATCAAGGGCAGCAAGATCGCCGGCAACTGAGGCCGGGAACGAGCACATGGACGGCAAGAAACGGACGGAACCGACGAAGAGCGTACGCGCGCAGGCGCCCAAGATGCGCGTAGAACATCGACCCACCACGGAATTTGGTACTTTGGCTTCGATCGTCGTCGGACGGTTGTTGCCGGGAAGTACGGCCACGGCGCCGCTGGTGGACTTTCAAGGTCATGGGCCGACCCGGGCCCGTTCGGCCGTACCCATGGACAGTGCGATGGTCGATCGCGCGGTGGCGACGGGGCAGGGCGCGTTGTTGGTGTTCGAGAACGGAGATCCCCGCCTGCCCATCCTCAGTGGGCTGATCTGGAATGGGCAGCCAGTCACGCCGTTCCAGGAACTCCTCGTCTCTCCCCGCCCGGCGGCTGGCCAGCCGCGCCCCCGAGGAACGCCTGTCGAGGCGCGCCTCGACGGCGAGCGCGTGGTCCTAGAAGGCAAGCGCGAGGTGGTCCTGAAGTGCGGGGAGGCCAGCATCACCCTGCGCAGCGACGGCAAGATGGTGCTGCGGGGCGCATATGTCGAGACGTACGCCAAGGGCGTGAACCGCATCAAGGGCGCGTCCGTGAAGATCAACTGAGCCGATGCTGCCCAGCCGTACGATCCTGTGGGACATCCATGAGGAGCACCTCGACGAGGCGGCTTTTCTCTGGGGCCAGTGGGAACGGGCGATGAACGCCGCCAATTACACGCTCGACGAGGTGATCGACGGCCCGGAAGGGCGGTTGCGCGCGCACCTGGACGCGTTGGTCCTGGGCAGCAAACCGGTGGCCGAGAAGCTACTGATCCCCGCGCTTGCAGACGACGATGAAGGCAAGGTTACGACAGCGGCGTGGGTCCTGTTGCACGCCGAGGATGCCGATCACCTGGACCTGGTGTTCGACGCGCTGGTGAAGGCCGAGAAGAAAGAGGCGCGGGCCGCTTTGGCTCGGGCGTTCGAGCTGGCCGAGCGGCCGGAGCTTGCCGATCGATTGCGGCCCCGACTGGAGGGGAGCGTTCCCCCGGTGCAGGCGATGATCGTGAACGTCCTGGGCGCGCGCGTGGCGCCAGTGCCTTCCGGGCAATCACCGGCGTGGGGCTTCGCGATCGAAGCTTTTCTGGAAAGCCGCCATCAGGATCTTCTGCTGGCCGCGTTGCGGGCGCTCTGTCGCGCGCCCGATCCCGTCTGTACCCGGCTCGTCGAGAAACCGCTGGCCTCCCCCTACGTGGAGATTCGCGATGCCGCGATCGAGGCGGGGATCCGTCTGGGCATGCCGGCCGCCCGGACGGCCTGCAGCAAGCTCGTGGCGCGGAACGCGGCGGGGTCCCGTTTCCCGCTGGCCGTGCTGGCGACAGGCGGGGAGCCCGTCGATGTGGCGGCCATCATCAGGAAGCTGGACGTGGAGTCGATGCGCCGCGATGCCCTGTGGGCTCTCGGTTTCGCGGGCACCGTTCAGGCCGCCGAGGCAGTGCTGGCCTGGATCGGCGACGACGTGGTGGACAAGGTGGCGGGCGAAGCCTTCGCGGCCATGACTGGCGTCAGGATTGCCGGCCCTCTTGCGGAAGTCGGCCAGACCGACAACGGCCCACCGTCGGAGAGCGAGGGCGACGACGATGTGCCCCTGCCCGTCATCTTGCCCGAAGACAACCTTCCGGTCCCGAACACCGAGCGTCTCTTCGCCTGGTGGAACAAGGCTGGGGCGCGATTCGCGCCAGACGCCAGGTATCTCTACGGGCAGCCTCGGTCGCCCGAGGTGCTGCGGGGCGCTCTGAGCTCCGGACCCATGTGGAGACGGCGTGCGTGGAATCTCGAGCTTGCGGCGCGAGGCCAACGCGGCGTCGACATCGGGACGTGGGCCTGCCGCCAGCGAACGTGAATGAAGCTGCGGCCGGGGCTGATCAGTCGATCCCAAGATCGGGGTAGGCGCGCGGAAGAAAGGGTGCGTACTCGCCTGTGCGCACCATGCGCGGGCATGCATTGATCTCGTCGTCGACGATGATGCCCTGACGTTCAGCGAGTGCCAGCAGCGCGAGACCGTCGATCGACACCCACCGATTCGGATAGAACGGCAGCTCATCCGCCAGGATTGATCGCTTCAGTGGATCGGCGATGGCGCGCGCCTTCTCTTCGCGTTCGGCCAGCAATGTCCTGAGATTGCTTTCGAAGTCGGAGGCCTCTCCGGCGCGAAGCGCCTTGGCTACGACGAGGCGGGTGTCATGCCCTCCCTCGAGCGAGGCGTGCCAGCGCGCGAACAGGTCGTCGAACCCGTCCGTCTGTTGACAGACGATGCGTCGGATGAAGTCGCCGTAGCAGAAGTCGTCCTCGTACTCGAATCCTTCCATCCATGTCGGGGACGCCAGGGCGCAGATATCGGTGGCCAGTTTCCACTGGCGCGCCGCGACCGCATCCAGGACCGGATCGACAAAGCTAGCGCCCACGTGTCGGGACGTGGCGAGGTTCTCCGCGCGCGCCCTGGCGAGGAAGAATTTCCGCATGATGGGCGAATGAAGGAGCCAGTGAAAGAAGGCGTCGACATCTCCCTCACTGACCAGCAGACATATCGCCATCGCCCGGTAGTGAACGCACAGGTCTTCGGCCTGCTCCCCGAATCCTTCGGTGTCCTCGGCGTTCTTTGCCCAGTCGACGGCAATGTTCAACTGAGCCGCCAGCGCTGGCAGTAAACTCTCGGGCGTTACCGGATCTGAGCTCAAAGTGAGAGAGCTCTAGGAGAAATCGAAGCCTTGAATTTCATGAAACGCGATTCCTGTGAACTTCTGCTCGCGAAGCTTCGTGGCAAGATCTCGCCGAAAAAACGGGATGACGTTGTATTCGGCCACTCGAAATATCATCAATTTCGGATCGATGAGGCTTTCGTCGAGGACCAGCTTCTTCATCGAGCGAAAGTGGTCAGGATTCACGGCGAATTTCTTTCCGACGCACGCCTTCTCGTCGAGGCAGCTCGGGTGACGTAGCTGGCTGATGATGAAATAGGGGGCTTTCTCGCGCCGGCCCTTGTGATTGATGATCTTGACCGGCAAGACTTCATTCTGGAAAAGAGCGCCTGGCACGGACTCGAGAAACTCTCGCAAGCGAGCGGACGCGACGACGAGGCATTCTTGGTTGTGAAGGAAGTCCGTGAGCGTGAGATCCTTGGGAAACTCGTCGTTCATGCGAAAACTCGCGTCCGCCGGGAAGCCGGCGGAGCGAGAGAACCCAAAGCTGAGCTCGAAGCTGTCGTCCACATTTTGCAAGCCCTTCACGCGGCAACAGCCATCCGGTGCCTCGATCTTCCCGATCAGATAATTCGGTGCTTTGCTCACTGGGTTTGTCCTCGAATACTCACGGAGGGAAAGGATAGAGGGCAAAATGGGATTTCTTCCCTTTTGCCCAGTTTGCCTGAGTCCGATTAGTGCCGGGCCGTTCGAGGCCTTCTCGGAGATCATCCGAGGTATCCCGGATGTCTTGCCCAATGTCTGTGGCGGATACCGGTTTGTGCTGCTTCGTAAACTTCATTTTCACCTGCTTCCACACGTTCTTCATCAGCTTTTCGGCGTTCTCGCTGTACTTGTTGTGAGCGATCGTGTGACAAGGCCAGTTGCGTCCCGTTCCCGTTATGAGCGGGGGCAGCTTGGGGGGCATGATGGAGAGCGGGGTGCCGAACTTCCTGGCGTAGAATATCCTCGTGGGAAGGCCCAGCAGGTTGTTTCCCAAGTTGACGTCGTAGTCGACGGTTTCATGGACGACCCATTCGGCGTCCCCGGAGTTCGCATTGAAGCTGGCGATGTAGTCGTTTTTCGTGTGGGTAAGGGCCCCGCAAGGCAGGACGTGATGAACCTCACTCTCGTTGGGAACCAGGCAGCCCTGGCCCCCGACATTGTTCTTGAAGTTGCTGGAGCGGCCGGTGAACAGCTTCGTCACGCCCGTCTTCTTGATCGGCTGGTGAGCCGGCGTGGTCATGCGGCCACCGCCTTCGGGGCCCGGGCGGAAAGGACGCTGCGCGCGCCCATGTCGTCCATGAGACAGACCAGCGCATTCGCGGACGGTGCGTACTGGCGGTCCCAGCCGCGGACCAGCATCGCGACGGAGAGCGGGCCAGTAGCGGCGCCGACGTCGCCAAAGTGGAGCGCCGGAATCCAGATGGGAAGCGAGCCGATCCTCACGGGAGAATCAGTCGAGATCGCACCGCTGCCCCAGCTCATGGCGCG
This sequence comes from Polyangia bacterium, assembly GCA_036500205.1. Lineage (GTDB taxonomy): Bacteria > Myxococcota_A > Polyangia > Fen-1088 > Fen-1088 > DASYCK01. The sequence goes on along the minus strand of DASYCK010000054.1, from coordinate 34,676 downwards.
GTAGGGATCACCATTCATGTTCGCCACTACCAGGCCGGTCGTCCGACCACCGTCGGGCAATCGCGAGAGTGTCTCGGCGATGGCGGCCCGCAGTCCGCCGCCGTGGGGGCTGGTCTCCACGAGCAACGGGTGGGCGGATTCGCTCGACGTCGAAAAGCAGTCGAGAAAGGCGCGGATGGGCGCGGGACGGGACCTCGGCTGGCGCGGACTTTCCAGCGCCAGAAAACAAGCCGCTTCGCCTGGGCTGATGCCAACCGCCCGATTCGGCGTTCGGAGAAGTCCCAGGTCGTCGAGCGCGGCGAGAGTCGGCGGATCGATGAGGGAATCTATAGCGCCCACGATGCAGCGGTCGCAGACGTTGAGAGAGAGCCATTCTTCGGCTTGGCGGAGGGCAGGGACGAGGCCCGTGGTCGTGGCAGCGAGGGTCACGCGGAACTGGGGGGCGACCTCAAGGCCGACCCGCTTCACGAGCGTGGACAGCAAGTCGTTGACGATCCGGGTGCGAAGAGCGCCGAAGACGTCATCATTCGCCAGCTCCGCCGGTGGTTCATGGGCCCTGGCATTGTCGGCCGTTGCTTCCTCGGCCTCTTGCCGGCGCCGCCGGGCCAACGCTTCCTGATAGGAACCGCCGTCCACGATCAAGATCATTCCGACGCGATCCTCACGCAGCGCTGGGGTCGTTCGCAGCAGATCGTAGAGAGCAAACTGTCCGAGCTGCAGCAGGCGTGTGAAACCGAAAAGACCCGCGGAGATGCGGGGCACACGATGAACCGCGACAGGCACTGCTTTTCCGTCGAGGTCATCGACGAAGACGTCGTCACCCATCATGATTCTCTGGATCCCCGCCCGCGCAGCCGCACAACTAGATATCGCGTCGAGTCCGAGCGGCGACACCATCCCGATACCAGTTACCGCGAGCATGGATCGCGGACTCTCTTCAGAACTCTTTACAGCAGGTTCCGCAGACCGGTTTGTCTTCCGGCCCGCCCATGGCGATTACCGGCCCCTGCATCACCGGCACCGGAGGCGTGTTCTTGTCGTTGTGAAGCATCATGTCCATCGCGCGGGGGACGTTCTTTCCCTCGAACTGGACGTCGAAGGAGAAGTTAACGAACTCGGCCTTGCCCTTGACCTTGTTCGAGGCGACGCCGAACAGCGAGCCGGCCTCGTCGCCGGTGCTGACCATGAAGTTCGAGTCCTTCACGCACACGGGGTTGCCGTCGCAGTTCACGGTCTTCGCGCCCTGTGCGGTGTCGCTCGACTTGGCGATGTTGGGGTAGGGGATGGGGATCGGAGGAGCTGGCGGCGCCGGGGTCTTACAGACGTCAGGGAAGGCGATGCTGATGCCGTTGCTGCCGGCGTGCACCACGCTCATGTTGTTCACTCCCACCGTGACTGGCACGAAGGCAGTTTATCGCGAATGGCGGGCGGAGAAAGGGCAAAAGCGAGGTGGACGAATCCGCCCTCCGCGCCCCGAATCAGGCCGTTTCGCGGGCGAGCGGCGCCGTTCGGGCGTCACCGACGGCGATCCGTTTCACGTCGTGGGGCCCCGTGCGCAACGCCAGGTGGCCTCGCCACAGCAGCATGACCCGCCGCTCGTCCGGCTCGATGATGACGGTGTCCAGGTTCAGCGGCAGCGGGGTCACCGCGCCGCCGACCAGCTCGATCTCGACGGGAGGGGGCGGCAGCCCTGGCAGCGCGCAGTGCCAGCGGCCGGCCGGCGTCAGGCCCACGGCGGCCACCGTCTCGTCGCCGCGCAGGTAGCCATCGGCCACCAGCCCCGGCGAGGCGGCGTTGAGGTGCCGCCGCTCGAAGTCCTTCGGCAGCAGCGGCGCACGCTTCTCTTGCCAGGCCTCGTCGAAGGTGCCGGCCAGCTGCGCGCGCGGCTGCCAGTGCGGGGACACGAAGCCGCAGCCAGCAGGGGCCGGACGGTCGCCGAAACCGCTGATGGGCGACCGCGGATCCTCGATGTTGGGCAGGTGCAGGTCCTCCGCGAAGCCGCCGGACCGGCGGTACCCCGTGCCCACCGGGTTGCGCACCTCGAACGTGTGCTTGCTCTCGTCGGCGTGGCCCCGGTCCCAGCCGCCGAAGGCGCGTTCGTAGACGAGCGGGATCTTCTCGAACGGCCGCGGTCTCGTCGCCGAGACGATGCCCGCGGTGCGGAACCACACCCGATCGCCCGTGACCAGGAGCTGCTTCGACAACGCACCCACCCGCAGACCCACGCGCATCTCGGTGGTGTGCGTGTCTGGTGCCCAGGCGTGCCCGATCAGCACGACGTCGGTGGCGGGCTTCATGAACGCCACCTCGGGCTCGTACTTGTAGGACGACGTCTCGGGATCGTCGCCCCAGCATTCGCCTTCCAGGTTGGGCGGGACCTGTTTCTCCGCCAGGGCGCAGCGGCCGTCGGCGGCGACGGTGAACGTCGCCTTCACGAGCGGCACCACCAGAGGGCGAAACTCCTCGTCGACCAGGAACAACGCCTGGAAGGCAAAGGGGGTGTTGTTCTCGATCGCGGGGTGACCCATCCGAGCCCAGGGGAGTGTATCACCGCGTCGTCGGCGGGCGGCTGTCGAGCCGACGCCGGTCCAGGCGATGTGACTGGCCCGCCGGCCTTTCCTTGACGGCGACGATCCCTTGCCGGGATACTGAAATGGAAATCCGATGATTGGCGCTGGGCAGGAACTGGGCGGCTACACGATCATCAAGCGGATCGGCGGGGGGGGCCTGGGCGAGGTGTTCCTGGCCCAGCACCGTCGGGTCAACCGGCGCGCCGCGGTCAAGGTGCTGCTTCCCGAGCTGTCCCAGAAGGAGGCGGTGCTGGAGCAGTTCTTCAAGGAGGCCCGCAACACCTCGTTGATCAAGCACCGGGGAATCATGGAGATCCTCGACTGCGATCTGATTGACGGGCAAGCGTTCGTCATCACCGAGTTCCTCGAGGGGGAGAGCCTGGGCGGCTACCTGAAGCGAACCGGCCCGCTCGACCAGGACCTGGCGTTTCTGCTCGGCGCGATCGCGGCCGTGGCCGACACCGTCGAGGCGGCGCACCTCGCCGGGATCATGCACCGCGATCTGAAGCCCGAGAACATCTACCTGCAGTTGCCCACGCCGACGGAGCCGGTGGTGACGGTCAAGGTGCTCGACTTCGGCATCGCCAAGCTGTCGCGCGAGGACGGTGGGCCGTCGCAGACCAAGACCGGGCTGTGGCTGGCGTCGCCCACGTACATGTCTCCCGAGCAGTGCCGCGGCGTGGGACGGCCCGATGCGCGGTCGGACATCTATTCGCTGGGATGCGTGCTGTACGAGGCGCTGTGCGGGCACCCGCCGTTCAGCGCCCCGGGGATCGCCGAGCTGATCGTGGGCCACGCGACGCAGCCGCCGAAGCCCCCGCTGAAGATCGTCCCCGACATCCCCCCCAAGCTGAATGCGTTGATCCTGCGCATGCTGGCCAAGAAGCCCGACGAGCGGCCGCAGACGATGAGCCAGGTGGTGGTCGCGCTGCGTGACATCGCCCGCGCGCTGGGGATCGATCTCGAGGGGCCGTTACAGCCGCTCGTGCCGGTCGAGCGGCCGACGGCCCTGCTGGGCGCCGCGCTGGCCGGCGTCGCGAAGGCGGCGCCGTCGCTCACGCCCGCGCCGGTGGCGACGCCCGTCGAGGTCCGGTCGGCGCGCCCGGTGGCGACGGCGCCAGCGACCCAGCTCGCGGCGCCGGCGCCCCCGCCACGCGCGGTCGCGCCCACGCTCGAACGCGGCGCGGGAGGCCCGGTGGTGAAGGGCCCCGTGGTGGCGCCCGTCATCGCGCCCGAGGCACGGCCGCCCCGGGCGCTGCCCCGCACGTTGCTGGCCGGGGCCGACCAGAGACAAGCGGTGGCCGCGGGGCGGATGCCCGAGCAGCCGATCGAGGCCTTCGCGGGCGGCACGATGATCCTCGAGTCCCGCATGGGCGAGTCCCGTCAGCCCCCCCCCTCGGGCGCGATCCAGGCCGCCGTGGGCGGCACGAAGATCATGGATCAGGTGGGCGATCGTCTCGACGAGGATACGGACGAATCGACCGACGACGCCGATGAGGACGAGGATGCGCGCGAGGAGCGACAGGGCAGGCGGGGCCTGGCTCACCCGGACCGGACGATGCGGGTGTCCCCCGCGACGCCGGGCGGGCTCGAGCGAATGCTCTCCCTGTTGCGGGACCACGCGCGCCTGGTGGTGATCGTGGGGGGGGGCATCGTGCTGGTGGCAATCGTGACGACCTTGCTGTTGAAGTCGCTCACCGCTCCTCGACCGCACGGCAAGGCGAAGCTGCCCGAAGTGCAGCAGGTGACGGAAGAGCCGCCGCGTCCGGTCGAACCGGCGGCGCCCCCGGTCGAGCCCACGCCGCCGCCTCCTCCCACCGAGGCCGAGCATCCGGCGCCGCCGCCCGTTCAGACCGTGCAGATCGACATTCAGGGGATCGCGCCCGACACGGTCGTGACGGTGGACGATCAACCGGCGACCTTGCCCGTGCGGATCCGTCGTGGCCCCGCGCTGCACCGCTTCACCCTGCGTCCCTCGAACGGCAGCGAGCGGACGATCGAGATCGACGGCACGCGCGATCGGGTCATCGAGCTGGTGATGGCGCCCGTGCAGAAGCCGGCGCCGCCCCTCCCTCCCGAGGAGCACACTCATGCGCCGTCGAGGAGTCCGTCACACGGCTCGAAACCGAAGCCGGCATCGCCCACCTCTGACCGCAAGGCGATCACGGATCTCTAGTCGGCTACCGCGCGCTCAGACCTCAGGTCGCAGGAGTGGCTTCGGCGCCGTCGCCGTGGAGGACGACTCACGCTTGCGCAGCCGCGTCCAGAGCGCATCGAGCGACAGCGGCCCCGGCCCCGCCAGCGCCAGCCAGACGAACATCACGATGTAGGTCCACTCTTCGAAGCCGAGCAAGGTGGTGACACCGTCGATGGCCTCCCGTCGCGCCGTCAAGATGGCCACCACCATCGTGAAGGCCATGGGGAGCACCACCAGACGCGTCCCCAGGCCGAGCAGGACCAGGATGCCCCCGAAGAACTCGGTTCCCGCCGCCAGCCGCGCCTGGAACGCCGGGGCCGGGATGTGCAGCGAGGCGAAGTACTCGACCGTGGAGGCGATGTTGTTCAGCTTCCCCCACCCGGTGCCGATGAAGATAGACCCGAGCGTGATGCGGGCCAACGTAGGCCCAAGGAACGCGATTTTCTCGCGGATGGCCGTGATGCGTTCGATTGCGTTCCTGATGGATGTCTTCAACATGGTCATATCCCCCGTGCGGACCATACGTCGCCCGCGCCGAACGGTTACGTTGGAAATCGGGACGCCTCGAACCCTTGAACTCTACCGGATCACGACCTGAACGAGCGAAGCCGCCCACCGGGGGGGAGACCCCCTCGTGACGATCGAACAGCGACGGCTCGACGCCGACGGTAGACGCGAGAGTAACTGGAAGCGGTTCGGGCCCTATCTGTCCGAGCGGCAGTGGGGGACCGTCCGCGAGGACTATTCCCCCGACGGGAGCTGCTGGGACTACTTTCCGCATGACCACGCGCGCAGCCGCGTGTACCGCTGGGGCGAGGACGGTCTGCTCGGCATGTGCGATCGCCAGGGGCGGCTCTGCTTCGCGCTGGCGCTCTGGAACGGCGCCGATCCGATCCTGAAGGAGCGGCTGTTCGGCCTGACCGGCCCCCAGGGGAATCACGGCGAGGACTGCAAGGAGCAGTACTTCTATCTCGATTCGACGCCCACCCATTCGTACATGAAGGCGCTCTACAAGTATCCGCAGCGCGCCTATCCCTACACGGGGCTGGTCGAGGAGAACGCCCGGCGCGGCAGGGCGCAGCCCGAGTACGAGCTGCTCGACACGGGGGTGTTCGACGACGACCGTTACTTCGACGTGTTCGCCGAGTACGCGAAGGCCTCGCCCGAGGACATCCTGATCACGCTGACGGTGGCGAATCGCGGGCCCGACGCCGCGCCGCTGACCGTGCTGCCGACGGTCTGGTTCCGCAACACCTGGTCCTGGGGCCGGCAGGGGGAGGGCTACACGGAGCGGCCGCTGATCCAGGCGACGGCGGATGGGGAGCTCGAGCTCGTTCATCCGACGATGGGGCGCTACCTGCTGGCCGTCGAGTCGGAGCTCGCCTCGGGCGGACGCCCCGAGCTGATCTTCACGGAGAACGAGACGAACCACGAGCGGCTGTACGGCGTGCCGAACGCGACGCCCTACGTGAAGGACGCCTTCCACGACTATGTCGTCGGTGGCCGGGCCGACCGGATCAATCCTCAGCGGCGCGGCACCAAGGCCGCCGCCCTGTACCGCCTGGTCGTGCCGGCCGGCGGGGAGGTTCGTCTTCGCTTGCGCCTGACACTGGCCGACGAGATCGCGGTGGGCCGGGCGCCGTTCGCGGACTTCGACGGCGTGGTGGCCACCCGGCGCGCCGAGGCCGATCAGTTCTACGACGTGAAGACGGGGCCGCTGTCCCGTGACGAGGCGCTGGCCGTCCGTCAGGCCTACGCCGGGCTGCTGTGGTCGAAGCAGTTCTATCACTACGATGTCCGCGCCTGGCTGGAGGGCGATCCCGCCTCGTCGCCGCCCCCGCAGAGCCGCAAGCAGGGACGCAACGCCGACTGGGGACACCTGTACAACCGCGACGTACTGTCGATGCCCGACAAGTGGGAGTACCCCTGGTACGCGGCCTGGGATCTGGCGTTCCACATGATCCCCTTCGCGCGCATCGATCCGGGCTTCGCGAAGGAGCAGCTGCTGCTGATGACGCGCGAGTGGTACATGCACCCGAACGGCCAGCTCCCCGCGTACGAGTTCGCGTTCGGCGACGTCAACCCGCCCGTGCACGCCTGGGCCACCTGGCGCGTCTACAAGCTGGCCGTCGACGGGGACGGCAAGCGCGATCGGGTGTTCCTGGGGCGCATGTTCCGGAAGCTGCTGTTGAACTTCACCTGGTGGGTGAACCGCAAGGACGCCGAGGGGCGCAACCTGTTCTCGGGCGGCTTCCTGGGCCTCGACAACATCGGCGTGTTCGATCGCTCGCGCCCGCTGCCCACGGGCGGGCGCCTCGAGCAGGCGGACGGCACGGCCTGGATGGCGTTCTTCTGCGCGACCATGCTGTCGATGGCCATCGAGCTGGCCAAGGCGGACCCCTCGTACGAGGACATGGCGTCGAAGTTCTTCGAGCACTTCGTGCACATCACCGACGCCATGAACGCGCTGGGCGGCAACGGGCTGTGGGACGAGCAGGACGGCTTCTTCTACGACAAGCTGCACACGCAAGGGCAGGCCCATCCGCTGCGCGTGCGCTCGCTGGTGGGGCTGCTGCCGCTCATCGCCGCCGAGGTCATCGAGGACGAGGCGATGGCGGGGCTGCCGGCATTCCAGCGTCGCATGCGCTGGTTCCTCGAGAACCGGCGCGATCTGGCCGGCCACGTCACCACCTCGGCCGACGCCGACGGCGGGCACGGTCACATGTTGCTGGCCATCCCGCCGCGCGAACGGCTGGTGAAGGTGCTGCGCTACATGCTCGACGAGAGCGAGTTCCTGTCGCCCTACGGCATCCGTTCGGTGTCGAAGGTGCATGCGCGCGCGCCGTATCGCTTCTTTCACGGGGGCGAGGAGTTCCGCGTCGACTACGTCCCCGGCGAGTCGGACACGGGGCTGTTCGGCGGCAATTCGAACTGGCGCGGCCCCATCTGGATGCCCGTCAACTACCTGCTGGTCGAGGCGCTGGAGCGCTACCACCATTTCTACGGCGACAGCCTGCGGGTCGAGTGTCCGGTCGGCTCGGGCACGTACCTGAACCTGCGCGACGTGGCGCGGGAGATCTCGACCCGGCTCGGCCGGATCTTTCTGGCCGGGCCCGACGGGCATCGCCCCTGTCACGGTGGCGAGCCGCGGTTCGCGCGCGATCCCGCCTGGCGCGAGCTGGTGCTGTTTCACGAGTACTTCCATGGCGAGACGGGGCGGGGGATCGGCGCGAGCCATCAGACCGGCTGGACGGCGCTGGCGATTCGCTTCATCGAGGACATCGCCCGGGCCCGCGCCGAGGTGGTTGCGTCGACGGCCGAGGCGTCATGAACAGCGGCAACCGGCACCGCGAGTGGCTGGAGACCGACGGTCTGGGCGGCTTCGCCTCGGGGACCGTGTCGGGGGTGCGCACGCGGCGCTATCACGGGCTGCTGGTGACGGCCACGACACCGCCCGTGGGTCGCATGATGCTGGTGGCCGGCTTCGACGCGTTCGTCGAGACGCCCGGTGGGCGCTGGTCGCTGTCGACCCAGCGTTACGCCCCCGACGTGACGGGCGGCGACGGCGAGACGTACGTCGAGTCGTTCACCCACGAGCCGTGGCCGACCTGGATCTTCCGGCTGCCCGACGGCACGCGCATCGCCCACGAGCTGTTGATGCGCACGGGGGCCCCGCAGACGTTTCTGTCGTGGAAGCTGCTGTCCCCCTCGCGCGGACCGTCGCCCGATCGTGAGCAGGCCTGGGCGAAGCTCGAGGCGCGGCCTTTTCTGGCCGGGCGCGACTTCCACGCGCTGATGCACGAGAACGCGGCGTTCTCGTTCGATCCCGAGATTCACGACGGTCACTTCCGCTTTCGCCCCTACGCGAACGGGCCGACCATCGTCATCTCGTCGAGCGGTCTCTACCAGCACCAGCCGCACTGGTACCGCGGCTTCGTCTACGACGAAGAGCGCGCGCGGGGCCTCGATTTTCAGGAAGACCTGGGGGCACCGGGCCTGTGGTCCTTCGAGCTGCGCGACGGCGAGGCGGCGCTGGTGCTGTCCGCCGAGCGCGGCGTGCGCGATCCCGAGATCGTCCCGGCGCGCCAGGCGCTGGAGAGCGCCCGCGCCGTGGAGAGCGCCCGGCGCGCCGCGCTGGGGGGGCCGCTCGATCGCGCCGCCGAGCAATATCTCGTCACGCGCGGCACGGGGCGCACGATCATCGCCGGGTATCCCTGGTTCGGTGACTGGGGTCGCGACACGTTCATCGCGCTGCGCGGCCTGTGCCTGGCGCGCGGTCGGATCGACGAGGCGGTCGAGGTGCTGTCGGCGTGGGCCGGTCTGGTGTCGCAGGGGATGCTGCCGAACTACTTTCCCGACGGAACGGGCCAGCCCGCCTACAACGCCGCCGATGCGTCGCTGTGGTTCGTGATCGCCGTGGCCGAGGCGCTGGTGGCGGCCGGGCCGTCGCTCGATCCGGCGACGCGGCGGCGGTTGGTCATGGCGGGAGAGGCGATCCTCGAGGGCTACGCGCGCGGCACCCGCTTTCACATCGGCGCCACCGCCGACGGCTTGCTGGCGGCGGGCGTGCCCGGGCAGCAGCTGACCTGGATGGACGCGCGGGTCGACGGACGCGAGATCACGCCCCGCATCGGCAAGCCAGTGGAGCTGCAGGCGCTGTGGTTGAACGCGCTGGCGCTGGCGGCGACCTGGGAGACCAGCGCGGCGGCGCGCTGGTCGGCGCTGTTCGCGCAGGGGCGGGCCAGCTTCGAAGCCCGGTTCTGGGACGGCACGCACGGCCGGCTGTTCGACGTCGTCGACGTGGACCATCACCCCGGCACCGTCGACGATACGTTTCGCCCCAATCAGATCTTCGCCGTCGGCGGCTTGCCGATCTCCTTGATCGTCGGCGAGCAGGCCCGCCAGGTGGTCGACGCCGTCGAGGCGGCGCTGGTGACGCCGCTCGGGCTGCGCTCGCTGGCCCCGGGACAGCCCGGTTACGTGGCCCACTACCACGGGGGCGTGGCGGCGCGCGACGGCGCCTACCATCAGGGGACCGTCTGGCCGTGGCTCCTGGGGCCGTTCGTCGAGGCGTACGTGCGGGTCCGGGGCACCACCGCCGAGGCGAAGGCGACGGCGCGCGGGCGCTTTCTGGCGCCGCTGCTCGCGCACCTCGAGGAGGCCGGCGTCGGTCACCTGTCGGAGGTGGCCGACGCCGAGCCTCCGTTCACCCCGGGCGGCTGCCCGTTTCAGGCCTGGTCGATGGGCGAGCTGATGCGGCTCGAGCGCGTGGTGCTGGCGGCCGATCCGGCCGCTACGAAACGCCCAGCACGCGATGAACGAAGGACCAGTAACGGGAAAGCAGCGGGTTCGCGACCTTCGTGACGAGCGGGTGGTCGAAGCCCTCGAAGCGCAGCGCGCCGGTCAGGTAGTCGCCATCGTTCGCCGTCGAGGCGCGGCGCGCCTGCACCACCCGCCGGTCACGAAGCACGTCGGGCAGCGCCCGGACGATCTCGCCATACGTCCCCAGCTTGCCACCCAGCCAGCCGCCGCGCGCCGCCAGCACCAGCACCGCCAGCTCGGCGCCGAGCAGAGCGGGGGCCGCCGCCAGCAGCCGCGGCAACGGCCAATCCTTGAGCAGCACGAACCAGCGGTTGCGCTCGAGGTACAGCATCTTCCGGCCCGAGAAGCTGGCGTTGTACTTGTGGGCGACCCGCGACGCCGACACCGCCACGCAGTCGAAGCCGAGCTGCCGCAGCCGGATCTGCAGATCGCAGTCCTCGTGGTACAGAAAAAGTCGCTCGTCGAAGGCGCCCGCCTGCTCGAGCGCGTCCAGGCGCAGCAGCAGCGCCGCGCCCGAGGCGTAAGGGACCGACCGCACCTCGTCGGGATCCGGGAACACCTCCGCGGCCGGGGCGCGATAGCGATCGCAAAAGCCGAAGCCGCAGAAGTGAATGGCGTTTCCGCCCGTGTTCAGCAGCTCTGGCTCGTCGTGCAGCAGGATGACCGGCTGGGCGGCCGCCACGTCCGGGCGCGAATCCATCACCGCCAGCAGCGGAGGGAGCCATCCGGGCGAAAGCTCGAGATCCTGGTTGAGCAGCATCGCGTAGGGGGCACCCAGCCGGCGCGCCTCGGCCAGCCCGATGTTGCAGCCCTCGGCGAAGCCGGTGTTGCGATCCTGCGGCAGGATGCGCAGGCGCCCGCCGGTTCGCGTTTGCCAGGTTGCTTCCTGCTCGCGGAGCAGCCGCAAGGTGCCGTCCGACGAGGCGTTCTCCACCACCACCACGTCCGCCTGCGCCAGGTCGGTGTTGGCGCGCAGGGTGTCGAGCAGCGGGACGATGAAGCGCTCCGCCTCGTAGGTGACGACGACGAAGACCAGCTTCACGGCGTCTTCAGGGGCGCGGGGGCCGGCCGGGGCAAGGTCTGCGCCGGCTCGCTCGGGCGCCGCGGCTCCCCGCTGGCGCCGCCGTGGGGCACCGGCGCGCGGGGCATCGCCAGGGATTCGGCGGGTGCGTGGCGCTCGGCGGCCGTCATGCGGGTCAGCTGCTCTTGCACGAGGCCCAGGTCCTGCGTGAGCGCGATGGTCCGCGACTCCAGCCGCGACAGCGCGATCACCGTCCCCAGGTGCAGCAGCACCAGCACGCCGATCAGGATCGCGAAGAAGAAGTTCGAGGGGAGCGCGAACCCCATCAGGTGACCGAGGCGATACGTCAGCGACGGGAACACCGCCGTGATGACGACGCCCAGCATGAACAGCAAGAAGGCCAGGCTGTGCTGCAACGACACCCGCTCGCGCAGCAGCAGGCGGACCAGAAAACCGACCAGGACCGCGCAGCAGGCGGCGAAGATCCAGTAGCGCTCGAACTCCATTACATTGCCTTGGGCCAGGGGCGGCGCACGCTGCGGACATAACACAGCGTCACCGCGATGCTCACCTTCAGCATGTAGTAGGCCGTTCGCCAGCTGCGGATGCTGCTCGACCCTGCCAGGCGCGGGCGCATGATCACCGGCACCTCGCGGATGACCAGACCGGCCGCGCGCGCCATGGCCAGCGATTCGGGCTCGGGGTAATCGTAGGGGTACGTGCGCTCGAACAGCGCCAGGGCCTTGGGGCCGTACAGGCGGTAGCCCGACGTCGGATCGGTGCTGGGGACCCCGGCCACCGCGCGCAGCACCCAGCGCAGCCAGCCGCTGCCGATGCGACGGAGCAGCGTCGACTGAAAGCCCTGGCGATCCTCTCCGTAGCGCGTCCCCACCACCAGGTCGGGGGTGGGGGTCTCCTTCAGCAGGGCGAGCAGCTTGCCGAGCTCGTGCGGGGGGTGCTGGCCGTCGCCGTCGATCTGCACGGCGCACGAGAACCCTTCCCGCCAGGCCAACCGCAAGCCCGTCTGGACCGCGCCGCCGATCCCCAGGTTCTTGGGGAGCTGGACCACGCGCGCCCCGGCCTGCGCCGCCACGGCCGCGGTCTGATCGGTCGAACCGTCGTCGATGACCACCGCCGTGATCTCGATGCCCAGCTTCTCCCCCTCGGCGCGGATTTCCCCCACGAGCGGTCCCACCGACCGCTCCTCGTTCAAAGCCGGAACGACGACGAGCACGCGCACGCGAGGGGCCGGACCATATCACAAAGGGCGCGGCTCAGGGCTTGCGCGCCACCAGCACGAACTCGTTGTACTTGAACAGCCGGCCCACCGGGCGCGGAAACGGGAAGGAGAACCCGCGCGCGGGGACGAGACCGACCGCGCGCGCCATGCGCTCGAGCGCCGCCAGATCCATGAACTCGACGTGCGTGGCGTCGGACGCGAAGCCCGCCTCCTGAGGCGTGAGCAGCACCACCATCCCGCCGGGGCGCACGAACGGCAGGTACTGCGCCAGCAACGCCTGCGCTTCGTCGAACCGCATGTGCTCGACCACGTGGGCCAGCATCAGCGAATCGAAGCGCGCCGGCCGGGCGAACTCCGAGCCGTGAAACGTGTCGGAGGTGAACGCCACCAGCCCGCGCGCGCGACAGGCCGCGATCATGTCGGGGTTGTGGTCGACCCCCACGCCGGCGTCGGCCCCCCCGAGGTTGATCAGATTGCGACCCCGCCCGCAGCCCACGTCGAGCACGAAGCCGAGCCCGAGCCGTCGCAGGTTCCAGCGGTAGGGGCGCTGCACGTCGAGCAGGCGCTTCCACCAGACGACCTCAAGGCGTTCGAGGCGGGCGGCGTAGGCCGGCTCGCGGGTGGCATGCGGCATCGACATCTGTTGACCGCCGCCAGGTTACCCGAAGCCTCGCCGCCCTCCAATGCGCGGGCGTTTTCCCTGACTTTCCTTGGTCCGGGGTGCGGTGTACCCTACCGCGCCAATGGCCGATCCCGAAGCGCCCGGCCCGAGCGCGTCCGTCGACGGTTCCTCCACGGTCTCGTCGCGCGGACGGATCGCGAGCTGGCGCGCCGCCGGTCTGGCGGTGGCGGGCATCTACGCGGCGGTGGCGCTGGGGACCTCGCAGCTGCAGGTCGACTATCAGGCGGCCACCGCCGCGGGGCGCGACTACTGGCAGACCCGGGCAGCGGGCGCCTTCGAGGATAACCCGCTCGAGAAGGCCGGCGACGTGCTCGATCTCTGGCTGCCGCTCGATCAAGACCTGGTGATCGATTCGGCCTTTGCGGGCAACGCGCTGTGGGACCAGCGCTCGGCCGAGGCGCTGTATCCGCGGCACGTCCGGACGGCGGCGCCTTACCGGCTGGCGATTCTTCCCGAGCTGACCGGACGCCTGGTGCCATTTCGAAACACCGGCGTGGTGCTGCAAAACTTCCCCGCCAAGCCGCTCGCCGCCAAGGTGGCGCGCGCCTCGAACGAGCGTTCGTTCCCCGTCTTCGTTTACCTGTTCCTCGCGTTGCTGGGCTGGGGCTGGGCCGCCGAGCGGTCGCTGCGACGCTGGGCACCCGGGGCGGTACGGACCGTGCCGATGCCCTGGCCCGAGACGGTCGTTCGGGGGTTCGGCGCGAAGGCGCTGTACGGCGTGGTGGTGCTGGCCGCCGCCGTTTACCTCGCCACGTTCGTGCAGGTGGCGCTGCCGTGGCGGCTGTTCTCCGCGACGGGAGTGGGCCTGGCCATCGCCGGCGCGGCGCGCTTCGCCGTCGCGCGACGGTGGCGACGATGGCTCACGCCGCGCACCGGCCTGCTGACGGCGCTGACGGTGGCGGTGCTGGCGGCGTTGACGGTGCTGGCGGTGCGCTTCGTCGACGGCAGTCCCGTCACCAGCTGGGACGGGCACTCCGTCTGGCTGCTGCACGCCCACGAGGTCCACTTCGCGGGGCGGCTGGCGCTGCGCGATCTGTTCTGGACCGAGACGGCCTGGACGCATCAGGAATACCCGCTGTTCTGGCCGTCGATCCTGGCGTTCTTCTCGGACGCCGGACCCTGGCGCGAACGTCAGGCGCTGCTCGGCACCGCCATGCTGTTCATGGGCTGCTATTCGTTGCTGTGGCTCGGCTTCGTGCCGCGCCTGGGGCGGCTGGGGGCGGCCTTCGCCTGCGCGGCGTTCTTCGTGACGCTCTATCCGCTGCAGCTCGCCGCCTACGCCGACACCTGGCTCACCCTGTTCGCGCTCATCGGCCTGCTCGGCCTGTTCGAGGAGGGGCTCCCCATCTCGGTCGGCTGCGCGGCGCTGATGGCCGCGGCCCTCACGAAGAAGGAGGGCGCCGTTCTGGCGGCCGGCGCTCTGATGTTGTGGGGGGCGGGACAGCTGCTGACCCGACGACGGAGCTGGCGGTTCGTGCTGACGGCGTTCGGTTGCGTGCTGGCGCTGACGGTCGGTCACCGACTGTGGATGACGGCGCACGGCTTCGCTCCGCACACGGACGTCGGCGCGGGGCTGACCTGGGGGGTGATCTGGGGCCGCATCAACGCCACCTACGCGCTGACCCGCACCAGCGTGGCGACGCAGCCGCTGTGGCTGCTGGGGCTGGGGGGCGTGCTGGCGGCCTCGTCCTGGTGCGTGTCCACCAGGACCTTAGGCACGCCCGGCGTGTTGACCTTGTTCTTCCTGGGCTGGATGGCGTTCGTGCTCGCCACCTTCGCCTTCACGCCGTACCCGTTCGAGTGGCACATCAGCACCGCGCTGACCCGCGTCGCCTTCCATGCGTTCGCGGTCGCCGCGCTGGCGCCCCTCTTGATGATCCCGAGGTCGCCGCCCCCTGCTCGTTAGTCCGCCCGGCGCCCGAACACTTCAATCTCGGTGAGCGCTACGAAGTTCTTTGAGGCGACGCGCACGAAGCGGGCGAGCGGCGTGGCGCTCGAAGCAACGAACACCCAAGGACTGGTGGCGCTGAACGTCGTCGTCCGCCGATCGACGAGGTCGAAATGGACGCCGTCCTTGGAGACCTCGAGCGTCATCGGGAGCCCCTCGTCGAACAGGGTGTCGGCGCGGTTGTAGATCTTGACCCGCGACAGCCGGTAGGTCTTCTGCAGGTCGACCATGACCCATCCCGAGCCGAGCGAGGTGTGGATACCGTACGCCGGTTCGATCTCGCCGTTGACCAGACCGGTGTTGTCCGCCGGCGCGGAGCTGAAGGCGAAGCGACCGCTGATGGTGACCGGCTTGTGAAGAGCGATGTTGGGCAGACTGACGAGGCGATAGCCCGACCAGGCGAGCGCCAGCACCAACACGACGAGCAGGCCCGCCACCCGGGTGAGGCGGTCGGCCTTCAGCTCGGGCACCGACCGCGGCTCGACCAGCCCGTGCAGATACGTGACGGTCGTCTGGACGGTGCGGCGTTTCGTCAGCCGTTCGTCGTCAGTCCCTTCGTCGAACCCAAGCGGGCCATGGTCCGCCAGGATCGCCTTCGACTCGCCGACGTGAGGGGGAAGCGGAGGGATCGCTCCCCGGGCCGCGAGCGCGTCCAACGTTTCCCACGGTGACGCGGCGCCGGCGGACGCCGCGTCGTAGCTCGGGTCGCGGAACATCGCCACAGCGACGACCAGAGAGGGCAGCGCCTCTCGGTACAGGATCAGGGCCGCTGCCGCGCCGTCCTCGTCGGTGAGCTGATCGGCGGTGGCGGAGAGGCGCGTCGCCGCGTCGAAGTAGATCCGCATGGCGACCTGGCGGTCGAGCGAGAGCGTCGCGACTTGCGCCAGCGGACGCTCGAGCAGGAGCGCGTCGCGAGCAACCGAGGCCATCGATTTCAGGCGGTTGGTGGCGGGCATGGAGGGCGCTGGATTCATACCATTTTGTGACGCGGGACCCAACGGCGAGGCCGTCGCCGGCCGTCACCCATGTTTGTCGCTCGGCGGGGGAGGCGGTGCGGGGAAACAGTCGACGTCACGCTTCATGTCGCGGTGGAGCGAGACCATCTGATCCATCCACAGGTCCTCCATGCGAGAGAGCTGCATCCGGCCCAGCCACCCCGTGTAGTAGTCGACGTTGGCCTCGGCGCTGCCGTAGGTGTGGCGAAACGCCCGCACCCGATTGCCCATCCACTCGTGCTCGGAGGCGTAGGCGAGGAAGTGCGTGACGGTCTGGTCCGCAGGGTTGGCCGGATGACACGTGTACGCGGTGCCCAGGCGACTGCGGAGCCGCTCGAGCACGGGCGTGCTCATGCGCACGGGGCGCTTCTCCGCCAGGAGATCCTTCACCACGTCGTCGCTGATCGAGCCGTCTGTGTCGTGGGTGACGTGCCAGGCCTTGCTGATCTCGTTGGTGGCGTTGGCGGCGAAGCCGGCCACGACGAGCAACGCGAAAACCGGCACCAGGCGAGGGCTCTTCGCGCGAAGAAAGTCCCATGCCACGATGGCGCCGCGCGCGAAGCACAGCGCCACGAACGGCGCGATCATCAGATATTGCCGGATCACCAGCAGGTGGTTGCGCGTGAACACCAGGACGAACGTGGCGATGAAGGTGAACCAGGTCAGCGTCATCCTTCGCTCACGGCGGAGCATGCTGCCCAACCCCAGCAGCGCCACCAGCGAGAACGCCAGCGCCACCCCCAGGTAGGGGGAGGGGAGCACGGCGACGAACCAGGCCAGCACGCGCCACAGGTGCTCGAAGAGACCGACGTAGTGCGGATTGGTGACGGGGGCGCTGTTGTAGTCGGCGCTGCCGCTGCGGAGCACGTTGAGGAACTTCAGCGGCTCCAGGAAAAACTCGGGGCTGAGCACGAAGGCGGCCACCACGAAGAGCGTACCTCCCAGCACCATGCGCCCGAGCCGCGCCCGGATGGTGAAGGGGCCGCGCACAAGCAGGGGCGTGATGACGGTGGGGAGGACCGCGAACAGCCCCGTCAGCTTGCACGCGAACACCGCCCCCGATACCACGGCGGCCGCGCAGTACCAGCGCAGGCCGGCCCCGGGGCCCCGGGCGTGCCAGGCGCCGCAGAACAGCAGCAGCTCGAGCGCGCAGAACTGCGTGAGCGGGGCGTCGACGGCCAGCCAGCGCGCGTGGTAGCCGACCTCCCAGGAGAAAGCCATGAACGCCGCGGCGGCGAGGGCCGCCCCGTAACGTCTGGGCCAGCAACGGAGCACCGCCAGGAAAACCCAGAGGATCGAGAGGGAGGTCAGCCCGAGGAACACCGTCCGTATTTGCAGGACGTAGGCGCTCGAGTTGACCAGCGCCGTCGCCTCCGCCTGGAACTTGATGACGTTGGGGAGGGCCGTGATCCCCACCGAGACCGGCAGCGTTCGCAGGTCGTGCACCATCCCCAGGACGTTCTGCCACTGGTGCCACAGGACCACCGGAAACCCGAGCGTGAAGTACGGTCCGCCGTAGCTGAGCGAGTCGGGAAGCAGCGAGAGCCGATGGATGCAGCCCGTGACGCCTTGCATGTGGTACCACTCGTCCCAGTGGACGCCGAAGTCGATGCCGGCGACGCCCGTGGCGAAGAACGCCGCCATGAACACCAGCACCGTGCAACCGGCCGGGAACGGTCTCGTCAGCTTGCGAAAGATCCAGAAAACGCCTGCCGGGATCGCGGCTCCCACGCGGAACGCCAGCGTGGAGAGTCGTCGTGGGGAAGGCCGGGACATGGGGGGCTTCTTATCGCAGTTTTCCTCGCGCCGGCAAAGCGGGATACGCGGTCCGAATCATGGCGCGTCGGCCAGGCGGTTCCCCCTGGCGCGGACGACCTGGTTCTGGATTCAGGCCAACCCGCCGACGACCTGCATGAGCGCGGCCTGCCGGTCTGCTGGTCTGCTGGTCTTGGCGATCCGCGGGGACGTAGCGGGCAACTGTCAGCTCGAACGCGCTTGACCTAAGTACTCCGGGATCGATATCTCCAGTTCGCTCCGCACCAATGGGATGGTTCGTGATGGCGCGGCGTCGAACTCGAGCGGCGTGTGGCGATCAAAGTTCCGCGCTCGACCGACTGCCGAGCGTTGCGCTGTTTCGTGCGCGAAGCCCAGACCCTCGCTCGATTCTCGCATTCGCATATTCCGCGCGTGTTCGATGTGGGGCAACTGTCGGGTGGAGCACCGCAATGGAGTACGTCGTAGATCTGACGGAAGTAGCGGCCAGCGGACCCGGTCTGTTGCGTGGCGAACCTGTTCCTCGTTAGTCAAACGCGGCCAAACGCCCACAATCCGTAAAGTGTGAACTTCCCACCACCTGCCGGGGTCGCCCCCCGGCGCTTCGCGGGCGGCACCTCGACCCGGTGTGGAGTGAGGTGCCGCTCAACGCGATAAAGACTCACATCCGTGAGACGATCAGTAACCAATATAGTAGGCGGTCAGAAAGGACGTCCCCGATGCCGTCACTCCCGGTATCGAACACTGAAGCATCCAGAAGTGTCCCGCGCTTGACCAAGAAAGAAAATGCCCTGGCGCGGGCGTTTGTGGATTCTGTACGGAACCGCTATTTCCAGCCGTGTTCAGGGCTGCCGTACCCAGCACCGTGCCTCCGCTGTCAGTTTCCACCATCGAGCAGGAAACGTCGGCAGTGGAGCTGCGATCGTAAGCCACCACGCTAATTAGTGAGATGAGGCCTTGAGTCGTGACCGGCACCGGACAGGTAACTGTAACGGCAGACGAACTCGTGTTGAACACGCCATACTGATTCACGGAAACGGCGGAATTCGAAGACGAGCAACCGGATCCGTGAAGCCAGAGGTCTGTCGCATTTGCAGCGCGAGCCCCCAAAATGACGATGCTAAAGAGAACGGCACACAATGCGGCTTTGATCGCTGATCTCATTTCTGCTCCTTAGACTGCTGTTGACGGCATTTGCCAAGAACACCCGTGCGGACCATCGCACGCGTGCAAACAGCTGTCAATCAAATCTAAAATATTTGCAGCGTGGCTTCGATACGTTTGTGAACTGCGCTTAGGCCCCGCTCAGAGACAACTCGATTAGCCCTGTCCGTCGGACATTCAGAATGGGCGGATTTCGTGGACTCTGCCGCCGTCGAACGAGCAACTTGCAACTTGCAACTTGCAACTTGCACCTTGAAACTCGTTTCCGAGCAAAGCCTTTAAGCCAATCTCTTCAGTGGTCGAAAGCGGCCAGGTCCACGCCCCTGCGGCCGGTGTGTAGGCGGTCTGTCGACTGTGGGCGATGCTATTCGGGCGCCCGAGAATCGAAAGGCGCGCGATATCGGCGTCGTCCATACGGCGACCTCGAACACGCCGTACGGACAGACCTCGACGCAGTCACGCTTCCCCTCACACCGCGCGCGATCGACGACGGGTCGCATCGTCCGGCGAAGCGCTGGTGCGCACGACGGCAACAAGAACCGGGCGGCCGAACTGCTGTGGCTGAACCGGACGACTGTGGTCGAGAAGCTGCGCAGGCGTGAGACAACGAATCCGCGGGGGTTGAGCGTGGCCCTGCGGCCGTTACGCCGGCCCGACCGCGAGCGATTCAGCGAGATCGGCTGACCTATCGAGCCTCGCGGCCGGATTGAGCGTGAGCTATCGGGTCTGTGTTAGCTTCCGTGCTCTCCAATGCGCCGCCTGAGTCCGCTCGCAAAGTTGCTCGTTCTAGCGACCGTCGCCCGGGTCGCGTTCGCTCTCATCACCCGGGGAGCCCGGTCGCCGGACCTCGATGCCTGGACGACCGTCGCCGAGCTCCTCGGAGCGGGACGGAATCCCTACGCAGAGACCATCTTTCTCTCCTGGGGCCCCCTGTGGATGCAAATCGTGTTTCTCATGTCGCGCCTCGCGGATGTCGTGGGCTTGCAGACGTCGACGGTCATCCGCCTTTTCCTGGCAATCGCCGAGATGGGTCTGATGGTCGTCCTCTATCGGTTTCTGGAACGAATCCGAGGAGCGCGGTTTGCATTTCGGATCTTGCTCGTCGGAGTGGCGCTCAATCCCGTCTGCCTCACTCAGATCGTGGTCCACGCGAACTTCGACGTGTTGGTGGGAACACTCGCGGCGCTGGCCGTGATCGCGCTCTTGCGCTACCAGGAGACCCGAGACGAGACCAGGCTCGTCGAAGCCTCGCTTTGGCTCGGGATCGGGATCCTTCTCAAGACCGTGCCCCTGGTATTGACGCCGCTTCTGTTCCTTTGCCTGCGCGGCGTCCGGGCGAGGGTCGTTCTCGTGTGCGCCCTGCTGGTGGCGGGACCTTGGGTCGTGGGGGCGTCGACCCTCTTCTTGGTCAGTCCTCCGATAGTGGCAGCCAAGGTCCTCCACTACCATTCCATCGGGGGATACTTCGGTGTCTCCGGTCTGTTGGCCATCGCTGGCGTGCAAAGCACGACCCCCGGCGATGTCATCTTCAAGGGCGCAATGGTTGCGTGCCTGATGGTCGTAGGCGTTGGCGTGCGGCAGAGGGGCTTACCGCGCGCCATCGTGCTCGGCGCTCCCCTCCTGCTCCTCGCCATCCCGACCTTCGGTCCAGGCTTTGGTCCCCAGTATGCCTATTGGTCGATTCCCCTCATGCTGCTCGCTTTCCCGATGGCATGGCGACCGACCCGACTGTCAATCATCGCGCTCGCCCTGGTGGCGGCCCCGGACTATTTGGTCGAGTACGGGTTTCTGCCAAGCCACGGGGCGTTTGCCGAATGGATGATGCCTCATGATGTCTTCACGTCCGTCATGCTGGCGATCGGCACCCCCCGGGGCGCCACCCTCCTCCGCATCCCCCTTTTTCTGGGGTGTCTCGCCACGGTCTTTTGCCTGGCCCGGGAGCTCCTCCACCAGTCTGCGGCCAGCGGCGCGAGCCATCACGACGGCCTCGGGGAGAGCGATCGGCGCGACAGCGTGATGACATCATAGGAAGGTGCGCCCGGCGGAAAAAGGGTCGGCCCCAGCGAATCAGTCTGGTATTCGGTTTCCCACGGATCGACCCACCTGACTTTGCATGCAAACCAGCCCGATGAGGGCTTGTACGACGAAGACCAGCGTCTGCCCGGCCAGGCTTGCCGCCAGCAGCGCGGCCTGCTGCGCCTGTCGATCCCCGGGGGCATACCGGGCGAAAAAATAGATCATCGCCGCCTGGCTCGTACCCAATCCCTGTACGGATATGGGCAACCCCGCGATCAGGAAGACGATGGGGAGCGCGGAAACCACGACGCCGATGGGGATGTTCAAATGGAAGGCCCGGAACAGGCAGATCTGCAAGAGATACAGCATGGCGACGTGGGGAACCCGCACCACCAGCGCGCGCAGGTGTCCCCCGATGCCCGCGCCCAGGAGGACGTCGAACAGGGGCCGCTTGACCAGCCAGGCCGGCCGCAGCAACAGCACTATGACGTAGACGGCGAGCCCGAGGTACGCGACGGCGAGGGTCAGGGGGACGGCATGCGGAACCTGGGGGGCGGCCACCAGACCGGCCGTCGCCAGGAACAGCAGCGCCAGCACGTTGACGCCCATCACCAGCAGGATGGTGCCGATCCCACGCATGACCGGCGCGCCCGTGGTCCGGTGAACGAAGTACACGATGGCCCCCTGGCCCACGTTGTAGTTGATGGCGGCGAACAGGTAGGTCGCGCCCCGCACCCGCAGCACATCGGCGAAGGACATGCGCGCCACGAACCAGCCGAACGTCTTCCAGATGGCGTAGGTGTCGCAGACGTAGATGACCGCGGTGAGCGCCACCGCGACGGGAATCCCCCAGCCGGCCGCGCCGCGCGCCGTGGCGACGACCTCGCCGAAGGGGATGCGCCGGAACAGCAAAAACAGCAGGCCGCCGGTGACGATCCAGGCGAGGATTCTGAGGAGGCGGGCACGCACCCGGGACAACTAACATGGGCCGGCCGGGGACGCACCCGGCGCGGCGCGCGTCAGCGGTACAGATCGAACTTGTCGAGGTGAAGAATCGTCCGGCGCAGGGCGCGCAGCCGGGCATAGCGCGCGCGCGTCGTGGGGAAGTCGGAGCGCCAGGTCGAGAAGGTCTCGTCGCGGCGGGCGACCTCGCGCCAGGTCTGCTGATCGTCGCTGACCTCGAGGGCCAGGGGCACGGCGCGATCGGGGCAGCAGTCCGACCGGTTGCGCACCACCACCCGGGAGAAGGTCCGGCGCTCGCCCAGATCGAACTCCACCCAGGGGCTCGCCTCCTCGGTGGTGCAGAAGAAGATGTCGGTGATGGCGTCGGCGCAGTAGTGCTCCTGCGGTTTGCAGACGTCGAGGGCCGAGCTGGCGTGCCAGGGCTTGCCGGCGGTCAAGCTGGGCCGCCATTCGATGATCGACGCCGCCTCGACGGCGGCGACCAGCAGCACGACCAGCGCCGCGCCGAGGGCGACCCGACGGAGCAGGATGCAGCGCAGCTGTCGGCGCGGCCGCAACAGGCGGCGCAGCAGCGCCGTCGACAGCAGCCCCAGCTCGCGAAAGGCCTGCCGTTGCTCGTCGAGGGGGCGCCGCGCCCAGGCCGCCTCGTCCGACGGAGCGGTCAGCGCCGCCCGCACCCGCTCGCGCGCCGTTTCGTCGGGGACCAGCTCGCCCAGCAGCGTCGGCGGAAGCCGCTCCAGCGCCGCGCCGGCGTTCTCGGGCGCGGGGTCGGGCAGCGAGGCGGAGAGCGCCGAGAACGCGGCGTCGCGGGTCAGCGTCACCAGCGCCGGCAACCTGGCGCGCGCGGTGTCGGAGCCCTGGGACGAGCTCATGCCGCCGATGGCCAGCTCGCGAACGGCCATGGCGCGGCGCAGATCGTCGGCCTGGCGGGCGGAGAAGACCGGCAGGGCGGCGCGCGCCTCGGCCGCCGCGGCGGTTCGCCACAGCCGCCGCCAGCCCTTCCCCAGCAGCCGAAAAGGCCCGCCGGCGAGCTTTCGAGACGTGCCTGGCGGAGGCGCGGGCTTCGTCGTTTCCGGCTTTGCTGAGACGTTCGAGGAATCGTTGATGGTCATGGACCGGGAACCCCCAGCTCGGCGCGGGCGACGTTGGTGCCGGGTGTGACCACGTCGCGCTTGAACAGATAAAGACCCAGGTCGGACGCGATCAGACCGTACGGATGGCGATCGAACGCGTTCTTCAGAATGCCGGTCAGGTACAGATCGCCCCGCCTGACCAGCAGGTACTCGGCGTCACCGTGCGCGAACCGCAGCGCGTACGCGTCGCGGCGGGCCGCGATGTGTGGAACCAGGTTCTCGGAGGCGGCGACGCTGGCGTCCGGGGGAATCATCTTCAGCATCTTCTGCAACACCTCGTAGCGGCGCTGCTCCTCGGGCGTCATGGTGAACTCGATCTTGGAGAACCCCCCCACGAACGTGTGATGCTGGAAGATCGCGCCGTACGCGTAGCTGTGGAACAGCATGGCCCCCGCCATGGCGCCGAGGGCCGCGTTCCGGCGGACGGCGCCAGCGCGGAGGGCCGGCCAGGGCGCGACGGTCGCGCCAGCGCGCGGCTCGGACAGCAGCCGCAGCATCAGGATCGTCGCCCCGAACAGGTAAGGCACGCCGTGCAGCGTGTAGTGAAAGGCGATGGAGACGGTGGGGGCGTAGCCCGTGGTCAGCAAGGTGAAGAAGAAGACGGGGATGGCGAGCAGCGCCAGCGCCGGTCGCCGCAACGGGAGAAACGCCAGCGGCAGGAACACGTGCAGGAAATAGATCTCCTTCACATCGGTCAGCAAGGTCTTCAGGAAATACGAGGGATTGATGAGGATCGTCTGGACGGCCGAGCCGTAGCCGGGGTGCCCCGCCGTCTGCAGGTCCTTGTAAATGTCCGCGAACCACGTGTGATAGAGGCGCGGCATGATGACGAACTTCATCAGGATGAACCAGACCGTCGACACGGCCGCGAGCACCGTGCCCAGCCGAGGCCGCGCCCCCGAGATGACCAGGAACAGCCCCAGCACGGCCACCCCCGCCGCCACGTCCTCGCGGTGCGCGTAGAGCATGAACACGAACAGGGCCACCAGGCCATTTCGCCGCTTGGCGATGGCCCAGAACAGCCAGAACCCCCAGAAGGGGAGCGGCAGCAGCTCGTGAAAGTCGTAGAAGTTCGGACCGTGAACGGGCGCGTAGAACAGGAACAGCACCGCCACGATGGCGGCCGGCCAGCGCGGGATCTGCGTGCGACCGAACAGGTAGAGCGGGATGGCCGCCGCGCCCACGATGGAGGCCTGGTAGACGAGCAGCACCTCGCCCCCCGGCTTCAGCGCGTAGAGCGGCAACCACCCGAACATGGCGAAGATGGCGTGCGCCCCCACGTAGTAACCGCCGTCGGGGCCTAGGAAGACGGGGCAGCGCCAGGGCTCCCCGTGAAGCGCGTTGTAGCTCCAGTTGATGTGGATGCCGAGGTCGAAGGCCGACGTCCCCAGCCGGTGGTGGTTCTGCAGCGTGTAGTAGCTGAAGTAGATGGCGTAGAAGAGCGCGCCCGCCGTCACGACCAGGAGGGGGAGGTGACGCCGCAGCGCCGAGGGCCAGGCCAGCGACGGCACCCGCCACGGCCAGGCGAACGCGGCGAAGGCGTCGCGCAGCGCCCATTCGGTCAGCAGGGTGAACACCGTCAGCAGCGCCAGGTAGACGAGGGGCGCGCGTGACGCGTAGTCGTACGTCAGCAGGGACGGCGCGAGCGCCAGCGGAAGCACGGGGCGGGAGGCGCGGATCAGCCACTCGAGGCGATCGAGTGGCTCCTGGTGCGCCTCTTCGCGCGCCTCTTCGTGCCCACGGGCGCGCGTGACCGAGAGGTAGACCGCCGCGGCGAAGGCCGCGACGACGGCGCCCACCACCATCCCGACGAACAGAGGCAGCCGGTCCTCGTCGGACAGCATGTTCGCCCGCACGAACGACTCCAGCAAGGTTCGCGACAGGAACATCGTCTGCGAGAACAGCGCGATCGCCGCGCCGGCCATCGCCGCCGCGGACAGCAGGCGAAGCGTGCGGGCCGCCGTCGTCTCGACGGGGGCCCATCGCCTCGTCGGATCGAAGTCGTCACCGGGGACCGGACCGGCCAACCCGCGCATCAGATCAATCCGCGCGGAGCAGAGGCGTCGCGGTCGCGGAGAGACCTCGCGGAGGGGGCAACTGAACGCACGGGGCAGGTTATATCGCCGCCGCTTTCCGTAAACCAGACCCCGCTCGCGGCGCGTCCTCCCGGCCCCTCGGTCGTGGGGGGCTGCTATCATTGGCGAACGTGCGATGATCGCCCCCGGATCGAGCATCGAAAGGCGGGACCTGCTGGGACTGCTCAGCGCCGAAGAGCTCGGGGCTTGGCGCGAGCCGAGACCGCGCGAGCTGATCGTCGATCTGATGGGTCCCTGGCTCCAGATAGCCGTCGCCGTCGGGGCGGCGGTCCTCGTTCCCCATCCGGTCGTGCTGGCCCTGGACTGCTTCCTGATCGCGGGGGCGCTTCACGGCATCAACTGCATCACCCACGAATTCGCTCACCGTCTGGTGCTCCCCCGCCGCCCGCGCTGGAACGACTTCCTCGGGGCCTGGTGCTTCGCGGCGCCCGGGGGGCTTCCGTTCGGGCTCTACAGGAGCCGCCACTTCGAGCACCACCGCCGGGTCGGCACCGCCGACGACACGAAGCTCCTCTATCAGCGGGATTTCTCGGGGTGGCGCATGGGGTACGAGGTGGTCCTCGGCCTGGGCGGCTTCGACTATTTCTGGCAGGTCGTCAGCGTCCTGCGCCGGAAGTCCGCCGGCGATCCCAAGGGCGTGCGGCAGTTCCTCGGCGACATCGTTCCCGTGATGGTGGTCCAGGCCCTCATCGCGGCCGTGCTGATCGTGGCGGTCGGCTTCTGGGTCTACCTGCTGTTGTGGCCCTGGCCGCTGGTCGCCGCGACGCTGTTCGGGAAGCTCCGTTCGACGGTCGAGCACACGCCGATGCGCGCCGAGTGGGAGCAGGCCCCCGGCTCGCCCTACTTCCGGCACACCGAGGCGCCGGTGGTGCGCAGCGTGATTCCCACGCGCTTCGAGCGGCTCTTCCTCAGCAAGGTGAACTTCAACTACCACCGCGAACACCACCTGTGGCCGGGGCTTTCGTATCAGTATCTCCCCGGGGCGTACGAGAAGCTTCGCTTGCACCTGGGCGAGCCGGTGGCGCGGGGATATCTGGGCAAGCTGGTCGAGTTCGCCAGGGGAGCCTGATGGCTACGGCGTGAGCGGCCGGCTCCACATCCGATAGCCGCCCCCGCCGGTCAGCGGCACATAGGGGGCACCCAGCTCGCCGGGGCAGGCGTTTTCGGTGACGACGAAGCGGGGCTGACCGGCGGGGGGCGTCCCCGTCACCTGCGGCGCGGCCACCATCGCCTGCTGCAGGTCGGCGAGCCGCGTCTGCCCGCGTCCCCGACAGAAGCGCAGCTCGACGAGATCGTCGGCCGGAAGCGCCGCCATCGTCTCCGGCACCCGCGCCACGGCATAGCCCCCCGCGCCGGCGTGATCGACGGTGTAGTGCGTGACGAAGTCGAAGAAGCCCATCTCGTTGCCCCAGTCGAGCCAGATCGCGGGGACGGGGGTCCACACCACGTGCGTCACCCCCATCTCGCGCAGCTGCCGGTGAACCTCGCTGGGCGAGGCCCAAAGCCGGTACGCGAACGCCGACTGCTGCTCGGGGGCATCCGAGATCGCCGGCACGCCGGTGCCGAGCCGCAGGTGCTGCCCGTGGATGAGGACGCGCGTGTGCGGCCCCTTCGGCAGCAAGGCGCCCACCGCCTCCAGGCCGGGCTCGACGGCGAACCGCCCCTCGTATTGCTTGGTGAACCCGCTGCCCACCACGTCGATGGTGTGCTTCAACGCCGCCTGCCCCATCATGGCGTGGCTGGGCAGGAACGGGTGATCGCTGCCCCAGGCCAGCTGCACCAGCACCACGAGCGCGGCGGCGCAGCGCACCGCCAGGTTGGTGTTCCACAGCCGGTTCAGCGTGACCAGCACCGAGGTCGCCATCAGCGGCACCAGCACCGTCAGGTAACGGTCCTGGTGAAACGTGTAGTACCAGATCGCCACCCCGAGGACCGTCAACCCGGTCAGCAGGCGCAGCCGGCGGGCGTTGGGCAGGAAGAAGGGGATCGGCCACAGCAAGGTGAACAGAAAGCCGGAGACCGGCCAGGCGCCGTGAAATTCGCCCCAGTCGTGGGCCCGGAATCCGAAGCGCAGCGTCTCGATCAGCGTCTCGCGGAGGCGGGCCAGACCCTCGCCGGTGGGGATCCAGCGCGGGTCGGCGAAGTCGTGCGAGATGTGGGCGTCGAGCGACCAGGGGCGCGTGGCGAAGCGCTCGTGCATGAACGGGAACACGGGGTTGCCGTACCAGAGCCAGTTCTTAAGCCAGAGGATCGCCGTGATCAGCAGACCGACGCCCGCCGCGGCGGCCATGGCCAGCCCCGTCTCGCGCCGCGCCTCGCGCCGGGCGTCCCGCAGCACGACGAACAGACCGCGCCCCACGAACAGCGCGATGGCGGGGATGACGATGTACATCGCCTGGTACTTCGTCATGACCTGGGCGGCGATCAGCGTCGCCAGCAGCATCGCGCGCCGGCGGTCGGGGGTGCGCCAGAACCTGATGAGCGCCAGGACGATGGGGACGGTCCACAGGGCCAGGATGTGGTCGGCGCCGCCGTTCAGCGTGGCGTCGTAGACGAAGATCCCGGGGAACAGAAACAGGGCCGCCCAGGCCGCCCGGATCCGCTTGCCCGGCGCCACCCACTCGACCATCAGGGGCAACGACGCCAGGGTGACCAGGAACAGGAGGAACTCGAGGTGGCTGGCCAGCTCGACGTGGATGAATAGCCCGGCGCCCGGCACCAGGAACGCCCACGTGTACAGGTACGTGGCGAGCTGGGGCACCGAGGCGAGGAACGAGCCCTCGGGGAAGCGGTGGATGGCGCCGCTGGCGGCGTAGTCCTCGGCCAGCGCCATGTGATACCAGCGCGCGTCGTAGGAGAGATTCCCCGGCGTGAGGATGTTGAGGTAGAGCGCCGTCACGCCGAGCAGGCCGAGGGCGGCGGCGGCGAGTACGAGGAGGCTGGGGCGCGAGAGCGGGCCGTCCACGCCGCGCCACAGCCGGCGCGCGCCGCTCCAGGCGCGTCGCAGCTCGGGGAAGCCGAAGGCGAGAAAGGCGAGGGGCAGCACGAAGAAGGTCGCCGCGCCCAGGAGGTGCGCCACCCCCAGCAGGAAAACCGCCAGGGCGTAGGCCAGCACGCCGATCACCGTCCCCTGCAGCAGCCGCTCGCGAAACGGCAGCGTCAGACCGGACAGGCGCAGCAGGCGCAGCCCCGTCCCCAGGCAGGCGCCCAGCCAGGCCAGCGCCGCCACCCAGATCCCCAGGTAGCGAAACACCAGCCACTGGTGCAGCGGATAGTGGTCATCGAGGCACCACAGCGCGACGCCCGCCGCGGCCAGCAGCCACAGCGTCAAAACAGCCGATCTGAGTCGTTCGAGTTTCAGGGCCGCGCATTATAGACCCCGCCCCCGCGAAACGGATCAGGCGTCGGGCAGACGGACCCGGCGCAGGCGCAAGGCGTTGCCGATCACCGAGACCGAGCTGAACGACATGGCGGTGGCGGCGATCATCGGGCTCAGCAACCAGCCGAACGCGGGATAGAGCACCCCCGCCGCCAGCGGGATGCCGAGGATGTTGTAGATGAACGCGAACAGCAGGTTCTGGTGGATGTTCGCCATGGTGGCGCGGCTGAGCGCGCGGGCCCGCACGATGCCGCGCAGATCGCCCCTCACCAGGGTGACGGCCGCCGTTCGCATCGCCACGTCGGTGCCGGTGCCCATGGCGATGCCGACGTGCGCCTGCGCCAGGGCAGGGGCATCGTTGACGCCGTCGCCCGCCATGGCCACCACGTGACCCTCGTCTTGTAGTCGCTTCACTTCGTGGGCCTTGTCCTGGGGGAGCACCTCCGCGATGACCTCGTCGATGCCCAGCTTGCGGGCCGTCACCTCGGCCGTGGCGCGATGATCGCCGGTCAGCATGACGATGCGCATCCCGGCGGCGCGCAGCTGCGCCAGCGCCTGCGGGGCCGAGCCCTTCACCGGATCGGCGATGGCGAGCAGGCCGGCGAGCCGGCCGTCGACGGCGGCGAACAGCACCGTGTCGCCGTCGGCGCGGCGGGCCTCGGCCAGGGCTCGGGCGTCGGCGTCGACGGCGATCTTCAAATCGTCGAGCAGCTTCGTCGTCCCCAGCGCGACCTTTCGGCCGTCGACGGTGCCGGTCACCCCCTTACCCGTCTGCGATTGAAACGCCGAGGGCTGCTTCGCGGGCAGGTGGCGCGCGTTCGCCGCAGTGACGATGGCCGCGCCGAGCGGGTGCTCGCTCCCCCGTTCCACGGCGGCGGCCAGCGCCAGCAGCTCGTCCTCGTTGCCGCCCGGAGCGGGCAGCACGGCGGTGAGGCGCGGCTTGCCCTCGGTCAAGGTGCCGGTCTTGTCGAGGACCAAGGTGTCGACGTCGCGCAACGTCTCGATCGCCTCGGCGTTCTTGAACAGGACGCCCCACGTGGCGGCCTTCCCGGTGGCGACCATGATCGACATCGGCGTGGCCAGGCCCAGCGCGCAGGGGCAGGCGATGATCAGCACGGCCACGGCGTTGACCAGCGCGTGCGCCAGCCGCGGCTGCGGGCCGACCAGGGCCCAGACGACGAACGTCAACAGCGCGGCGGCCACCACGGCGGGCACGAAGATTCGCGCCACGCGATCGGCGACCTGCTGCACGGGGGCCCGGCTGCGCTGCGCGTCCGACACCATGCGAACGATCTGCGCCAGCAGCGTCTCGGCGCCGACCCGTTCGGCCCGCATCACGAAGGCCCCCGTCGAGTTCAAGGTGGCCGCCGTGACGTGCGCGCCGGCCGCCTTCACCACCGGCATCGCCTCGCCGGTCAGCATCGATTCGTCGACCGCGCTCGTCCCTTCGAGCAGCACGCCGTCGACGGGGACGATCTCGCCAGGGCGGACGCGCAGGCGATCGCCGCGCTTCACCGACTCGAGCGGCACATCGCGCTCGCTGCCGTCGTCGGCCAGCAGGCGCCCCGTCTTGGGGGCGAGATTCAGCAGCGCGCGGATGGCGGCGCCCGTTCGCCCTCGGGCCCGCAGCTCCAGCACTTGACCGAGCAGTGCCAGGGTCACGATGGCGGCCGCCGATTCGAAGTAGGTGGCGATCCGGCCGTCATGCCCGCGCAGGGACGCCGGGAACAGCCCCGGCGCCAAGGTCGCGACGACGCTGTAGACGTAAGCGACGCCGACACCCAGGCCGATCAACGTGAACATGTTGGGGCTGCGACGGGCCAGCGACGTCCAGGCTCGCGCGAAGAATGTCCCCCCCGCCCAGAGCACCACCGGCGTGGCCAGCAGCGCCTCGAGCCAGGCCGGCAAGCCGTGCAGCGCGGAGCGCGGGCCCATCGACATCATCGTGAGCAGCACCAGCGGGACGGTGACGATCGCGGCCACCACCAGGCGGCGGGTCATCGCGCGCAGCTCGGGGTTGTCTTCTTCGGTCGCCGTCGCCGTCTCGGGCTCGAGCGCCATGCCGCACCTGGGGCAGGCGCCGGGATGGTCTTGCCGTATCTCGGGATCCATCGGGCAGACCCAGATGGTGCCGGGCGCGGGGGGAGACGGCGCCGGCGGCGGCGGCGAGGCAGGCCCCGCGTCCCCCGACCGCCGGATGCCCACGAGCGGCAGCGGCTGCAGAAACGCCTCCGGGTCGGCGCGAAAACGCTCGAGGCAGCCGGGATGGCAGAAGAAATAGGTCTTTCCGCCGTGCTCGAACCGCCCGGCCGCGGTCGCGGGATCGATCATCATGCCGCAGACGGGATCGCGGACGGTGGTGCCGGGGCTGTCGGTCATCATGTCAATCTAGACGATCGTTTCGCCGCTGCCTTACACCGCGCCCGTCGCGTATATTCGCCGCCGCTCGCATGGAAGCCGCCATTCGCCTGCAAGGGCTGGTCAAGAAGTACGACGATGTCGTGGCGGTCGATGGCCTCGACCTGGAGGTGCGCCGAGGCGAATGCTTCGGGCTGCTGGGTCCGAACGGCGCCGGCAAGACCACCACCGTCGAGATCATGGAAGGGCTGACGGCCCCCACGTCCGGCGTGGTCGAGGTGCTGGGCTTGCGCTGGGAGCGCGACGGCGACCAGCTGCGGGCGCGCATCGGCGTCACCCTGCAGGAGACGAAGCTGTTCGAGAAGCTGACGGTCGAGGAGACGCTGCGGCTGTTTCGCACGTTCTATGATCCGAAGCGGGCACTCGACGTCGAGACGGTGATGCGGGAGATGCAGCTCGGCGAGAAGCGCGCCGCCTGGGTGCAGAAGCTGTCGGGCGGACAGCGGCAACGGCTGGCGGTGGCGCTCGGCGTGATGGGCGATCCCGACATCCTGTTCCTCGACGAGCCAACCACCGGCCTCGACCCGCAGTCGCGGCGCGCGCTGTGGGACACCGTCTCGTCGCTGCGGGCGCGCGGCAAGACGGTGGTGCTGACCACCCACTACATGGACGAGGCGGAGTTCCTGTGTGACAGGGTGGCCGTCGTCGATCACGGCAAGCTGATCGCCATCGGCACGCCGGCCGAGCTGATCGACGGCATCGGCGGGCACCATCTGGTCGAGCTGGCCACCGACATGCCGCTGGCGCCCGACACGGTGGCGGACGTGGCGGGCGTGCGCGCCGTCCGTGCCATTCCCGACGGTCTGGCGCTGTCGATCGGCGAGCCGCACGTGGCGCTGCCGGCGCTGTTCGCGCGGCTGGGGGAGCGGGGGGCGCGGCCCACGCGCCTGGTGTCGCGGGTGGCGACGCTCGACGACGTGTTTCTCTCCCTGACCGGCCGGACCTTGCGCGAGGACTGAGACCCACCATGACTGCATCGCCGCTGACCGCGCTGACGTTGGCCCGCATCCGCGAGTTCATTCGCGAGCCGGGGGCCGTGTTCTGGACGTTCGGGTTCCCGCTGCTCATCACGGTGGCGCTGGGGATCGCGTTCCGCGATCAGGGCCCCCCGCAGCTGAGGGTCGCGTTGGTCGACGGCCCGCGCGCGGGCGTGTTGCGCGCCGCGCTGGCGCGCGAGCCGCTGCTCGCCGTGGAGACCCTGCCGGCGGACGTGGCGGCGGCGCGCCTGCGGGCGGCGGCCGTGTTGCTGACGATCGACGCCGACGGCGCCGCCGCCGCTCCCCTCGTCTACCGCTTCGATCCCACCCATCCCGAGGCGCGCGCGGCCCGCCGAACGATCGACGACATCCTTCAGCGGAACGCTGGCCGTCACGACGCCCTGACGACCAGGGACGAGACGGCCGTGGCCCGGGGCGGTCGCTACGTCGACTGGATGGTGCCCGGGCTGCTGGGCATGCAGCTCCTGAGTGGTGCGCTGTGGGGGACCGCCTGGACGATCGTGAACGCGCGTCAGCGGAGGCTACTGAAGCGGCTGGCGGCCACGCCGATGCGGCGGCGCCACTACCTGATGTCGTTCCGCCTGGCCGGGTTGCTGTTCGTGCCGTTGCAGGTGGTGGTGCTGTTCGTGTTCGCGCGGCTGACGTTCGGCGTGCACATCCAGGGATCGCTGCTGGCGGTGTTCGCGCTGTCGCTGTTCGGCTCGTGGTCGTTCGCGGGGCTCGGCCTGCTGTGCGCGGCGCGGGCCCAGAACAGCGAGACGGCGAACGGCCTGGTCAACCTGGTGACCTTGCCGATGTTCGTGCTGTGCGGCGTGTTCTTCTCGTCCAACAAGTTTCCGGGCTTCGTGCAGCCGCTCATCCGCTTCCTGCCGCTGAGCGCGTTCAACGAGGCGCTGCGCCACGTGGTCAACGACGGGGCGTCGCTGTTCTCGCAGGGGAGGCCGCTGCTGGTGCTGACGGCGTGGGGCGTCGTCAGCGCCACCGTCGCGCTGCGCCTGTTTCGCTGGACCTGATTCGCGGGCGTCCGGGCGGACCATGCGATACTGCCGTTCGTGAACGAAGCGGACGAACAGGGCCTGGCCGGCCTGCCGGCGGTGCTGGCCCGGCTGCGAAGCCGACGGCTCCTGATCGTCACGGGGGACAGCCGGCGCTACGTCGACCGGGTGCTCGCCGCCGCGCCCGGCCTCGAGGCCGACGTCTTCGCGGGGGCGCGCCGCCACGTGCCGGAGTCGACGCTCGACGAGGCGCGGGCGCGGCTGGACGCCTTTCACGCCGACACGATCGTGACGTTGGGGGGCGGTTCGGCCATCGGCATCGCCAAGGCGCTGCGGCGGGAGCGCGACGTTCGCTTCGTGGCGATTCCCACCACGTACGCCGGCTCGGAGATGACCAGCCTGTGGGGGACCACCAGCGGCGGCAACAAGACGACGGGGCGCGATCCCAAGGTGCGTCCGGACGCGATCATCTACGACGTGGCGCTGACGGTCGACATGCCAAAGGTGTTGACGGTGACCAGTCTGATGAACGCGCTGGCCCACCCGATCTCGGTGCTGGGGGCGCGGTCGCTGCCCGAGGCGGCGCGTCCGGCGGCGCTGGACGCCATCGCCGTCGTCTACGGCGCGATCGAGACGCTGGTGCGCGCCCCCGACGATCGCCGCGCCCGCGCGCAAGCGTTGCGCGGGGCGGGGCAGGCGGCACAGGCGATCGAGCTGGGGAAGCCCGGACTTCATCACACCCTGGCGCACCGGCTCGGGGGGCGCTTCGATCTCGACCACAGCGGCCTGCACAGCGTGCTGTTGCCGCACTCGATTCGCCGGCTGCGCGACGACGCGCCCGACGTCATCGATGCGATCGCGCGGCGGCTGGGGGTCGCCGACGTCGAGGCGAGCCTGTTCGACTTCCTGGTGCACGGCGGGGCCGCGACGTCGCTGCAGGCGCTGGGGGTGTCGTTCGACGGGTTAGGCGCGTTGCTGGCCGAGGAGCCGGCGCTCCCCGCGGCGCTGTTGTGGGCCGCGTTCGAGGGTCGCCGCCCCTCGTCGGGATGACGCGGCGAGGGGGAGGTTCACCCTCGGGAGCCGCTCATATGCTCGACGAGGGGTTGCCTTCCGTGACCGAATGCCCAACTTACGGCTTCAACCCCAACGGGACCACCGGTTCCAAGGAGATCCCATGACCTGTTCGAGACTCGCTTCCGTTGTCGGCATGCTTGGCGTTTCGTTCGCGCTGCTCGGCTCGCCGCTCGTTCGTGCCGAGGGCACGACCGCCGAGGCCGAAGGCAACAAGATGGAGCACAAGGGCAACGTCGAGGAGAAGGCGGCAAACGCGGAGAAGGCCAGAGGGGCCGCCATGGAGAAGAACGGCAAGGCCATGGAAGACGCCGGCGACAAGGCTGACGACAAGAAGATGGAGAAGGCCGGAAAGCACATGAAGAAGAAGGGGCACGCCATCGAGAAGGCCGGGGAAGCGCGTGGGGACGCCGCCGAGACGATGGAGAAGGCGGGCAACAAGGTCGAGAAGGCGGGCGTGGATTCGCGCAAGGACGCGGCCAAGGCCAAGGCGGACGCGGTCAAGTAGAGACGTTCATCGCGCGGTCGCCTCGAGGAGAGGGGGCCGCGCGCCGCTAGTACCCCGACACAGAGAATCTGACCGGTTCAGGCTTGTTCCCAGCGGCCATGACTGCGTTGCTCCTCGGTTACGTACCTACGGGTATGCGCCCTCGTCGCGCCTTGTCCTGCCCGCTCGGCCCTACGCCTCAACCGAT
>DASYCK010000053.1:0-25985 GCA_036500205.1 Polyangia bacterium | reverse complement strand
TGCTCCGTCGCTGCGTCGCGGCCGTGGCGGCGAGCCCCGAGCCGGTGCTGGTGAAGGCGTTCTCCAGGCGGCTGGTCGGGCTGCGCCGGCCCACGCCGCGCACGCTCTGGTTCGTCCTGGTGGTGCTGGCGGCGACCGCCTACGCCATCTACTTCGGCTTCTACACGATCCGCAACCATCACCGGCTGGGGACGACGGCGTTCGATCTGGGCATCTACGACAACATGATGTTCAACGCCATCCACGGTCACCCCTTCCGGGCCACCGTGCTGTTTCCGCCCGACGGCGGCAACAACCTGGCGTCGCACGCCGAGTTCGGCGTGCTCTGGTTCATCCCGTTTTACGCCCTGCACCCGGGGGCCCAGACGATGTTGATCGCCCAGGCGATCCTGCTGGGGTTCGCGGCGGTGCCGCTCTACCTGTTCGCGGCCACCCAGCTGCCGCGCCCCATGGCGGCGCTCATCGCGGTGGGCTACCTCTGCTTCCCGCCCCTGCATGGCCCGAACTTCTACGATTTTCACTGGCTGACGCTGACGCCGTTCTTTCACTTCTGGCTGTTCTGGGCCATCGCCACCCGGCGCCGCTGGCTCACGGTGGTGATGATCGTCCTGCTTTACTCCCTGCGTGAGGACGTGGCCGTCGATCTGGTGGGGCTGGGGCTGTTCCTGCTGCTGACCCGCCTGCGGCCGCGGTTGGGGCTGTGGCTGACGGTGGTGTCCGCCGTCTGGTTCGCCGTCGATCGGTTCGTCATCATGCCGCTCGCCGGGTCCTGGTACTTCCAGAACCTCTACAGCGGGCTGTTCGCCGACGGCGTCCCGTCGTTCGGCAGCGTCATCAAGACGATCCTGACCAACCCACTGTTCTTCCTCACCACGCTCATGACGCAGACGAAGCTCGAGTACGTGCTGCACATGCTGGTGCCGCTGGCCTTCCTGCCCTTGCGGCGGTTCTCGCTGATCTTGCTGCTGCTGCCGGCGATCTTCTTCACCATCATGACGACGGGGTACTCGCCCACCACGATGATCTCGTTCCAGTACACGAACCACTGGACGCCCTTCCTGTTCCTGGCGACGGTGCTGGCGCTGGTCGTGATCGCGCGCACCATGAACGGGTCGGCGCAGGTGGCGGCGCTGGGGACTGTCCTCATCGTGCTGGCGGCCGACAGCTACACGTTCGGCGCCATCTTTCAGCACAAGGTGTTCGTGGGCGGGTTCAGCAAGATCGAGTTCGAGATGACGCCCGCCGAACAGCGCCGCTACGCCGATCTGGAGGATCTGGTGGCGATGATCCCGCCGCAGGCCTCGGTGGCGGCAACCGAGAACGAGGCGGCCCACATCAGCACGCGAAAGAACGCGTATGCGCTGCGCATCGCTCCGGGCCCGGTCGACTACCTGCTCATCGGGAAGTCCCACGTGGGCGATCTGTCGCGCGGTCCCCTGATCGCCGCGCTGGCCGACAGGTCCGCCTACGGGTTGGTGGGGCAGCGCGGGGGCGAATTATTTCTGTTCAAACGGCAACGCGTTTCCGCGGGGTCTCCGCTGGAGGCCGCCACGGCCTCGGCGCGCCGCATGCTCGGCGTCCCCTGAGGAAGGTCCGGAGAGCCGGCGCGGGATCCGCGTCACCCCCCTCGACAGAACCTGACTTTCCCCATAAAAACCTGCTCATGTCGAATTCGTTTGGCGCTCGCTCGACGCTGAAGGTGGGAACGAAGGAATACGAGATCTACCGGCTGGCCGCGTTGCAAAAGGCCGGGATCGATGTGCAGCGGCTGCCGTACTCGCTGAAGGTCTTGCTCGAGAACCTGTTGCGCCTCGAAGACGGCCGCGTGGTGAAGGAAGCCGACATCCGCGCGCTGGGCGCCTGGGACCCGAAGGCGACCCCCTCGATCGAGATCGCGTTCATGCCGGCGCGCGTGCTCCTGCAGGACTTCACGGGCGTGCCCACGGTGGTCGATCTGGCCGCCATGCGCGACGCCATGAAGCGCATGGGGGGAGATCCCACCCGCATCAACCCGCTGTTGCCGGCCGAGCTGGTCATCGACCACTCGGTGCAGGTCGACGAGGCGGGCCACGCCGACGCCTTCACGTTGAACGCCAGCATCGAGTTCTCGCGCAACCGGGAGCGCTACACGTTCCTGCGCTGGGGGCAGTCGGCGCTGCGCAACTTCGCGGTCGTCCCCCCCGACACCGGCATCGTTCACCAGGTGAACCTCGAGTACCTGGCCCGCGTGGTGTTCACCGCCGCGGGCGACGGCGGCACGACGCTGGCCTACCCGGATTCGGTGGTGGGGACCGACTCGCACACCACGATGATCAACGGACTGGGCGTCCTCGGCTGGGGCGTGGGTGGCATCGAGGCCGAGGCGGCCATGCTGGGGCAGGCGACGTCGATGCTGATCCCGCAGGTGATCGGCTTCCGGCTGCACGGGAAGATGCGCGAGGGGTCGACGGCGACCGATCTGGTGCTGACGGTCACCGAGCGGCTGCGGAAGAAAGGCGTCGTCGGGAAGTTCGTCGAGTTCTACGGCCCGGGCATCCCCGCGCTGTCGCTGGCCGATCGCGCCACCATCGCCAACATGGCGCCCGAGTACGGCGCCACCTGCGGCTTCTTCCCCGTCGACGCCGAGACGTTGCGCTACCTGCGGTTCTCGGGGCGCAGCGACGAGCAGGTGGCCCTGGTCGAGGCGTACGCGCGGGAGCAGGGGCTGTTCCTCGACGGCAGCTCGCCCGAGGCGACCTACACCGACACGCTCGAGCTCGATCTGGGCACGGTGGAGCCGAGCGTGGCCGGGCCGAAGCGCCCGCAGGATCGGGTGGCCCTGTTCTCGACGAAAAGGTCATTTGCCGACGCGCTGCCGTCCTTGATCAAGGCGAAGAAGAAGGACGCGCCCGCCGCCGCCGGCGCGCCCAAGGCGCCCGAGCTGAAGCACGGCTCGGTCGTGATCGCCGCCATCACCAGCTGCACCAACACCTCGAACCCGTCGGTGATGGTGGCGGCCGGCCTGGTGGCGAAGAAGGCGGTCGGGCGCGGCCTGTCGGTGAAGCCGTGGGTGAAGGCGTCGCTGGCGCCCGGCTCGAAGGTGGTCACCGAGTATCTGAACGCGGCGGGGCTGACCCCGTTCCTCGATCAGCTGAAGTTCAACCTGGTCGGCTACGGCTGCACCACCTGTATCGGAAACTCGGGACCGCTGCCGGCCGACATCTCGGGCGCCATCGACGAGCGCGATCTGGTGGTGGCGTCGGTGCTGTCGGGCAACCGCAACTTCGAGGGGCGCATCAACCCCGACGTGCGCGCCAACTACCTGATGTCGCCGCCGCTGGTGGTGGCCTTCGCGCTGGCCGGCCGCATCGACATCGATCTCGAGAACGAGCCGATCGGTCAGGACGAGGCGGGCGTGCCGGTGTTCCTGAAGGACATCTGGCCCTCGAACGACGAGGTGATCGCCGCCGTGGCCGCCGCCGTGAAGCCCGAGCACTTCAAGGCCAGCTACGCCGTGGTGTTCGAAGGGGACGAGCGCTGGCGCAAGATGGACGTTCCCCAGGGGGAGACGTTCGCCTGGGCCGGGGACTCGACCTACGTCAAGCATCCGCCGTACTTCGAGGGGATGCCGCCCACGCCCGGCGCCGTGAACGACATCAAGGGCGCGCGCGTGCTGGCGGTGCTCGGCGACAGCGTCACCACCGATCACATCTCGCCGGCCGGCTCGATCAAGAAAGACGGCCCGGCGGGCAAGTACCTGATCGCTCACGGTGTCGACCCGAAGGACTTCAACTCGTACGGAGCGCGACGTGGAAACCACGAGGTGATGGTGCGCGGCACGTTCGCGAACACTCGCCTCAAGAACCTGCTGGCGCCCGGGACCGAGGGGGGCGTGACGCGCCACCTGCCCGACGGGACGCTGATGTCGATCTTCGAGGCATCGGAGAAGTACATCAAGGACAACGTGCCGCTGGTGGTGCTGGCCGGCAAGGAATACGGCAGCGGCTCGTCGCGCGACTGGGCGGCCAAGGGGCCGAAGCTGCTGGGCGTGCATTTGGTCGTCGCCGAGAGCTACGAGCGCATCCATCGCTCGAACCTGGTCGGCATGGGCATCGTGCCGCTGCAGTTCCTGCCCGGCGAGAACGCGGAGAAGCTGGCGTTGAGCGGCGAGGAGATCTTCGAGACGGTGGGGCTTCCCACGGCGCTCGGCGGCACCTTCGCGGCGGGACGCCAGGTGAAGGTGCGCGCCACGGCGGTCGACGGCAAGGTCACCGAGTTCTCGACGGTGCTCCGCATCGACACGCCGCAAGAGGTCGCCTACTACCAGCACGGTGGGATCCTGCCGTACGTGCTGCGTCAGCTGGTGCAGGCGGGCCCCAAGGGCGCCGCGCGCGCCTGAGCTGGGATCCGGACGAGACGCGGGTGATGCGGTGATCTTGAACAGCGCCACCCACCCGCGCTGGTTCGCGGCGGCGACGGCGGATCTGCACGCGCTGCTGTCGGACCACCTGCACTGCGAGCGCAAGGCGGCCGAGAACGCGCTGTCCCTGGTGCGGCGCTATCCGCACCGCGGAGGCTCGGTCGACGTGCTGGGGCGGCTGGCGCACGAGGAGACGAGCCACGTCGTGCAGGTGGCCGGGCTGCTGGCGGCTCGGGGCTGGGCGCCGCGCGCCGACACGCCGAACCTGTACGCGCGCGGTCTTTTCGCCGAGGTGCGAGATCGCGAGCCGCTGCGGCTGCTCGACACGTTGCTGGTGGCCGCGTTCATCGAGGCGCGCTCGCACGAGCGGCTGGACCTGCTGGCGCGCGGCTTCGCAGCATGCACGGACGAAGACGAACAAGAGCTGGGCGCGTTCTATCGCGCGCTGGCGAACGCCGAGGAACGCCACGCCGAGATCTTTCTCGAGCTGGGCGCGTCGCTCGTTCCGCCCGACGACTTCGAAGCGCGGATCGCCGAGATGGCGGTGCGCGAAGCCCAGATCTTGGCGGCGCTGCCGCACGCGTCGCGCGTTCATTAGACTCCAAGCGGCACAATGCCCGCGCCTCGGTTTTGTTACGAAGAACGTGCCAAACCGAAACAATCTCTTCGCCGATCCAGCGCTACAGTGATTTCCGTGGGGAGCTGGAACCCGGGGGGGGTAGGAGGTCAGCAACGGCTGGCCTCCTACCCGGGGGCCTAGCCCGGACGAAGAAGCGGGAAGAGCAAGTCGGTCGCTTCAGACCTCGACGGCTTTCCAGCGGCCGCGGCGGAACAGCAGGACGGAGACGACCGCCAGCGCCGAGAAGGCCACCGCGATGGCGATGAAAGCGCCCGTGGGACCGACGCCGAGCGGGCGCGCCAGGATGTACGCGAGCGGAAGCTCGCCCAGCCAGAAGCAGCCGAGGTTGATCAGCGTCGGCGTCATCGTGTCGCCCGCGCCGTTGAACGCCTGCGAGACGACCATTCCGTACGCATAGAACGCGAACCCGGTCGCCACGATCCACAGGCAGCGACTGCCGTAGCGGACGACGTCGGGATCGGTGCTGAACAGCCGCACGATCGGCTCGGAGAGCAGGACGAACGCCAGCCCGACGCTGCCCAGGAAGATCAGGTTGTAGAGCGCTGCGCGCCACACCGCCTGCTCGGCGCGGGCGGGATTGCCAGCGCCCAGGTTCTGCCCCACCAGGGTGGCGGCGGCGTTGCCGAGGCCCCACGACGGCAGCAGCGCGAACATGATGACCCGGATCGCGATCGTGTAGCCGGCGACCGCCGCGCTGCCGAACGACGCCAGGATGCGCACCAGCCCCACCCAGCTGGTCATGCCGATCAACATCTGCACGACACCGGTGCGGGCCACGCGCAAGATGGTGGTCAGCGCCTCACGATCGATGCCGAGGTGCTCGCGCCGCACGGCCAGGCGCCCCTTGCCACGCTGGAGGGACCAGAGCTGGAACAGCACGCCGGTGCCGCGGCCGATGGTGGTGGCGACGGCGGCGCCGGTGACGCCGAGGCGGGGCGCGGGCCCCAGCCCGAACACCAGCACCGGCCCGAGCAGGATGTTGATGCCGTTGGCGAGCCACAGGGTGCGCATGGTGATGGCGGCGTCGCCGGCGCCGCGAAAGGCGGCGTTGATCAGGAACAGCAGCACGACGGTGATGCTGCCGCCCAGCATGGTGCGCGAGAACGTCGCCCCGACCGCCTGCACGCCGGGCGACGCGCCCATCAGCGCCAGCAGCCGCGGCGCCGCCAGCGCGCCGATCGTCCCCACGATGGCCGCCAGGGTGAACCCGATGAGGATCGCCTGAACGGTGGCGCGCGCCGCGCCCGCCGGATCCTTCGCGCCGATGCGACGGGCCACCACGGCGCCCACCCCCATCGCCAACCCCATCGACATCGCGTACATGACCGTGAGCAGCGACTCGGTGAGGCCGACGGCGGCGATGGCGTCTGCGCCCAGCTTCGACACCCAGAAGATGTCGGCGACGGCGAACACCGACTCCATCATCATCTCGAGCACCATCGGGATGGCGAGCAGGAACACGGCGCGCGTCAGGGGGAGGGTGGTCAGGTCGCGGCGCGAGCCGGCCAGCGCCTCGCGTACGAGCGGCCAGAACCGATCGGCGTGGTGGGACGCCACGGAGGCTTCGGTCTGGGTTTGGGTCAGCTCTGTCTGCGGCGCGCTCATCGATGTCTCCGTGAAGACCGGAGGGCCGCGAATCGTCAGGAACGACGAGCCGGCCCGTCCGGCCGGTGTCGTCCTCGCGTTGCTACCCGCGACGAGCCCGGCCCGCGTCGCCTGCTACGGCGACGGGACGCGAAATCATGGGTCGCGGTGAACGCATGGTGGCGGTCAAAGTTAGGGGAGGGCGCGCCGTCTGACAAGTGACATCTGCCGAGCCCCCTGCGCCGTCGTCACAGCGTTCGCGTGACCTTGCTCAGACCACGGGGGCGATCGGCGTCCAGTCCCCGGGCGCGCGCCAGGGCCAGCGCGCACAGCTGGCCGGGGATGATGGCCGTGAGCGGGGACAGCCACTCGGGCACCGCCGAGGCGATGGGGAGCCAGGCCTGCACCCC
Source organism: Polyangia bacterium (assembly GCA_036500205.1). Lineage (GTDB taxonomy): Bacteria > Myxococcota_A > Polyangia > Fen-1088 > Fen-1088 > DASYCK01. The sequence goes on along the minus strand of DASYCK010000053.1, from coordinate 18,952 downwards.
CGACGATGGGGCAGGCGCGGCGTCCGAGAGCATCACCACCTGGGCGCCCCGCGCGACCAGCGCCTGGGCGGCGGCGGTGGCGTCGGCGAAACAGGCGCCGGTGGGCGCCACCACCAGCGCGGGGAAGCTGGCGTCGATCATCGCCATCGGCCCGTGCTGCAGGTCGGGCGTCGCGTACGGATCGGCGAGCAGGTGGGCCGTCTCCTTCATCTTCAGGGCGAGCTCGAACGCCGTCGCGAAATTGAAGCCGCGCCCGAGCACCAGCAGGTGCTGCCGGTCGACGAGCGGCGCCACCGCGCGCTCGATCACGTCGTCCGACAGCAGCGACAAGGTCATCGCGACCGCCTCGGGAATTCGTTCGAGCTCGTGCCAGCGCTCGGGCCGCCCCTCGACGGCGGCGCTCAACATGGCCAGGGCCAGCAGCTCGCAGCTGTAGCTCTTGCTGGCCACCACCGCCTGCTCGGGGCCCGCGTTCAGGTCGACGACCTGGTGCGCGGCGCGCGCCAGCGCCGAATCAGGGGCGTTGGTGACGGTCACGGTCAACGCCCCTTGCCGGCGAGCCTCGTCGACCAGCGCGACGATGTCCGGCGATTCGCCCGACTGGCTGATGCCGATGATCAGCGCGCCGCCGAACGATGGCGGTGATTGGTAGCGTGTGAGCAGCGAGGGGGCCCCCAGGCTGACCACCAGCCGGTTGTGGGCGCCGAACAGATACTTGCCGTAGCGGGCGGCGTTGTCCGAGCTTCCCCGCGCCGCCGTGACGACGAAGCGCGGACCGAAGCGACGGATCTCCTCGGCGCAGGCCTCGACGGTCCCGCGCCCGGTGGCCAGCAAGCGGGCCAGCGCCGTCGGCTGCTCGCGAATTTCACGCGCGAAGTGCGTCGACATCGTCGTTTCTCACGTAGACGAGCCGCCCGCCCACGACGGTGGCCAGGACCGTCAGATCGTCGTCCAGCAGGACGAGATCGGCGGGGGCCCCGGGGCGCAGCGGTGGCGCGCCGTCGCCGAGCGCCCGCGCCGGCACGGCGCTCGCCAGATGAAGGGCCGCCTCGGCCGACAGCGCGGCGAACTGTCGGGCGTTGCGGACCGCGAGATCCATCGTCAGGGTCGAGCCGGCCAGGGTGCCGTCGGCGAGCCGGGCCCCCGTCGCGTCGACGGTCACCGCCTGGCCCGCCAGCGTCGTTCGTCCACCTCGCGTCGCGCCGGTGCCCGCGATCGCGTCGGTGACGAGCCCCAGGCGCTCGAGCCCCTTCGCGCGGACCGTCACCGCGAAGGTCGCCGGGTGCGTGTGGAGCCCGTCGGCGATGGCCAGCGCTGTGATCCGGGCGTCGGCCAGCGCGGCCCCCGTGGCGCCCGGGGCCCGGTGGTGAAAGGGGGCCATGGCGTTCCAGACATGGGTGGCGAGCGTGGCGCCCGCGTCCACGCCGGCCGTGAACGCCTCGAACGAGGCGTCGGTGTGCCCGAGGCTGACGACGATGCCGCGCGCCCGCAGCCGCGCGATCAGCGCCAAGGCGCCGGGAACCTCCGGGGCCAAGGTCACCAGCCGGACGCGTCGGGGCTCCGCGATGCGGTCGAGCAGCGCCGGTGTCGCCGCGGCGATCGCATCGGCGGCGTGCGCGCCGGCCCGCCTCCGCGACAGCAGCGGCCCCTCCAGGTGCACGCCGAGGATCCTCGCCGCGGTCGGCGCGCCTTCGCCCATCACCTCGTCCAGCGCGGCGAATGCCGGTCCATACTCGCGTTCGGGACGGCTGACCAGCGTCGGCAAGAACGACGTCACTCCCGTCGATGGCAGGCGCCGCGCCAGCGCGCGCAACGCCGCCGGATCCTCCCCCACCTCGTGGCCGAAGCCGCCGTTCACCTGCAGGTCGACGAAGCCGGCCGCGACGTAGGCCGCCCGCAGCCGCCGCGTGGGGAGTGGGGTTCCCGTGCCGTCCGGCTCCACGGCGACGATGCGGCCATCGTCGATGACCACGGCGCCCGCGCGCGAGGTCGTTCCCTCGACGATCCGTCCCAGTAACACCAGCGGACCGTTCGCTTCCGCCGGCGTCGAGACGAAGGTCGACATGCGCGGTTCATTGTACAGCCGGTGGCCCGATCCGGTCGAAAACCGCTCGAAAACCGCGCAATTCACGCCTGCCCACCATCGATGCGAAGGGCGCTTCGGTATACTGGCTGGCGTGGCGGAGAGCGCGCGCGATCGGGCCATCGCCCTGATCGCGCCCCATTGCGACATCATCGAGCGGCTGAACGACGTGCCGCCGTCGGCGCGCGTGCGGGGGTGGTACTTCAAGAGCGTGATGAACCTGCTGCGTCGGCACGATCGCCTGGCCGCGTTCGCCAGCTACTTCCCGGATGCCCGCCGGTCCTCGCTGACGTTCTATCCGCTCGGCGACTACCTGGTACGGCTGGCGGTGGCCGGCGCGATGGTGACGTCGCCGGAGCGCTTGCACGACGGCATCTTCGAGATCGCCCGCCAGAACGCCGCCTCCTTCGCGTCGAGCCTGCTGGGGCGCGTGATGCTGCGGGTTCTCGATCGCGATCCGGTGCGGCTGACCCAGCAAGGGCTGGCGGCGCGGCGGCAGTCGACCACTTACGGTGAATGGTCGATCCGGCGCCCGGGGCCCACGGAGATCGAGATGGTCTATCGAGGCGAATACATGTGGATCGAGTCCGCGGTGGGCGGCGCCGCCGCGGGGACCTTCGAGATGTGCGGCGTGAAGGCACAGATCGAGACGGTGCTGACGGACAGGTACAACGGTTCGACCCTGGTTCGGTGGTAAAGCCCGGTGGTAAAGCCCGGTGGAAAAGCCCGGTGGTAAAGCCCGGTGGTGAAGCCCGGTGGTGAGCCGGCGAGCTTCTCAGCGCGACGCTGTCCCGGTCCCCAGCACCCCGGCGATCGCCGCGAGCAAGGTGTCGCGCGACACCGGTTTTCGCAGCACGGGCAGCCCCGTCTCCGCCGCCAGCGAGGGACGGGTCGATTCCTCCGGCGTGGTGAACACGACCGAACGGGCCAGCGCGGGGCGCTCGCGAACCAGCCAGCGGTAAAGCGCGATGCCCGGCGCCTCCGGTGGCGACACATCGGCCACCACCACGTCCGGTCGGGAACCCGACGACAGCAGGTTGATGGCCTCCTCGGCGTCGCGGGCCAGCAGCAGGTCGTGCTGCTTGTCGACCGCGCGCGCGAAGGCCCGCAGCACCCGGTCGTCGGCGTCGACCAGCAGCACGCGGCGATTCACGTGGCGGGCGGGCGCCGGTGCCGGTCCGCCCGGATCACGCGCCTTCGCGTCGTTCAAGGCGCGCCGGCTGGGCCGGGGAATCAGCGCGATGAACGTGGTGCCGTCGCCGTGGATCGACTCGACCAGCAGATCGCCCCCCAGCCGCCTCAAGATCGACCGCGAGATCGACAGGCCCAGACCGGTGCCGACGCCCGGCCGCTTGGTGGTGAAGAAGGGGTCGAAGATCCGACCGATGACGTCGGCGGGGATGCCTGGGCCGCTGTCGGTCACGCAGATGGCGACCGCCTCGTCGTCGGAGCGTGTGGAGACGCGGACCCGGTGAGCCGGCCGGACCGTCTCGGTGATCGCCTGCGCGGCGTTGAGCAGGATGTTGGTGAGCACCTGAGCCAGCCGCGACGACGGGGCGACGACCAGGGGCAGGTTCGGCTCGTGGTCGATCTCGAGGCTTCCGGCGGCGCGGATCTGACGACCCACCATTCGTAGCACCTGATCGAGCAGGGCCGGCACGTCGATGACCTCGGGGGCGAGATCGTCGTTCTGGCGCGAGAAGACCTTCAGGTCCTGCACGATCTCCGCGATGTTTTGACCGGCGGCCTCGATCTCCTGCAACAGCTCGCGCGCCTCGGCGGCGGACGCCCCCGCGCGACCGCCGCGCACGAGCTGCGTCAGCGCTTCGCGGGACGCGACGTCCGGACCCTGCAGCAGCTCGTCGAGCTGTTGCAACGTACCCTGCAGCGGGTTCAACCGCACGCGCAATGCCTCCACGGAGAGTAGCAGCGCGGTGAGGGGGTTGTTGATCTCGTGGGCCACTCCGGCGACCAGGGTGCCGAGGGCAGTCAGCTTCTCCGCGTGCACGTAGGAAGCGCGTAGCCGCTCCTGTTCGTGCCGCAGCCGCCCGCGCAGCGCCACCCGGTCGAGGAATCCGAAGACGGCGGGCGCCTCCAGGGCCGTCTCGGCGAGCGTCTCGTCCGCTCCCGCCTCCAGCACGCCCAGCGCCTTCGATTCGTCGGCGACCACCACGCCCATCGGCACCCCGCCTCGCTCTTCCCGCTCGCGCCGCACGGCCGCCTCGGCGTCCCCTTCGAGGGGAAGCAGCAGGACAGGGTTCTCGACGCCGGGAAAGCGGCGCTCGGCGAGCTCGCGCAGGCAATCGAAGCGTGCGCCCGCCGGGCAGAGAATCAGGAGCGGTGAGGCGTGTTCATCCGACATCGCGTACCCCTCGATCGTCGACGGAAGCAATTTTATCAGCATCTCGTCGGGCCCGCCTCTTCCGAGCGACAAACATGGCCATATCGGGTGTCGGACATATACTCCCGCGCGCGCCCCGCACGGGCGCCCAAGGAGGTTCGATGAGGCCGTTTTCGTTATCGCTGCCTGGGCCCGCCACGCTGGCGGTCACGGTCGCCCTGTCGGTGACCGTGCCGTGTCCGTCGCAGGGCCGCGCCGCCGAGGTCGCCAAGCCCGCCCCCTCGCCCGCCGCGTCCGCGACCCGCAGTCCGGGGCCGCCCTCCGTTTCCATTCAGGTGCCCAGTCAGCAGGAGAAGACGATGAAGAAATCCGGCGAGGCCTTTCCCTTTCCCGTCGACGAGAAGGTGTTCGCGAACGGGCTGCGCGCGTACGTCGTCCACTACGACTCGCCCGGGCTGGTGGCTTACTACTCGGTGGTGCGCACCGGCAGCCGCAACGAGGTCGAGCCGGGCAAGTCGGGCTTCGCCCACTTCTTCGAGCACATGATGTTCCGGGGCACCGACAGGTACTCGCAGGAGGCCTACAACGACGTCATCAAGGAGATGGGCGCCGACTCGAACGCCTACACGTCGGAAGACCTCACCGTGTATCACATCCTGGCCGGCAAGGCGGCGCTGCCCAAGATCGTCGAGATCGAGTCGGATCGCTTTCTGCACCTGAAGTACTCCGAGCCCGACTTCGAGAAGGAGGCGCGCGCCGTCCTGGGCGAATACAACAAGGGGGCCTCGAACCCGCTGCAGAAGATGTACGAGGCGCTCTACGACAACGCCTTCACCCAGCACACGTACAAGCACACCACCATCGGCTTCCTGAAGGACATCGAGGCGATGCCGAAGCAGTTCGCCTACTCGCGGCAGTTCTTCGATCGCTACTACCGCCCCGACAACGTCACGCTGCTGATCGTGGGCGACGTCGACACCGAGGCGGCCTGGAAGCTGCTCGAGGACGGCTACGGCGCCTGGAAGATGGGCCCGCCGCGTCCCGCCGTGCCGAGCGAGCCGCCGCAGGCGAAGGAGAAGAGCGCCGCGCTGGGCTGGAAGGGGGCCACCTTGCCGCAGCTGCTGGTGGGCTATCACACGCCCGGCTTCTCGACGACGAACGTCGATCTGCCCGCGCTGGACGTGCTGGCGGAGCTGGTGTTCGCGGAGCGGGGACCGCTCTACAAGAAGCTGGTGATCACCGAGCAGAAGGCGGAGTCGATCTCGGGCTCGAACGACGCGCACGTCGATCCGAACCTGTTCACGATCTTCGCGCGGGTGAAGAGCCCCGACGATCTGCCGTACGTCGAGAAGACGGTGAGCGCCGAGCTGGCCCGCGTCGCGCACGACGGCGTCGACGACAAGACGCTGGGCGAGGTGCTGTCGCACGTGAAGTACGGCTTCGCGGCCCAGCTCGCCACGGCCGACAAGACCGCGAACGTGGCGGCGCAGTTCGTGGCCCTGACGGGGAAGATCGACGCCATCAACGACTACTTCGCGCTGTACGACAAGGTCACGCCCGCGGACGTGAAGCGGGTGGCCCAGAAGTACTTCATCCCCACGAACCGCACCACGGTCACCTTGACGGCCGATCGAAAGGCCGCCCCATGACAGGGCGCGCGCTGCTCGCACCGGCGCTGGTGCTGGCGACGGGAATGGCCATGGCCGGCGCCGCTCGCGCCGAGGCCGCGGCACCGGTCGCGCCCGCCAAGGTAGCCGTCAAGTCCACGGGAAAGTCGATCGGAAAGGTGAAAGGTATGCCGCGCACCGTGTTCGTTCCGTCCCCCATGAGCCCGCTGGTGGCCCTGCGGGTGTTCTTTCACGTCGGCTCGGCCGACGATCCCGCCGGCAAAGAAGGGCTGGCCGCGCTGACCTCCGATGTGGTGGGGCAGGGGGGAACGCGAAAGCGGACCTACTCCGAGATGCTGGACGCGCTGTACCCGCTGGCGGCGCGCATCCAGGTCGTGGGTGACGTCGAATCGATCGTCTTCGAGGGGACGGTCCACCGCGACAACCTGGCCGCCTTCGCCGACCTGATGGTCGAGCAGATCCTCGAGCCGCGCTTCGCCGACGAGGACTTCACGCGCCAGCGCCAGAACGCCCTCGACTTCGTGACGAAGTCGCTGCGCGGCAACGACGACGAGGAGCTGGGCAAGCACAGCCTGGCCAGCTTGATGTACGCCGGGCATCCCTACGGTCACCCCGCGCCGGGGACGGCCACCGCGCTTGGCGCCGTCACCGTCGACGACGTGAAGAAGTTCTACGCCACCCACTTCACGCGCGATCGGCTGATCGTCGGCGTGGCGGGTGGCTACCCGGCGGGCTTCGCCGAGGCGTTCGCGGCCCGCTTCGCGGCCTTGCCCGCCAGGGGGCAACCGTTGCCCACGCTCCCCAAGCCCAAGACGCGCAAGGGGGCCGAGGTGCTGATCGTCGAGAAGGACGCGCGCGCCGACGCCATCTCCCTCGGGTTTCCCATCGCGGTCACCCGCGCCGACGCCGACTTCTATCCGCTGACGGTGGCACGGTCGTACCTGGGCGAGCACCGGACATTCAACGGCGTGCTGATGAACCGGCTGCGCGCCGATCGGGGCTTGAACTACGGCGACTACGCGTACATCGAGAACTTCATCCAGGACGGCTGGTCGACCTTCCCGTACCCCAATATCCCGCGCCGGCAGCAGCACTTCGAGATCTGGCTCCGGCCGGTGCCGCCCCAGAACGCGCTGTTCGCGCTGCGGGGCGCCGTCTACTACACGCGCCAGCTGATCGAGAAGGGGATCCCCGAGGAGGGTTTCCAGTCGACGAGGCGCTTCCTGCTGAACTACGCCGATCTGTGGACGCAGGACGTGTCGCGCCGGCTCGGTTACGCCATCGACGCGGCCGTGTACGGCAAGGATCTGGTGAAGGAGCTGAAGACGCGGCTGGCGAAGATGACGAAGGCCGACGTCGATCGGGCCGTGCGCAAGCACCTCCAGCTCGACAACTTCGCGGTGGCGATCGTGGCCGACAAGGCGGCCGACGTGAAGGCGCGGCTGCTCGACGGCAAACCGACCCCCATCACCTACGACACGGGCGGCACGCCGGCCGCCATCCTGGAAGAGGACAAGCTGATCGAGAAGGAGCCGCTGCCCATCACGGCCGACAGCGTGCGCGTCGTCTCCGCCGATCAGATGTTCGAGAAGTAGGGGAGCCGATGCGCCCGGCTCACGGGGCCGGCGCGTCGCCGGGCGTCCGCCGCACGTAGAGCTGCAGGCGGTTGTTCCACGACGTCGGTGGCTGGAACGCCGACGCCACCTCCGTCGGCAAGGTGGGGTGGCAGGCGGGATCGATCACCAGAAAGCCGGCCGCCGTCACCGCCGCCGCCTCGTCGCCGAGCGGCGCCTCGGCCACCCCGGTGGGGATGCCCGGATCGAGGTTGCGCAGCTCCTTCAGGCGATAGCGCCCCTCCGGGTAGTAGGAGCCGCAGCTCATGACCGCCACCAGATCGTTGAACGCCGCTGGTGGCGCGCGATCCGCGACGAAGCGCGCCACGCGATATTGCCCCGCCGGGATCTGCTCGACGGTGAAGTTCGCCGCATAGTTGATGAACGCCAGGCCGCTGGCGATCGAGTTCCAGGGCGACAGCTGGGTGGGGTTCCACACCAGATGAGTGATCTTCAGGTCGGCGAAGGCCCGGTGAATGGCGGCCGGCGAGCCGAGCGTGCCGTAGCTCAGCAGCCCTTGCCACTGATCGTTGACGGTCAGCACGTCGATCCCCAGCTGCGGGTTCAGCTCGTGGAGCAGGGCGTTCGCGTCGCGCGGCAACACGGCGTCGACCAGGCTCTCGTCGCCGTACAGCCGGAAGCGGTTGGGCGTGCGCATGAACCCGGACGACAGGAAGCTGATCACCATGCGCAGCTGGGAGTCGTGGACCAGGTTGTGGGTGGGGAAGAACGGAATGTCACCACCCCACAGCACCTGCGCCGCGATCAGCAGCGCCGTCAGTCCTTGGATCAGGCGATTGCGGCTCTTCCAGACGAGGCCCAGCGCCGCCGCGGTGGCGGCCGCCATGGCGGGCAGCCACACCTGCAGGTAGCGATCCTGGTGGCTCAACATGTACCAGGCGACGATCGCCACCATGGCCCCCGCGTAGGTCAGCCAGTGCGCGGCCCGGGCCCGGGGACGGACGAAGAACAGGCACAGCAAGGTCAAGGTGAACAGCGACCCGAAGACGGGGACGTCGCGGTGGTAGGCGGGCCAATCGTTGGGAATGAACGAGAACGTCACCGTCGCCTTCAAGGCGTCGAGCACGCCGTCGAGGCCAGGCCGGGGCGTGAAGTTGAAGCTGTTGAAGACGTCGAGGCTGGCCAGCGCCTCCGGATTCCACGGATGCAAGGGGAGGCGCCCGTGAAAGCGCGGGTACAGCGGATCGCCGTACCACAGCCAGTTCTTCGCCCAGAACGGCGTCGTCAGCAGCAGCACGGCGCCGAGCACGAACAGCGTCGTGGCCACCGGTCGTGGGGGCGCCCCCGGCCGGCGGAGGGCCCGCGCGAGGATGAGCCAGAGCGCGCGCAGGACGAACAGCAGCGTGGGGAGCAACAACATGCACCAGGCCGACAGCTTGGTGTTGATGCCAGCGGCCATGAAGATCGCGAACAGCAGCGCGTTGCGCGGCGTGAACGACGACCACACGGTGATGAGCGACAGCGCCAGCGGGATGCACAGCAGGGCGGCGAAGTGATCGGCCGCGCCGACCAGGTTGCTGTCGTAGAGGAAGATCCCCGGGAACAGGAACGTCACCACCCAGGCGCCGCGGCCGGAGACCGCGGGGGCGAGCGCCCGGGCCAGGGCCGCCGTGCTGGCGAGCGTGGCCACGAACACCAGGAACTCCATGTGCAAGCACAGCTCGAGCCGATCGAACAGCAGGGGGCGCGGCGCGAGGAAGGCCCAGGTGTACGACAAGCTGGCGCTGTGGGGATACGCGCCCAGCCACCAGCCCTCGGGGAACGGGCGAATGGCGCCCCACAGCGCGTACTGGCGCGCGATGGGCAGGTGATACCAGCGGGCGTCCCAGTGGATCGCCTCGGGCGAGAGGATCTCGAAGTAGAGCAGCCCCAGCCCGGCGAGGCCGAACAGCAGCAGCGCCAGGTCGACGAAGGTGCGCGGAGTCTTCACCTGTCGCAGCGCTCGCCCCGCCTCGACGAGCCGATGCATTCCCGCGGCGGCGAACGCCAGCGGCAAGAGCGCGAAGGTGAGGCTGCCCAGCAGGTGCGCGAGGCCGAGCATAAATATCGCCAGCTGGAAGGCGAACACCCCCAGCGGAAACGCCAGCACGGCGTCGCGGAAGACCGCCTCACGCTGCGCGCGCACCCGATCGAGCAGGAAGAAGCCGAACGACAGGCACGACACGCCCCAGGCCAGCGCCAGCACGATCGCCTGCAGGTAGTGCCAGACCAGCCAGTTCTTGATCAGGTAGTGCTCGTTGACCGTGCGCAGGAAGACGACCAGCCCCGCCACCAGCGCCAACCCGAGCAGGAAGGTGGGCGGTCCGGAGGGGGACCAGGGACGGACGGCGCCTTCCAGTTTTTGCGGCTTTGCGGGCAACGACGTTCTTTCGTGGCGGGAAAACCGGGGGGAAACGGGCGGGTCAGACTACCCCGGCGCTCGCTGGCCTTTCAACGTGAATCCACGCTCTTCGACGACGCTCCGCGACGACGAGGGACCGGCGCGCGGCGCTACGTGAGTGGCGCGCCAGGAGCGGTTTCGTCAGCCAGTCGTCCTTCGTGAAGCTGCATCACGTGGCCTCCCACCGCCGCGGCGACGCGCGGGTCATGGGTGACGACGATCAGGGTCAGGCCGCTGGCGCGCAAGGTGGCGAGCAGGCCCAGCAGGTCGTCGGCGCGCGCGCGATCGAGGGCGCTCGTGGGCTCGTCGAGCAGCAGCACCGCCGGCTCCATCGCCAGCGCGCGCGCGATGGCGGCGCGCTGCTGCTCGCCTCCCGACAGGTGACGCGGGTACGCGTCGGCGCGCGCCGCGATGCCGACCCGGGTCAGCAGCGCGCGCGCGCGGGTGGTGGCCGCTTCGCGCGATAGACCGCCCACCGTCATGGGTGCCTCGATGACGTTCCCCAGCACGGTCAGGTGCGCGAACAGATTCCACTGCTGGAACAGGAAGCCGACCTGTCGTCGCAACGCGGGCAGCGCGCCTGTCGCTTCGCTGACCGCGGGGCCGATCTCGTGCACGCCCACGCGCACCCGGCCGGCGTCGGGGCGCTCGAGGCCGTTCAGGCAGCGCAGCAAGGTGGTCTTCCCCGAGCCGGACGGTCCCATGATCGCCAGCGCCTCGCCGCGCTCGACCGTCAACGAGACATCGTCGAGGATCACCCGGTCGCCGAGCCGCTTGTGAAGGTTCGTGACCTGGACGAGCAAGCGGGCATTGTACCAGCCGCGCTCGGTCAGTCGTGCGGGGGCGTCGTCGTGATCGGCACTGGGCTGCGCACGGCCGGCACGGAGCGCAGGAACGCGTAGATGGCCGCCGCGTCGGTCGCGTCCATGGCCCGGAATACCGGCATGGGGGGGCGCAGCTTGCGGCCGTCGCGGGCCAGGCCGCTCGTCAGCGCGCGCGTCAGGTCGTCGGCGCTCCAGGCCGCCAGGCCGGTCTCGGCGTCGGCGGTCAGGTTGCGCGAATAGATGGTGTCCCCCTTCGCGTTGTGCAGGATCATGCCGCCCGCCATCACCCCCGACGCCGCCAGCTTCTCGTCGGTCGCCCCGAACCCGTTGGTGTGGCAGTCGACGCAGGCGTAAATCCGGGCGGCCAGGTATCTCCCGTAGGGGGCGTTCGGGCCACGCGGTGGCTGGTCGACGTGGACGGCGCCGCTCACGTCGACCCCGGCGGCGAAGGCGAGCGCCAGCACGCCGCCAATCCCCAGCTTCGAGCGCGGGACGACGGTGGCAGGCGCGGGGGTGGCTTGCACCATCGGATCGTCGGACCGCATGAAGCCCAGGATCGCCGACACGTCGTCGTCGCCCAGGTGGGGGAAGCGCGGCATGGTGGCGGCGTAATAAAGATCGCGCCGGACGCCGTTACGCAGCAGCCGCGCCAGCTCGCCGTCGGTCCAGGCGCCGACGCCGGCCTGCGGATCGGCGGTGATGTTGGGGGCCCACACTTCACCGATGAACTCGGGCGCGTTCTTCACCCGCGCGCCGGTGGGGCGCGTGCCGCCAGCACCGGCGTGGCAATCGAGGCACAACGTGCGAAACAGCCGGCCGCCGCGCGCGATCTCGTCCGGCGACGTCGCCCGGGTGATGGGTGAAGGGGGAACGTCGGCGAAAGAGTGGTTCACGCGATGCCTGGCGATCCCCAAGATCACGGTGCCCCCGAGGAGGATGACGCCCATGACCAGCACGAAAGCCCGCGAAAGAGTCGACATGAAGGGGGCGCAGTCTATATCACGGGGGTATGGCTCGCTGCCGCTCGCATACCCCCGGTCCCCCCTCGGTCAGGCCAGCAAAGCTGGCCTGACCTCGCCTTCAGGAATGAGGGTAGCGAGTAGACGGGCGCTGCGGCTGGAGCGAGGGTCTGTCCTGCCCGAGGCTACCGACTCGCCTTCATGTTCGTACGAAAGGGCGTGTGCCGTGGTGTTGCCAAGGCGTTCGTGTGTTCACGGGAGGGCCGCGTCGGGGGCGGGGACTCCTCTGGCGGGGACGTCGGAGGGCGCTCCGCGGCGTCTGCGCCGCGGTTGCCAGCCCGACGCCGAACGACGATGGCCGCGCAGCGGCCATTCCAGGAGTGTGCCCCGCCAGAGGAATCCCCGCCCCCGACATCAGGCCCGACCAACCGCGGCCCAAGAAGACTGAGGTCGACGCGCGTCACAGACGGGGTCAGCCGCCCAGGCGTCGTTCCCAGTGGCGGGCCAGGCGCGCGAGCGGGTAGCTCATCGCGAAGTAAAATCCCGCGCAGGCGAGTCCGGGGAGCAGCCAGCCGTGGGTGTCGACGGCGGTGATCGACATGCGCTTCGTCAGCTCGACCACGGTGATCACCGAGACGAGCGAGCTGTCCTTCAGCAACGCGATGAAATCGTTCGTCACGCCGGGCAGCGCGACGCGCAACGCCTGGGGCAGGACGATGCGCCGCAAGGCCAGCGCTCGCGACATGCCCAGGCTCAGCGCGGCCTCCAGCTGGCCCGGCGGCACGGAGGCGATGGCGGCGCGGTGAATCTCCGCTTCGTACGCGGCGTAGTTCAGCCCGAGCCCCAGGATGGCGGCGCCGAATGCGTCGAGCCGCAGCACGGGGGCGAGACCGTAGTAGAGCAGGTAGAGCTGCAGCAGCACCGGCGTCCCGCGAAACAGCTCGATGTAGAGGCCGGCGAGCCGGCCCGCACGCGGGAGGTACAGGCGCGCCAGCGCCAACGCCAGGCCGAAGGACACCGCCAGCGCCATCGCGCCCACCGAGACGAGCAGCGTGACGAGCGCGCCCTGCAGAAAGAGCCAGAGGTGCCGCGCCCCGAACGGTGGCGCGAGCACCTCGCCGCCTCTGGCAGCGCCGCTCGCCGGCGCCGTCGCCAGGGCCGCCTGGCGGGGACCGTCGATGTGCCAGCGCGCCAGAATGCGTCGCAGCTCCCCCGACGCGATCAGGTTCCCCAGCGCACCATCGAGGACGGTGCGGAGCGCGCCGTCCTCGCGCCGGACCGCCACGGCGTAGGTCCCTGCCCCCACGTCGCCGGCGAGCCGCAAGGTCGGGTGACGGGGGGCGTACCGATCGACGATGATGTCGTCCAGCAGGACGGCGTCGGTTCGCCCCTGTTCGAGGTCGATGAACGGCTCGTCGACCCCCTCGTAAGGGATCGCCCGCGCCCCCGCGTCGAGCAGCGTCTGCCAGGCCTGGGTCCCCGCCAGCGTTCCCACGCGCAGCCCGCGCAGCGACGCCAGGTCGGTGATGCGCCCATCGCCCGCGCGGCCCACCAGGCGCAGCGTGAAGAAAAAATACGGACGCGAGAAGTCGACCCGCCCCAGGCGGGCCGGCGTCACCTCGATCCCGTTCATGGCGACGTCGAACGTGCCCCGTTCCAGCGACGGGATCAGGGTGGGCCAGTCGTTCTGCACGAACATCGCCCGCACCCCGAGCGCGTGCGCCAGTGCCGCGGCGAGCTCGGTCTCGAAGCCGATCAGCGTGCCCGGGTGCGCCGGATCCTCGAAGGCGTACGGCTCGCCCCCCTGTTCGTCACCGCCCCAGCGCAGCACGCCGGCGGCCCGCACCCGGTCGAGCGCGTTGCCAGCCGGCTCGTGCGGCGCGCACGCCGTCAGGCCGACCGCGATCAGCGTCAGCAGCACCACGCGCACGTTCATCGGGGGTCGCGATCGCAGCGGGCGCATCGCGCTCAACTTACGGCCTTGTGCCCCTGTGGATCAAAGACCGGGTGGGTCGCATGATGCGCGAATGAAATACGTGAGCGGGGATGCGCCATGACCTTCTCGTCGCCCCCCGGGGCAGAGATCTTTTCGAGCGCGCTCGCCGAACGCCTGACCGCCGCGGTCGTCGCCCAGGGCCCCGGCTACGTGCCGCGCACCCACCACCTCGACGGGGCGGGACGTGCTCGGTTCACCAATCGGCTGGCCCTCGAGACGAGCCCCTATCTCCTGCAGCACGCGCACAACCCCGTGAACTGGTTCGCCTGGGGGGACGAAGCGTTCGCCGAAGCGCGCCGGTTGGGTCGGCCCGTCTTCCTGTCGATCGGCTACTCGACCTGCCACTGGTGCCACGTGATGGAGGCCGAGTCGTTCGAGGACGAGGAGATCGCGACGTTCCTGAACCTGCACTACATCGCGGTGAAGGTCGATCGCGAGGAGCGCCCCGACGTCGACGCGGTCTACATGACGGCCGTGCAGAAGCTGACCGGGTCGGGCGGCTGGCCGATGAGCGTGTGGCTGACGGCGAATCGCGAGCCGTTCTTCGGCGGGACGTACTTCCCGCCGCGCGACGGGGCGCGCGGCCAGCGCCACGGATTCCTGACCATCCTGGGCGAGCTGGCGACGACGTTTCATCGCGAACCGGAGCGGGTCGCCAGGGCGGCGGACGCCGTGGTGAACGTGGTGAGGCAAGACATGCAAGGCAAGCCCGCTGACGCCGCCGTGGCGCTGCCTGGCCGCGACGTCCTGGCCGGCACGGTGGCGTTCTTCAAGCGGTCGTTCGACGACGTGAACGGCGGCGTGCGCCGGGCTCCCAAGTTTCCGTCGAACGTGCCGGTGCGGCTGCTGTTGCGCCAGGCACGACGCGCGGGCGACGCGGACGCGTCGAACATGGCCGTCGTGACCCTGGCCAAGATGGCGGCGGGGGGAATGTACGATCAGCTGGGGGGCGGTTTTCATCGTTACTCGACCGACGCCGCCTGGTTGGTGCCGCACTTCGAGAAGATGCTGTACGACAACGCGCTGCTGGTGCCCGCGTATGCCGAGGCCCACCAGGTGACGGGGCGAGCGGATCTGGCGCGCGTGGCGCGCGAGACGTGCGACTACGTGCTTCGCGAGATGACGGCGCCCCAGGGCGGCTTCTATTCGGCGACCGACGCCGATTCCCTGGATGAGGCGGGCCAGCTGGAAGAGGGCGCGTTCTTCGTCTGGAGCGAGGTCGAGATCAGGCGGGTGCTAGGCGAAGGCGAGACGACCGCGCTGTTCCTGCGTCACTACGACGTGCGGCCCGGCGGAAACTGGGAGGGGCACACCATCCTCAACGTGCCCGCCCCCGACGAGACCACCTGGTCCGTGCTGGCCGACGCGCGCGCCAAGCTGTACGCGGCCCGGGCGCGGCGGCCGCCCCCGTTGCGCGACGAGAAGATCCTGGCGGCCTGGAACGGCCTGATGATCTCGGGGCTGGCCGTGGCGGGGCGGATCCTGGACGAGCCCCGCTACGTGGCGGCGGCGGCGCGCGCGGCCAGCTTCGTCCTGGACCAGCTGGCCGACGGCGCGGGAAGGCTTCAGCGCAGCTTCAAGGACGGGCGGCCCCGGCAGCTCGGGTTCCTCGACGATCACGCGTTCATGGCCGCTGGCCTCCTCGATCTCTACGAGGCGTCGTTCGAGGCGCGCTGGCTCGACGAGGCGTTGCGCCTGACGGGGGAGACCGAGGCGCTGTTCGCCGATCCGGCCGGTGGCTGGTTCATGACCGGCGACGCGCACGAGACGTTGATCGCCCGGGAGCGCCCGGCCTCCGACGGGGCCGAGCCGTCGGGGACCTCGGTGGCGTTGATGAACGCCGTGCGGCTGGCCACGTACACCGACGACGACCGCTGGAGACGCATCGCCGCGGGGGCCCTCCGCGCGCACGCGGCGCTGCTGAACGAGCGCCCCATGGTCATGACGGAGGCGCTGCTGGCGCTGGATTTCTTCCTCGACGAGCCGCGCGAGATCGTGGTGGTGTGGCCTGACGGCGTGGCGGCCGCGGAGGCGACGCCGCTGCTGTCGGCGTTGCGAAGCACGTTCCTGCCGGCGCGGGTCGTCGCTTGTGGCACCGAGGCGCAGGTGGAGCGAATCGGCAGCGTGGTCCCCTTCGCGCGGCAGAAGGTGGCGCAGCAGGGGCGGCCCACCGCCTACGTCTGCCGGCGCGGTCGCTGCGACCTCCCCGTCACCGATGCCGAGGCGCTGACGGCCCAGCTTCGCTGAGCGTTCAGGGCAGGTCGCGGGGCCGTCGGGGCGGGAACAGCGTGTCGGCCACCGCGCGCGGGTCGACGTCGAACCGGCGCGCCACCGCGCGCAGCACCACCAGCGATAGCCGCCCGCCCGGCGGGCGCGCCACGTCCCGCGCGAAGGCGTCATCGGCGAGCGGGGCGCGCTGTTCCGGCTGGCGTTTCAAGCTCAGCGCCTCGCGCATCAGCGCGTGATAGGCGACGATCCACGACAGCCACGGCTCCGCCTCGGCGGCCGGCGGCGCGACGAGCGTGGCCACCCGTCGGTCGAGCTCGGCCAGACCCAGCAGATCCAGCTCGCGTAGCGCGCCCGGGAACTCCGCGGCCAGGGCACGCAGGGCCGCCTGATCGGCGCCGCTGCCCTGGTCGGCGTCCTTGGTCCGCCGCCAGCGGGCCAGCAGGCGGTACTTGCGCAGCAGCGCCGCGCACGTCGCCTCCGTGAGGTCGCCGTCGCTCATGGCTCCGTCTGGCGCAACGCCTGCGCGACGTCGGCCGCCAGCCGCTGGCGCCGCTCCGTCAGTCGTCGCACCGTCTCGCCACGCGCCCGCCAGCCTACGCTCACGTGGCGCAGCGCCTCGACCACCTCGCGCAGCCGTTCGCTGAACCGCAGGGCCGCGTAACCGGCCGGGGGCGCCAGCAGCAGCGCGCCGGCGCCCGCCCCCGCGCCGAAGCAAAGTCCGATCACCACCGCCTCGATGAGCCAGGCCGCCACCAGAAACGCCGCCCCGCCGATCATCTTCATCGTGCTCAACACGTCGTCGTCCTTGGTCGCCTTGCGCGCGGCGATCCCGGTCAGCCGGTAGGGGAGCCAGCTCGTCACCACGCCCCAGACGGCGAAGGGGATCATCAACGCCAGGCGCCCCAGGCCGAGCGCGATTGGCCCCGCCGAGATGCGCGGCGTCTCCAGCGCCCAGGGATCGCGCACCCCCATCCTCTCCAGCAGGCGCGCGTAGTCGCGGACCGCCTCGGTCAGCCGTTCGACGCGCGCCGGATCGGAGGCGCGCAGCTTCGCGTAGGCGGCCAGCAGCTCGCGCGTGCGGGCGTGGTGCCGCTCGGGCGCGTCGTCGTCGGGCGCGCTGGCGGTCCAGCTGGCGACGCGGGCGATACCGGCCAGCAGCTCGCGCGTCTCGGCCTGCAAGATCAACCCGTCCAGGCGGGCGCGGATGTCGTCGGTGAGCGCGTCGATGGCGTGGCGTGGGTCGGCGGAAAATTGCGGCAGGTAGGGCCCCAGAGCGATCGGCGCGCCCACCACCAGATGAACCGCCGAGCGAAACAGGGCCGGACTTTCGTAGTGGCTGCCGATCGGCACCAGCACGGGCAGCCGGGAGCGCTTCTCTTCCGCCGCCTCGGCCGCCGCCCCCAGCGCGATGCGGGCGGCGCCGGTCTTCAGCGGCTTCAGCTGCGGATCCGAGTGCGAGGTCCCCTCGGGATACAGCGCCAGATCCGCGCCGGCCGCCAGCTCGGCGCGGCAGCGCGCGAAGGTCTCCTCGTTGCGGGCCACCGTCTCGCCGCGCCCGTTCACGGCGACGTCTTGCATGCGGTAGACGGGCAGGCAGGCGAAGGCGTCCATCGCCAGCCGTCCGAACGGGTTCGCCCACAGGGTGCTCTTGGCGAGAAAGCGCGCCGCTCGATCGAGGGTGACGCGCAACACCAGCGGGTCGAGCAGGCCGTTCGGGTGGTTGGCGACGTAGATGGCGGCGCCCGGTGGCGGCAGATGCTCGCGCCCCTCGACGGTGCGTCGTGGGTAATAGATCCGTATCGCCGCCTCGGCGATCCAGCGCAGCAGCGACGCCATCAACGTTCGCAAGGTCCCGGTCGGGCGCGGCGCGCGCGGCATTTCCGCGATGATAGCCGACGCGGGGGGCTGGCCGGGTGCCCTTGGTCATTGAATCGTTGCTTGACTTTGTATATGAACCCGCGCCATGCGGTTGCTCCCTCACGACAAGACGTTCTTTCAGTTCTTCGAGCAGCAAGGGAGCAAGACCGTCGAGGGTTGTCGCGCCCTGCTGGCGATGATCGAAAACCCCGCCGACATCGAGGCGCAAGCCGAGCGGGTCACCCAGATCGAGCACGAGTGCGACGACATCACGCACGCCGTGGTCGAGTCGCTGCACAAGACGTTCATCACGCCGCTCGATCGCAACGACATCTACCGGCTCATCACCCGCATGGACGACATCATGGATCTCGTCGAGGCGGCGGCCGATCGGTTCTCGCTGTACGAGATCAAGACCATGCCTCCGGAGGTCGGCGAGCTGGCCCGCTCGCTGGTGAGCGGAGCCGAGCACGTGCTGTCGGCGGTGTCGGGGCTGCGCGACATGAAGAAGGCCAACGACATCCTCCAGCACTGCATCGAGATCAACCGCCTGGAGAACGTGGCCGACAAGATCCTGCGGGGGGCCCTGGCCCGCCTGTTCCGCGAGGAGAAGGACCCCATCGCGGTCATCAAGTGGAAGGAGATCTTCGAGATCCTCGAGTCCGCCACCGATCGCTGCGAGGACGTGGCGAACGTCATCGAGGGCGTGGTCCTCGAGAACAGCTAGCCCGGGCCTCCCCGGCAAACCGAGAGCATGGAGATGAGGTTCTGGTGTTCCTGATCGTCGTCATCGTTCTGATCGCGCTGTCGTTCGACTTCATCAACGGGTTTCATGACGCCGCCAATTCGGTGGCGACGGTGGTGTCGACGCGGGTGCTCACGCCCCGCTCCGCCGTGCTGTGGGCGGCCTTCTTCAACTTCATCGCCTTCGCGGTGTTCGACCTTCACGTGGCCAAGACGATCGGCAAGGGGATCATCTCCCCCTCGATCGTCGACGATGCCGTGATCATCGCGGCGCTGG
>DASYCK010000052.1:0-7893 GCA_036500205.1 Polyangia bacterium | reverse complement strand
CCGTCATAGGTCGCCGCCACGTGGGTCCAGCTGTTCGGGGTGGCGTGGCCCTGCACCGAGATCGCGCGTCCCCCGACGAGGCGCACCACCATCTGATAGTCCTTGTCGTTCGCCGCCAGCACGAAGGTGCTGGTCCCCCCTTCGCGCTTCCGAAAGATCGTCCGCACGTCGCCCAGCTTGGTGGGCTTGACCCAGGCCGCGACCGAGACGCCGTTCTCGAACGTGAAGCTCGGCTGGTCGGGCACGTAGACCAGATCATTCGTCTCGTCGATGGCGATGGCCTGGCCGACCACGCCGGTCGTGCACGCGGCGGTGACCGAACGAAACGCCGTGTGCCCCGAGAAGGTGCTGTCGCCCAGGTCCGTCCGCGCGCTGTTGCAGTCGTCGAAGGTCCACTGCCCCTGCGCCCCCTCGGGAAAGGGGAAACCATTGCCACCCATGCCGGACCCTCCCGAGCCGATCCCGCCACCGACCCCGCCGTCGAAGCTCCCGCCCCCCACCCCGCCGTCGAACGAGCCGCCCATGCCGCCGTCGAAGGGCCCGCCCCCGACGCCGCCGTCGAACGAGCCGCCCGAGCCCACCGCGCCGCCGGTGCCGGTCATCCCGATACCGGCCGTGCCCACCGCGCCGCCCGAGCCGAAGATGCCCGCCGTGCCGCCCGAGCCGAAGATGCCCGCCGTGCCGCCGGTCCCCCCGGTCTTGCCGCCCACCGCGGCCGCCGCCAACCCACGCGAGGACATCAGCGTGGTCAGATCCCCATCGTTCAGAATCGCCTCGAGGCTCTGCTGTTCGTCGTCTCCCGACGAACAGCCGAACACGAACGCTACGGCGAACATCGCGAACGCGAAATGATGTCTGAACGGAGCATGGCCGATCTCGGCCACCCTCCTTGCAGACCCCGCACGCATCAACGGATCAGAAGCCAATGTAATTTTCATGAGCGCTCCAATGCAGAGGGACCGCCGTTCGCAATGAACGGCGGATGGAACACGGGTCGCGAGTCAGAGTCACCTTCACGACCACCAAACAGGTCACCTTATTTTCGTTGTGATCACATTTCGAATGTGGGCCCCTTCAGCAACAACCGTTCCCGCTCGACGGCGCGATGAAGCGGCGCACGACGCCGTCGACGGCCGGCGGTCCGTCGCCTTTGCCGACGACCCCCGATCCAGATGTCCTGGTCCGGTCGCGCGAAGAGGCTGCGTCCCAAACACGGTTCGGTATAGAGTTCCGCAAATGGCGGACCGAACCGCGGAGCTCGAGGCGACGCTCGCTCGTATCCAGGCCGAGCGCGACACCCTGGCGGCGAAATGGGAAGAGGCCCGCCACCACATGCTGGCGGTCGAGGGTGCGCCCGTCGCCATGATGTGCGTCTCGGCGGTCAAGGGGCGCTACCTCTTCGTGAACGACCAGTTCGCCCGGATGGCGGGGCAGGCGCGGGAAGCGCTGCTGGCGCGCGACCCCTACGAGATCTGGCTGGAGGTCACCCACCCCGACGAGGTCGAGGAGGAGCGCGCCCTGCTGGGCCGCGTGGCCAAGGGGGAGATGGAGGGCTTTCAGTTCGACAAGCGCTTCGTCTCGAAGCAGGGCGAGGCGCGGTGGGTGCGGGCCTCGTTGCGTGCCGCGCGTGATGCGCAGGGGCGCCTGGAATCGATCATGGTGACGTTCGAGGACATCCACGATCAGCGCGCGGCCGAGCAGGCCCGGGAGCAGCTCGAGACGCAGCTTCGCCAGGCGGAGAAGCTGGGGACGGTGGGCAAGCTGGTGGGCGGCATCGCCCACGACTTCAACAACCGGCTGGCCATCATCATGGGGTACGGCGATCTGTTGCGCTCGGGCCTGCCGGCGGACAACCCCCTCTCCCATCACGCCACCATGGTGATGGAGAGCGCGAAGGGGGCCGCCCAGCTCACCCGTCAGCTGCTCGCCTACGGGCGTCGGCAGGTCTTGAAGCCGGTGGCGTTCGATCTGAACGAGATGGTCGAACGGATGCGGCGCCTGCTGCGGACCGTGGTCGACGATCGCATCGAGCTTGCCGTGGCGCTGCACGCCCGCACCCAGATCATCGCGGATCCGGGCCAGATCGAGCAGGTCATCCTGAACCTGGCCCTGAATGCGCGCGACGCCATGGCCGGCGGCGGGCAGCTGACCTTGACCACCAGCGACGGGCCCGGCGACGTGGTGGCCCTGGCGGTCAGCGACACCGGCACGGGCATTCCTACCGAGGTGCTGCCCCACATCTTCGAGCCGTTCTTCACCACCAAGGAGCCGGGGCACGGCACCGGGCTGGGGCTGGCGATGGTTCAGGGCATCGTCCATCAGAGCCGCGGCTCGATGCACGTCGACAGCAGCCCGGGACGGGGCACCACCTTCACGATTCACCTCCCCCGCGCGCGTCGCCCCACCCTCGAGAACATCCCGCTCGCCGAGGTGGCGCTACCGGCGAACACCAGCTACGAGACGGTGCTGGTCTGCGACGACGACGACGTCGTGCGCGAGCTGCTGGTGGGGATCCTGAAGATGCGTGGCTACTCGATCCTGACGGCGCGAAACGGCCGCCACGCGCTGGAGGTGGCGGCCGCCCAGGACGGGCCCATTCACCTGCTGTTGACCGACGTGGCGATGCCCGAGCTGGGCGGGATCGAGCTGGCCACGGCGCTGCGCAAGCTTCGTCCGGCGCTGAAGGTGCTCTACATCTCGGGCCACACGGAGCACGCCGATCTGCTGTCGAAGCCGCTGGGGCGCGACACGCACTTTCTCCCCAAGCCATTCCTGCCCCGGGATCTGACGCACGCCGTGTTCACCATCCTCGAGGGGCAGGCCCGCCCGGGCCGTCGCGCCTGACTCAGGCGGCGCCGCCGCTGGCGTCGACCGCGCCAGCGACGACCGCTGCCCGGGGCGACGCCAGGGTGGCGCGCACCTTGTCCATGTCGAGCTCACCCTCCCAGCGTGCGATGGCCAGGGTGGCCACGCCGTTGCCGATCAGGTTGGTGATGGCGCGCGCCTCCGACATGAAGCGGTCCACGCCCAGCAGCAGCGCCAGCCCCGCCACCGGAAGCTTGCCGGTCGCGCCCAGCGTGGCGGCCAGCGTGACGAACCCGCCCCCGGTCACGGCCGCTGCCCCCTTCGAGGTCAGCAACAGCACCGCCAGCAGCCCCAGCTCGTCCGCCAGCGGAAGCTGGATGTCGAGCGCCTGCGCGATGAACAGCGTCGCCAGCGACAGATAGATCGACGTCCCGTCCAGGTTGAACGAGTAGCCGGTGGGGATGACCAGCCCCACCACGGCGCGCGGGCAACCGAGCCGCTCCATCTTCGCCATCATCAACGGCAGCGCCGACTCGGACGACGAGGTGCCGAGGACGACGAAGATCTCCTCGCGGATGAACCGCACGAAGGGGACGATGCCAAAGCCCACCTGGCGCGCCACCAGCCCCAGCACCACCAGCACGAACAGGACGCTGGTGGCGTAGAACGCCAGCATCATCTTCGCCAGCGCCGCCAGCGAGGCGATGCCGAACTTCCCCACCGTGAAGGCCATCGCCCCCATCGCGCCCAGCGGGGCCAGCCGCATCACCAGGGCCACCATGCGGAAGAACAGCTGGCCGACCTGCTCGATCAGCGTGGTGGCGGCGGCGACGCGCGACCCCAGCGCGGCGGCGGCCACCCCCACCAGCACCGACACGAGCAGGATCTGCAGGATGTCGCCGCCCGTGAACGCCTCCCCGACCGTGGTGGGGATGATGCCCAGCAGGAAGTCCGTGGCGCCCAGGTGCTTCCCGGCGGTCGCGTAGGTCTCGACCAGGTGAGCGTCGAGCGTGCGTGGATCGGCGTGAATCCCCGCCCCCGGCGCGATGACGTGGCCCACGCCGAGCCCGATCATCAGCGCCACGCTCGTCAGCACCTCGAAGTAGAGCAGCGCCTTCAGGCCGACCCGCCCCACCTTGCGCATGTCCGCCGCGTGCGCGATCCCCCCCACCACCGTCGAGAAGATGATGGGCGCGATCATCATCTTGATGAGGCGGACGAACCCATCGCCGAGCGGCTTGAGCGCCACGCCCCAGGCCGGCCTCACCAGCCCGATCAAGATCCCCAGCGCCACCCCCGCCAGCACCTGCGCATAGAGGCCCTTCGCGAACGACGGCAGCTTCACCGCCCCACGATACAGCCGGTCCGACGGCGAAACGAACGGATCGGCTAGGCGACGCGGGCGGCGCCGCTACCCGGCTGCCCGGAGATTTCGCGAGCCAGCGCGACGATCTCCTCGTCCATGATCCCCTTCTTGCGATCGGCCAGCGCCGAGAAGCGAACATACAGCGCGTCCAGTTGAGCCCGATCGAGATGCAACCCCAGCTCCTCGCACCGGGCGGACAGGGCATGCCGCCCGCTGTGCTTCCCCAGCACCAGCCGGCTCTCCGGAACGCCGACCGACCTGGGCTCGATGATCTCGTACGTGGTGCGTTCCTTGAGGAAGCCGTCCTGATGGATGCCGGCCTCGTGCGCGAAGGCGTTCCGCCCCACGATGGCCTTGTTGGGCTGCGGCCCGAAGCTGATGATCGACGACAGCATCTGGCTGGCCGGATAGAGGTGCTCGGTGCGGATGCCGGTGGCGAACGGCAAGCGATCCTGCCTTGTCTTCAGCGCCATCACCACCTCTTCCAGCGAGCAGTTGCCGGCGCGCTCGCCGATGCCGTTGATCGTGCACTCGATCTGGCGGGCCCCCGCCTGCAGCGCGGCCAGCGAGTTCGCCACCGACAGCCCCAGATCGTCGTGGCAGTGCACGCTGACGATGCCGCGGCCGGCGAGCGCCGTCACGACCTTGCCGATCAGCTCGCCGAACTCGTCGGGGACCGAGTAGCCGACGGTATCGGGGATGTTCACCGTGCGCGCCCCCGCCTCGACCACCGCCTTCGCGACCTGGACCAGGTAGTCGGGCTCGGTGCGCGCGCCGTCCTCGGCCGAGAACTCGACGTCGTCGACGTACTTGCGGGCCAGGGTGACCCCCGCCACCGCCGCGTCGAGGACCTCCTGCCGGGACTTCTTCAGCTTGTACTTCAGATGAATGTCGCTGGTGGCCAGGAACGTGTGGATGCGCGGCGCCACCAGCGCCTGATCGAGGGCCGCCCCGGCCCGCTCGATGTCGAGCGGCATCGAGCGGGCCAGCGCCGCCACCGAGACCTTGATCTCGCGGCTCACCGCCCGCACCGCCTCGAAATCCCCCTCCGACGCGATGGGGAACCCCGCCTCCAGGACGTCGACGCCCAGATCCTCGAGCTTGTGGGCCAGTCGCACTTTTTCGGTCACGGTCATGCTGCAGCCGGGCGACTGCTCGCCGTCGCGCAGGGTGGTGTCGAAGATGAAGACGCGGTTCGAGTTCATGACAGTCCACTTTGGCGTCCTGCGGCAGATTCGGCAAATTTATATTTGTAGATGAACCCATAAGAAACGGTTATCTTCCGGCTCGTGTCGAACGTCGAGCTGTACGCGCTGCGGGTGTTCGCCACCATCGTCGCCGAGCAGAGCTTCTCGCGCGCGGCGGAGAAGCTGCTGCGCACCCAGCCCGCCATCTCGCTGACCTTGCAGCGGCTGGAGGCCGAGATCGGCGAGCCGCTGATCGATCGGTCGTTCCGCACGGCCAAGAAGCTGGTGCTGACCGACGCCGGGCAGGTGGTGCTGGATTTCACGCGCCGCTTCGAGAACCTGCGGGAGGAGATGTCGACGGCGCTGGCCGAGCTGCGCGACAACGCCGCCGGCCGCCTCACCATCGGCGCGAACGAATCCTCGACCCTGTATCTGCTGCCGCACATCGAGCGTTACCGGCGGCTGTATCCCAAGATCAAGGTTCAGGTGCGCCGCAGTCAGTCCAGCAAGATCCCCGCCGAGCTGCTGGACGGCAACCTCGAGCTGGGCGTGGTCAGCTACGATCCCGCCGACGCGCGACTGCTGTCCAGGATGCTGTATGCCGACGCGCTGGCCTTCATCGTGTCCCCCCAGCACCGCTTCGCGGGGCGCAAGACCATCTCGATCACCGATCTGGGCGAGGAGACCTTCATCGCCCACAACGTGGTCTCGCCCTACCGCGAGAACGTGGTGCGCGAGTTCCGCCGTCACAAGGTGCCGCTGAACATGGACGTCGAGATGCCCACCCTGGAGGCGATTCGCAAGCTGGTGCAGAGCAACGAAGGGGTGGCGTTCCTGCCCCGCATGGTGGTCCGCCAGGAGCTCGAGCGAAAGGCGCTGGTGGAGGTCAAGGTGAAGGAGATGAACATCGAGCGCCCCATCCGCCTGCTGGTCCCCCGCGACCGCACCTTGTCGCACGCGGCGCAGGCGTTCCTGGACGTGGTCAAGAAGACGGTGGCCTGACCCTCGGTTCCTAGCTACGATTGAACAGGTTTTCGTGGCTAAGTCTCCCTCGTCTCTCGTGGATGCCGCGGCGTGGATCGAAAAACGATTCGCCCGAATGCGACGATCGGACGAGGCCGACGGCCCAGCCGCGCGAAGCGGCATCGAGCTGCGGCGCTTCGCCGGCCCGCGCGCCTATCGCAGGCGGCTCGGTCACGTTCGCATTGCCCACCTGACCGATCTGCACGTGGGGCGCATCACGCCGTTCGCGGTGCAGCGCGCGGCGGTCGAGATGACGAACGCCGAGCGTCCCGATCTGGTGGTGCTGACGGGCGACTTCGTCTGCCACACCCAGCTGTGGCTGGATCAGCTCGTCGAGGTGGTGCGCGGCTTCGAGGCGCCCACCATCGCCGTGCTGGGGAACCACGACCACTGGTCCGGCGCCGACGAGGTGGCCGCGGCCCTTCGGCGCGGTGGCGTGGAGGTCCTGCGGAACCGCCACACCACCGTGACGCTCGGTCATGAACGGCTGCAGGTGGTGGGGCTCGACGACGCCTACACCGGGCACGCTCGTATGGAAGAGGCGGTGAAGGGCCTACGTCCAGATCTGCCCACGCTGGGGCTCTCCCACATCGCCGAAGAGGCCGACGGATTGTGGCGGCACGGCGTGCCCCTGGTGCTGGCCGGACACACGCACGGCGGTCAGGTGACGTTGGCCCGGTTGCACGAGCTGTCGCTGGGAAAAATCGGCGGTCACAGATATCTGCATGGGCTTTACGGCTCGCGCGAGGTGGACGGGCCGGCCGCCTCCCACGAGCCGACCAAGGGCGACGCGAAGGACGCGAAGATCGATGCGAAGATCAGCGGCGCCGGCGGCGCCGTCTACGTGGGCGCGGGCATCGGGGCCGCCGTGATGCCGCTGCGCCTCGGCGATCGCGGCCAGCGCGAAGTCACGATGTTCGAGCTGGGGGCCGAGCCAGGTACCCTCGACGAGCATCACGCCGAACAAGAGGCGCTGCCCGGGCGAAAGCCGTCCCAGGCGGTCATGGCGAAACGGGCCGCCAAGGTGGTCCGGAAGCGCCTCTCGCGCGAGCGCCGCGCCGTCCGCCGCGCACCCTGACGCGTCAGGGGCCCCTGGACGGGAACGGGACGGGGAGCGGACCAGGGCGGAATCCGCTCATTTTCGCGGGCAAAACCGGGTTAGTTGCATTCTATCAATTGCATTACTGCAAATGTTACATCTATTTGACGACTTGTAGTCAAACGTGTTCCCTTTTCTTCCGAATCGGGTTATGACCGAATCAATTCTGTTGCACCGAGACACAGCGACCCTGACCGCAAGGAGATAGCGTAGATGCCGAACCTCAAGAAAATTTCCACCCCTCTCTTGATTCTGTCACTGGGCGTTTTCTCCCTGGCGCTGTATTCAGCGGGTTGCGGTAGCGACGACACGACGACGCCTGGCACCGGTGGTGCCGGCGGTCACGGCAGCGGCGGCGCGGCCGGCGGTCACGGTGGCTCGGCCACGGGCGGCTCTGCTGGCGGCACGGCCGG
>DASYCK010000051.1:0-6425 GCA_036500205.1 Polyangia bacterium | reverse complement strand
AGACCACGGCGGCCGCCACCCTGCGTGTCGATCCGCGAAATGGCGCCACGGTGGTCGACATCGCGCCCCGACCCCGCGGGTTGCCGCTTTACGACGAGGGGCTGCTGGCGCTGTTGCGGGGGTACGGAGACGACACGCTGGTGGCGATCGACGCGCCGCTGACGTTGCCCCCATGCTTGCGTTGCCAGGTCACGTTGTGTCCCGGGCAGGCTGAGTGCGTTGACCCGGCGGTCGTGCGGATGCGCGCCATGGCCACCTCCCACGGGGGCGGCGGCGACCGAAACAGCCGCCGGGGGAAGCCGCAGATAACTCCGTACACGCAGCGCGCGACAGAGCTTCACCTGCTGCTCGAGCGAGGCATCGTCCCGCGCGAGGCCCTGGGGCAGGGGACGGGGCCGCTGGCGGCGCGCGCCGCTCATTTGACCCGCGCGCTCGCCGATCGATTCCGGCTGAACGAAAACCTCATCGAGGTGTCGCCCAAGGCGACCTTGACGGCCCTGGGATTCACACGGCCGACGCGCAAGCACCTGCACGAGCGCGAGGCCCGCGCGGACGTGCTGGAATCGCTGTCCCCCGACCTGCGCTTCGGCCCTGGGGTGTGGCGTGAGCAGTGCGTGCAGAGCGACCACCTGTTCGACGCCGTCATCGCCGCCTTCACCGGCTACCTGTGGGCTCGCGACGGCTGGCAAGAGCGAGAGGCCCTGGACGACGCCAGCGCGAGCGAAGGCTGGATCTGGGTTCCCCCGGCCATCCCAAGGGCGCAGCTGAGAAAGCCCGGCGTCGGCTGACCGGGCTCTGCCGCAGCCTCCCCGATCTCCGCACGCGGCAAGTAAACCCACCCGCCATCCCTCACCCGCCGACCTACGGTCGGCGACCTCTCCCATTCTGGGAGAGGTGAACGATGAGTGTGGCCAGCATCGGCCGCCGGCACCCTCCATTGGCGTTTGGTGGCTGGCATTCGCCGTAGGTGCTTGATCGGCGCCCTTCGCGTCCACGCCACTCTCCAGGAGGGTCGCAGGGAGGACGAAGTCCTCCCTGGCATCGAAGGCGGGCTCCGCCCGCCGTAGACCCAGCCCGCCAAACAACTCGGCCCCGCCTGACAGGTCCGGATCCGTCGGGGAGAGCTCGTGGGAGGGGCGAAGCCCCTTTTCCCGCTCGCTCAGTGGCCCGTGGCGTGCTCTTTTTCGCTCTCGTCCGCTCGCTCGGGCGGCGGGGGATCCTCTTCGCCCGTCGGTTCCGGGACCGCCTTCAGCGTCGGGATCGCGCTGCGGTCGCGCAGGAACTCGAGGAACGCGATCGCCGACGGCAGCTCGGCTGCGGTGATGACCTCGAGCAGCTCCCGCGCCTGGCGTCGCAGCGTCTCCCCCGGCGGCTCACCCACGGACACGCTGCGCGGGATCTCGATCGGTTCGAGCGGCTCGACCAGCCGACCCCACGGCGGCGGGCTGGCCACCTCTATCTTCATGTGGTCGATCCAGGTCTGGATATGGAAGTGCAGCACCTCGGAGCGATACGCGAACCAGCGTTCGCGCTCGCCCGGGAAGGCCAGCAGGACGTCCTTGAACCGACGGAACGCCCCCTTGCCGTCGATCGAGACGAGCAGTCGCTCGCGCAGCGCTGGCTCGGTCACCGACGAGACGAACCGCTCCATCCAGCGATATTGCTCGCGCGACGAAGCCGGATCGACGCGCATGTAGCGCTCGGGCGTGGCGGCGACCTTCGCGCGGCGGGAGGCGGCGTCGGGTTCTCCCTCGACGATCGCCAGCAGATCACCGTTCTCGAGGTCGAGAAAACTCTCTTGATCGGGCGAGTTTCGCTCGAAGGCGATCTCCAGGTCGCTCCAGTTCAAGTGAATCGGCGGCATGACTTTTCCCTGGCCGCCCTCTCCCACTACGCCCACCACACCGACGAATAGGCAACCTCGATGAGTCTAGGCGGCTGATGATCCCATTGCAACCCTTGCCTTGACCAGAAGGCGCGTTCGCGCTCAGGCCTTGATGGCGATCGCGAACTTCAAGTAGTTCCCCTCGGGGAACCCAGGCGCCACCGGATAGTCGGGTGGCAGGCCCACCCGCTCGATGATGCGAAGGTCGGCGCGCCGCTCGGCGGCCCCCTCGGCCATGGCCCGGTCGAGCTCGAGGCTGGAGATCTTCGACGAGTTGGTGGCGAAGGCCAGCAGGCCACCCGAATCGAGCACGCCCGCCGCCGTGTAGGCCAGCTTCGCCAGATCCTTGCCCGCCGAGAAACTGCCCGCCGGGCCTTGGGAAAATGACGGGGGATCACAGATGACCAGATCGAACCGGCGACCGCGATCGATGAAACGCTCGACGGTCTTCACGGCGTCGGCCGCCACGGCCTCCATCTTCGCCGGGTCGAGGTCGGACAGCTCGTAGTTCCGCCGGGCGCGCGCGTGGGCCTTCGAGGCGAGATCGACGGCGACCACCTCGGCGGCGCCGGCCTTCGCGGCGTAGACCGAGAAGGCGCCGGTGTACGAGAACAGATTCAGCACCCGGCGGTTGGCGGCGCGCGCCGCGATGGCGGCCCGACCGAGCCGCAGGTCGGGGAAGATCCCCACGCCGAGAGGCGCGGTGACATCGATCCCGAACCGGCAACCGGCCTCTTCCACGACCAGCTCGATGGGGGCTTCCTCGCCGCGGGCTCGCACGGCCGGTTCGGCCGGGGCCTGTCCGCCCAGCGAACGCATCCGCCGTTGCTCGTAGATTCCGATCGGGTTGATCGTCGCCTCGATGGCATCGAGCAGCTCGTCCCGCCAGGGGAGGGCGCCGCCCGACAGCCACTGGACGACGACGAAGTCGCCATGACGATCGACGTTGACGCCGGGGAGACCCTCGCTGTCCCCCGCGAACAGGCGCATCGAATCAGGCTTGGCGTTGCCGAACAGCAGCCAGCGAAGCTGGGCCGCGCGGGTGAAGCGGGCCGCGATGATGCCGGCGCCCGGGGTGACCCGCTCGTCGGGATCGCGGGTGAGCACCCGTACGGCGACGGGGTGGTCGCGATCGACGAAGCCCCGCCCCAGGAAGTCCCGGTTGCCCGACAGCAGCTCGACGACCGCCCCCGTCTGTTCGGCCACGTCACGGGCGCCCAGGGCGTCCCGAAAGATCCAGGGATGACCCGCGCGCACCCGCGCGGCCACGTCCGGGGAGATACGATACGTGCCGACACGACGGACCATCCCCGATGCGGGGGAGCGACTGACCCCCCCCGCGCGGGATCGGGCGGGCCTTGCAGGATAAGACGCCATTTGAAGCGGGCGGACCATGACACCCGAGGTCGTGATTTGTCAACCGATAGCCGCTGTGCCAGCCTCCCGATCAACTGTCTCCCCTGCCACTGGCACATACGAGTGTCTACAATGTGACGGGAAGGAGCAGTGCTCCTCCAACTAGTTGAAATTATTAGGTGCAGGTTTAGTACGGGGCTGCGAAAAGCAAGCGTGGATATGTTTTTCAGTTTAGAATCGTCAAAATTTTCTGGCGACACCAGATTCGCGAGGAGCACGTAGGACATGACGGCAAGACCGCCCGTGGAGACTGTGGAAGCCTCTTCTGAAGGGCCCTCGGAGTCGCTGGATAACGAGGGCGAAACACTCTCGGGAACGAAGCTCGATCGCGGGGAGCCCTCCATGTCGAAGACGCTCGAGGCGATCTTGTCGAAGAGTGACGGTGACGACGATCCCGTCGTTCCGGTTTCGGGGGTAGGAACGAAGACCCTGATGGGGATCGGAATCTCCGGGCTGCCGCTGCCTCCGCCCGTGGCGCGGGCCGCGAAGACGGATGCCGACGATCACCCCGTCTCGGTCGACGACATGTTCGACGACGATGACGAGCCCGATGCGGTGACGACGGTGTCGGGCGAGGACCAGAAGGTCGGTGACCTGCTGGACGAGGTCGCCGAGGCCCTGAACGTTCAGGCGGCCGAATCGCGCGGTCGGGCGATCGGCGGGCTCCCCGGCATGTCGGCGCCGGCCGAGCGCGCCAGTCGAGCGGCGGACGCGGCGTCGATGCCCACGGACGACGAATTCGAGTTCGAGGATCCCGACGACGGCCCCACCACGTTGAATTCGGGCGGCGACGTCGATGGCGAGGACGTCGATCTGGCGGGTGACGATGAAGAAGAAGCGGTGGTCCTGGGGCCGGCGAAGTTGCCGGGCGCTCACCCGATTCCCATTCCGGCTCCTTCCTTGGCGCGCGCCGCGCATCCGGTGCCGGGCGGGGGACCTCCGGCCGGGCTGGCGGCGAAGCGGGCGACGCCGTTCGCCGGGCTGCCTGCCGCCACCTTGCCCACATTCCCGGCCCCCGGTTCACCGCGGGTTCGTCTTCCCACCCCGGCGCCCGGGCGCGCCGCCGCTTCGATTCCGGCCCCCGCGGGGACCCGGTCGGGGCCGCCCCACGGGACGCCGGTCGATGGCGTTCCGCAGGCGCCTTCGCACGGGGATTCGTCGCGCCGGTCGGCGGCGCGCGGGACCTCTGGCGCTTCCGAGAAGTCGGGCAGCGCGAGCGCGGCCGTCCGCACCTCGTTGACGTCGGCGATGGAGTCGGCGTCGGTCGTCCTCAAGAAGGACGTGAAGTTTCGCGTCGCCAGCTTCGGCGGCGTCGTGGGCGCGACCTTGGTCGTGGGGATCTTGATCGGCCGGGCCGTGCTCGGCGGTGGCAAGGCGACGCCCGCGGCGGAAGGCTCCGGGGATTCGCCAGCGGCGAAGGTGGCCAAAGCCGAAGAGGCGGCCAAGCCGGCGCCAGCCTCCGCTGCCCAGCCTCCGGCGGGCACGGTCGTGGCGAACGCGGCGCCGGTCGCCGCCGTCCCGATCGCGGTGGGTGGCCAGCCAGGTCCGGGGACGCCGGTGGTCGCGCCGGCCAGCCCGGTCGAGGAGGCCCCAGGCACGGCGGCGCCGATGGCGTTCGATCCGCAGCCAATCCACAAGCGCCGGGCGCGCCGCGCGACCCTGGTGGCCAAGGAAGACAGCGCATCCAAGGTCGGTCCCTCGAAGCCGACCGCCCGCAACACGGTGACGGCCGCCCCGACCAAGGGGACGAAGGCGCCGGCGGCCACGTCCGCGAAGTCGAGCCCCACGAAGAAGGGCAAGTCGACCTGGCACGATCCGTTCGCCGACTAGGCCGTTTCGAGCGCGCCAGCCGCGCGTAAAAGCCTAAAGATCCGGCTGCGATAGCCGATGTTCGGGGGGTTATGACCCGAATCGGCGAGCTCCTCGTGCGCGAGCGGTTGATCTCGAGCGCCGCGCTCGAGAAAGCCGAGGAGGTCAGCCGCAAATCGGGCGAGCGGCTGAGCCTGGCCCTGGTGCGCCAGGGGGCGCTGACCGAAGCGGAGCTGACCCACTTCCTGTCGCGTCAGTACGGCGTCCCGGCCGTGAACCTGGGGGAGTTCGACATCGATCCGGAGGTGATCGCGCTCGTCCCGCGCGAGATGGCGCGCAAGCACCAGATCATCGCCATGAGCCGGGTCGATAACACGCTCATCGTGGCCATGAGCGACCCCTCGAACATCGTGGCGCTCGACGATCTGAAGTTCCTGACGAACTACAACATCGACGTCGTGGTGGCGTCCGAGGCGGCCCTCGCCGAGGCGATGGCGAAGTACTACGACGTCGGCAACGACCTGCGCAGCTACAACCTCGACGACGTGATGGGCGAGCTGGACGAGGACGTCGAGTTCACCAGCGACGCCGAGGAAGACGAAAACGTCATGGACCTCGAGCGCGCCTCCGCCGACGCGCCCGTGGTGAAGCTGTGCAACGTCATCCTGCTGAACGCCGCCAAGAAGGGCGCCAGCGACATCCACATCGAGCCCTACGAGAAGAGCTACCGGGTCCGCTACCGGGTAGACGGCGTGCTGCACGAGGAGATGACGCCACCCCTCAAGCTGAAGGCGGCGCTCACCAGCCGCATCAAGATCATGGCCCACCTGGACATCGCCGAACGGCGGCTGCCCCAGGACGGGCGCATCAAGATGAAGATGGGGCGCGGCAAGGAGATGGACTTCCGCGTGTCGGTGCTGCCCACCTTGTTCGGTGAAAAGATCGTTCTGCGTCTTCTGGACAAAGGGAACCTGCAGCTGGACATGACCAAGCTGGGGTTCGAGCATGGCCAGCTGGCGATCTTCAAGAAGGCCATCGATGCGCCGTTCGGGATGGTGCTGGTCACCGGACCGACGGGGTCGGGCAAGACGACGACGCTGTACTCGGCGCTGGCCGAGTTGAACCAGGTCAGCGACAACATCTCGACGGCAGAGGATCCGGTCGAGTTCAACCTGGGCGGCATCAACCAGGTGCAGATGCACGACGACATCGGGCTGAACTTCGCGGCGGCGCTGCGGTCGTTCCTGCGCCAGGACCCGGACACCATCATGATCGGCGAGATCCGCGACTTCGAGACGGCGGAGATCGCCATCAA
>DASYCK010000050.1:0-8299 GCA_036500205.1 Polyangia bacterium | reverse complement strand
CCGCGTCGAATACCTCGGCGACGTGACCAATGCACGCCTCGCCCAGGTGATCGACGAGCCCCTTCAGCGCCGCGCGCGCCCGCCCCTTGGCGTCGGGATGCAGCCGCAGCAGCGCGTCCACATAGGGCCCGATGAGCCAGCTCCACACGGTGCCTTGATGATAGGCGGCATCGCGCGTGCGAAGATCGCCGTGATAGTTCCGCTGATAGTCACGGCTTCCCGGCGCCAGCGAGCGCAATCCGTACGGCGTCAGCAGGGTTGTCTCGATCTTGTCGAGAACGGCGGGCCACCGCGACGGATCGAGCACGGGACGCGGCAGCGAGATCGCGAAGATCTGATTGGGCCGCAAGGCCTCGTCAGGCTTTCCGTCGGGCCCGTCGATCACGTCGTACAGGTAGCCACCCGCCTCGAACCAGAACCGCTGATTGAACGTCGCGCGGACCCGCGTGGCGCGCTCTTCGAAACGGGCCGCCTCGTCGGGGCGCTCCGCTTCCTTCATCCACTGCGCCGTCAGCGACAGGGCGTTGTACCAGAGCGCGTTGATCTCGACCGCCTTGCCGCGACGGGGCGTCACCACCCAGTCGTCACACTTGGCGTCCATCCAGGTCAGCTGATAACCGTCCTCGCCCTGGCTCAGCAGCCCGTCATCGGAGTCGGCGCGGATATGGAACGTCGTACCCGACAGATGGTGATTCATGATCGACTCCAGCAGCGGCAACGACTCGCGCAGGAAATCGGTGTCCTGGGTGTACGTCAGATACCGATCGATGGCGTGGAAGAACCACAGCGTGGCGTCGGCTGTGTGGTACAGCCCCTCGTGCGACCCCTCGGGGAACATGTTCGGGATGAGGCCGTAGCGTACGTAGCGGGCGAATGTTCGCAGGATCCAGCGCGCCTCGCGGTGGCGCCCCGTCACCAGACACAACCCCTCGAGCGAGATCATCGTGTCCCGTCCCCAGTCGGTGAACCAGTGATAGCCGGCGATGACCGTGCGCAGCTCCTCGCCGCTGGCACGTGCCCGCACGGCGTCGAGCGTCCTCCCCACCGGCGCGATGATGAATTGATCGGCCCCCAGCACCAGTTCGCCCACGACGGAGGGAGCCGCGTTGTCCCGGAGGCGCCGCAGCAGCCCGCGCCGGCGGCGCGACTCGCACAGCGCCAGCTCGTCGGGCTCCAGCGCCGACAGCACGTCCCAGCTCTCGACCGAGGCCATCAGCCCCACCGTCTTCCCCGGCTCGAGGACAATGTCGAAGCGTCCCCGGGACCACAGCGTTCCGCGCGAATCGTACCCGCGGGCCGCCTCGATCGAGTAGTCGACCGCGCTGCGCGTCGAGGGCTCGAAGACGAACCCGGCGTGGTCGCCGTGAACGATCATGCGCAATGGCGGATAGTCGCCGCCCGCAATGATCTCGAAGCGATCGTCCGACAGCGCCAGCGTGTAGACGGGCGCCTGGGTCGACACCGGGGCGTCGTGCGGGCGCACCTGCAGAGCGGGGCGCAGGTGAAGCTTCATGCCCTCCGGCCCCTCGATGAGCCGATAGGTGACGCACACGCTGTTCTGTCCCGAGGGCAACATGAGCCGCTTCTCGATGCGAATGCCCTGGGAATCGTACAGCCAGACCGGCAGGCCGTTCTCCACGCGAAATTCGCCGAGCGCCTCGCTGCTGACCCCGCCGAGGGGGATCGTGGTGTCGCCTTTGAGCGATGCCCATTCGACGAGCTGATTGAACATCATCGTCCGTCCGAGCGGGTTCGGCAGCGCCGCCACCAGCAAGCCGTGATAGCGGCGGGTGTTCACCCCCGCCAGCGTCCCCGACGCGTACCCGCCCAGTCCGTTCGTCACCAGCCATTCGCGGCGCAGGGTGAGACCGGGCGCCGCGTCTTCCCTCCGATAGCCGATGCGATTGGACGTCATGGCTCGTCACTCCTTCTTCCGTCCGGTTCTGGTTCCGGCTCTGGCACGAACAGCTCGGCCGCTTGCCCCGCGAAGAAGATGTCGTGATCCGGTTTGGGACCACGCACTCCCTGCCCGCCGTAGTGAGAGTCCTCGCTCGACCACCGCACCGCCCAGCGGTACCCCGCGGGGGGCGCCGACAGGGGTTCGGACAGCGAGACAGCATCATGGTCCGCGCCCAGATTCAACAGCAGCAGCCGGTCCTCGGTTCCGTCGGGCGCGACGCCGAAGAACCGGATCAGCAAGCGATGCCTCCCGAACACGGCTCCGTCGATGGTCACGCCAGCGTCCCCCTGACGGGCCAGCGTCGGATCCGTCTTGCGCAACGCGAGCAGGTCGCGGTGCAACCGCAGCGCCCGTGCGTGCAAGGGCCGGTCGACCTCACCCCAATCGAGGCGGCAGCGCTCGAACCCGGCCCGGGTGCCCGGATCCGGCAGGTGATGCTCCTCGATCACCGTGGCGTAGCGCGGAAACTGCGACAGGAAATCGGCGCGTCCCCTCTTCACCTGGGCCGCCAGCTCCGGCCCGTGATCGGCGAAGTACGTGAACGGCGAGCTCGATTGCCACTCCTGCCCCTGAAACAGCATGGGCGTCCAGGGACCGAGCAACAGCAAGGCCGTGACGGCGCGATAGCACCCGGGCGCGCTGCGCGCCCACAGTCGCTGCCCGAGGCCATAGTTCGCGGTCTGATCGTGGTTCTCGAGGAACGCCACGAAGGCCCGCGGCGGAAGGCCTCGCGTCGCGTGTCCGCGCCGCTTGTGCTGCCAGTGGTAAGTCTGCCCCTGGAACAGGAACCCGTGCTTCAC
Source organism: Polyangia bacterium (assembly GCA_036500205.1). Taxonomy (GTDB): domain Bacteria; phylum Myxococcota_A; class Polyangia; order Fen-1088; family Fen-1088; genus DASYCK01. The sequence goes on along the minus strand of DASYCK010000050.1, from coordinate 5,539 downwards.
GGCCGCCAGCAGCTCGCGCGCCGAACCCTCGTAGTCGGAGTAGTAGGCGTCGCGATGGCCCGTCAGCGCCGCCACGACGCTGTGATGAAAGTCGTCGTTCCACAGGGCGTCGAACCCGAAGCCCCCCTCCGCCGACGGGCGCAACATGCGCGCGTCCTGCGGCTCGTTCTCGCCGATCACCACCACGTGGCGCTTCCCCGCCACGCGCCTGGCCTCGCTCACCAGCTCCTCGAGGATGTGCCGCGGCGACGTGTCGAAGATGGCCTGGGTCGCGTCGACCCTCAGACCGTCCAGGTGATACTCGCCGATCCAGTGCGCGACGTTCTCGCGCACGAGCTCGCGCATCGGTCGCGGCCCCGGACCATCGTAGTTCAGGCCGGTCCCCCACTCGGTCACCACGTCGGAGACGTACGACCCGGCGAACTTGCAGATGAAGTTGCCGTCCGGTCCGAAGTGGTTGTAGACGACGTCGAGGATCACGCCGATGCCCAGACCGTGGGCGGCGTCGACGAAGCGGCGCAGCTCGTCGGGGCGCCCGTAGTGGCGATGGGGGGCGAACAGGTTCACGCCGTCGTAACCCCATCCGCGCGCTCCCGCGAACTCCGCCACCGGCAGCAGCTCGATCAACGTGATCCCGAGCGACGCCAGATGGGTGAGCTTCTCCATCGCGGCCGCCCAGGAGCCCTGCGGCGTGAACGTCCCCACGTGCAGCTCGTAGATCACGTTCCCGGCCCTCGCGGCCCCCTCGAACTCCGAATCGGTCCAGGCGAAGGACGGATCGATCACCTCCGACGGCCCGAAGGGCCCCTCGGGCTGAAAGCGCGACGCGGGGTCGGGGTAGAGCGCGGAGTCACCGGCCAGACAGAACCGGTAGCGCGCGCCGGCGCCGAGGTGGGGGACGCTCCCGGTCCAGTAACCGACCTCCGCGTCGTGGCCGAGCGCGGTTCGCGTCTGGGTGTCCCCCTCTTCGACCACGACCTCGACCCCGGGGTGCTCGGGGGCGAAGACCCGAAACGAGACGCCCTCCCCCTTCATGAGCTCCGCCCCCAGCCTGCGCAGACGGCTCATGCGATCTCCTCGACCAAGGCGACGGGCAAGCAGTGGAACAGGTCGGCCAGCGCGAAGCCCGCTCCCCCATTCAAACGGCTCACCGGTATCTCCCGATTGGTCACCGCTTCACGATAACGCGCGTTCGGCAACGGCTCGGCGATCTGGACGCCGTCGTCTCCCCACGCGGTTCCCAGCGCCCCCGCGACCCCGCTGCCCACCAGACGCGCGAACAGGCGGCCCGCCACGACGAAGACGCGCCGCCCCACCTCCCCCCGCGAGAAGGCGATGACGTTGCGGCTCCGGCTTCCGTGAATGGTGCACCCTTCGTAGCGAGGGCTCTCGAACGACGCGCGTCGGGCCTGGCGCAGCGCCAGCGATTGGTTGAGCACGAACATCTTCAGCGCGCCCGTCTCGAGCTCGCCGAGTAACTCGGTGGCAGTCCGGGCCGCGTCGCGGGCGGTCTCGGCGCGCAGGCGCGTCAACAGCGCCGTCCGCGCCTCGTAGTCGACCGGGCGGCGGTTGTCGGGATCGGCGTACGACAGGTCCCACAGCTCGGTCCCTTGATAGACGTCGGGCACCCCCGGGCACGCCACCTTCAGCACGAGCTGGGTCAGCGAATTCAGAAAGCCGGGCAGCTCGACGGTGGCCACGAAGCGCTCCACGTCGGCCAGGAAGGCCGCGCTCCGGTCGCGATCGAGGATCGCGTCGATGAACTGGTCGACCGCCTGTTCGTAAGGCTCGTTGGGGTTGATCCAGCTCGTGTGCAGCTTGGCCTCCGCGTTCGCCTTGCGAATGTATGCCTTGAAGCGCGCGGGAAATGTCGGATCGCTGGCCCAACCGGCGGCGGGCCAGCCCCCCACCAGCGATTGATAGATGAAGTAGTCAGCCGCCGGATCGGGCACGTCGACGTTCGCGGGGCGGGAGCGGTGGGCGACGTTCAGCTCACGCCAGCGCAACACCGCCGCTCGCCACTCGTCGGGCAACTCCGAAAGCACATGCAGGCGAGCGCGCGTGTCCTCGCCTCGCTTCGTGTCGTGCGTGGCGCTGGCGGACAGGCTGCGCGGGGTCGCCTGCGCCCGCAACCGGTTCGTGACGTTCAGCTCGTCCACCGAGGCGCCCAGACGATCGGGATCTCCCCCGACCTCGTCCAGCGAAGCGAGGGGAAAGAAGCGATAGAACGCCGTGTCCTCGACCCCTTTCGCCGTCACCGGGCCGGTGAGCTGCTGAAAGCGCAGGGTGAAGTCGCGGCGCGCCTGCCGCTGCTGCGCGTCCATCCCCTCCTGCTCACGCTGCAACAGGACTTCCTCCAGGAAGTCGAACAGCGACCTGTTGATGACCGGGTTGCGCCGGGCTGCCTCGTCCGTGGCGACCTTGATGACCCGGGCGTCCCGTTCGGTGACAAACGACGCCTCGCGCGTGATGTAGGTCCGATAAACCGGGAACACCGCGATGACCTCGCGCAGAGCATCGCGCAAGCTCTCGAACGTGAAGTCCCGGCTGTAGCGATGCTGCTCGGACAGGGCATCGAGGCGCTTCGCCAGCACCGTCAACTCGGCGACCATGGCGGTGTCCAGGATCAGCCGCTTGCTCTCGTAGACGACGTCCCGAAACGACTGGGTCTGTCCGGCCAGCTCGCGCCACAGCTCACGCAGGCGGGCGGCGTTGTCGCTGTCGACCAGAACGGCCGAGACGGCGGCCGTGTGATCGTAGCCGGTGGTGCCGTCGGTCATCCAACCTTCCGGCAGCGTCTCCCCCGAAGCGAGGATCTTCTCGACGATGAGATAGAACGCCGGGTCGGCGACGCGCTGCCGAAGCTGGGCCAGGTAGCGCGCCGGCTCCAGCAGCCCATCGACATGATCGATGCGGAACCCGCTCAGCCAGCCTTGCTCGGCCCAGCGGCAGGGAAGCTCGTGGACGGTGCGGAAGACGTCGTCGTTCTCCACGCGGATGGCGGCGAGGTCGTTGACGTCGAAGAACCGCCGATAGTTGATCTCGTGCGCGGCCACGCGCCAGTGCGCCAGGCGATAGTGCTGCTCGGACACCAGCTGCTCGAGCCGATCGAAGCTCGCCGCGTCGCCGATCTTGCCGTTGACGGCCGCGACGGCCGCCTCCACGTCGGCCTGGATCGACGCGTCCTCGGCCAGGCTGGCGAGGCGGCGAGCGATGGCATCTCGCTCATGCCGCCGGGCCCGCGCCGCCGTCCGCTCGGCCGGCCAGTGCCCGAGCGATCGCAAGATGCTCTCCAGCTCGATCGCTTGCGGACCGTCGTCGCCGGTCCGCGCCTTCACGCTCCGCCAGATAGGCTCCAGGATCACCTTCCAGGATGGCGGCGTCAGCGGGAATCGTCGCTCGGCGTACGACAAGCTGAAGGTGCCCCTCTCGAACACGACCTTCACGGCTCCCCGCTCCAGCTCGCGACCGAACTGCTCGCCCAAGACGGGGAGCAACACCTTCCCCGCCAGCTCGGCCTTGGGCGGGCCCCAGTCGATGTCGAAGAAGTCGGTGGACGCCGACGCCTCTCCATCCTCCATCACGTCGTACCAGCGCGCGTTCGCCGCGTCGGCGATGCACATGTGGTTGGGGACCAGGTCGGCGATGATCCCCATGTCCGCCTGCGCCAGACCGGCGGCGAAGGCCCCCAGGTCCTCCTCGGTGCCGTACTCCGGGTTCAGCCGCGAATGATCGACCACGTCATAGCCGTGACTGCTGCCCGCGCGCGCGGCCAGCAGCGGCGACAGGTAGACATGGCTGATCCCCAGCTCCTTCAGATAAGGAATCAGCCCCCGGGCCCGCACCAGGTCGACGGTGCGCGAGAGCTGAAGTCGGTACGTCGCGAGCGGAGGACTGGGTATCGGCACGCGACGTGACCGTGACTCTAAGGGGCTGCCTTCAACTGCAACTTGTCGTCGACCTTCTTGACGCCCTTGGTGTCTCGCGCCACCGCGACGGCGTGAACCCGCGCGCTGTCCGTGGGAACGTAGCCGCTCAGCACGACCACGCCCTTCTGGTCGGTATCGACGTGGATGTCGGAGCCCTTCAGCACCTTGTCACCGAAGAAGCTGGCCTTGACCTTGGTGGTGATCCACGCGTCGGTGACATCGTTCGCCGCGGTCGGCTTCGTCGCGTCGCTGTTCTTGCGATCGATGTCGTCTTTCTTCGCCTGGGCCCGCTCGTCGATGTGTTCTTTCTCTTTCTTGGCCTGCTGTTCGACCTGATTTTTTTCCTGCTTGGCGTGGTCATCCACGCGGTCCTTCTGCATCTCGGCCTTGTCCTCGGCGTGGGCTCTCGTCAGCGCGGCGATGCCCATCCAGGCCGTCGAGATCAGGAACGTTCCCGCCAGCACTGAGCTTCTCGATATCCTCATGACACTCTCCTCTCCGTTTGGGGTATGCCCGATGTCCCGTGGCGGTCAGTTGTCGGTGACCAGGGTGTCCGCGTCGGCGCCGAATTCGGCTTCCAGGAAGCGGCGAAGCCGCAAGCGCAGGCGGCTCTCCAGCTGCGACACCCGCTGGCGCGTCACCGCGAACCGTTCTGCGATCGTCACCAAGGTCGCCGGCGAGTCGCACAGCAGGCGGTCGCGAAAGATCTCCGCATCGCGGCCGGTCAACGTCTTCGAGAAGGCCGACAGCTTCTCGTGAAGCAGGGCGCCCACCTCCCCGTTCTCGACGCGAACGTCGGGACGGTCGCTGGAGGCCGCCGGAATCACGTCGGCCAGGGTGCGCCGCCCCCGATCGGAATCTCGCATCGAGCAGTCGAGCGACAGCTCGGCGGTGAGCCGGCGCTCCATGTCCTGGACCTCGCGCTCGGGCACGGCCAGCGCGATGGCGATGCTCCCCGCGTCGTGGGCCTTGCCGGCCCGCTCCAGCTCCTCGCGCTGCCGGTTCATGTTGAAGAACAGGCGGCGCTGCGCCTGCGTGGTGCCGATTTTGACCAGCCGGCGATTGACCAGGATGAACTTCAGCATGTACGCGCGAATCCACCATGCGGCGTACGACGACAGCCGAACGCCCCGATAGGGGTCGAAGCGGTAAACCGCGCGCAGCAGCCCGAGGTTCCCCTCCTGCACCAGATCCATCAGGTCTCGTCGTGACAGCCGGTATTCGTAGGCGATCTTCACGACCAAGCGCAGGTTGGCCCGCACCAGCTGCAGGGCCAGCCGCGGGTCCTGGGTCCGGTGGAACGCCTTGGCGATTTCGACCTCCGCCGCGGCGTCGAGGAGCGGGTAGCGGCGCAGGTCGCGCACGTACGCGTCCAACCCGCGCGAGGCGCTGGCCGAGTCGGCCCTGGACGGGCGAGACGCCGGCTGCCTCTCGTTGTCGTTGGCCGGAGGGACGAAAGAAACCTGGGTTGCGTTTTGGGCTTGTGAGATCACGGGCCCCGACATTTCAAAGCCCGTGCCGCTTCCGTTTTCGGCCCGAGATGCCGGCTGGGTCGCGTGATCTCATTGGATTTGGTCTAGCGGGCCTCCCCGATGGTCCGCCTTCCGAAA
>DASYCK010000049.1:0-40195 GCA_036500205.1 Polyangia bacterium | reverse complement strand
GAGACCGTTCCCGGGCGCGCCGGCACCTGGGGCGGCGTTCCGGCATCCATGCGCCCCCCCGTGATCAGGCGCGAGCCACGCTGGTAGGTGAAGTACGACCAGGCCCAGTCGAAGAGCACGAACAGCCGGTTCCGGAAATCGATCAGATAGAAGATGTGCACCGACAGCCAGGCCAGCCAGGCGAGAAATCCGCTCAGGCGCACGCCCCCCACCTCGGCGACGGCGCGCTTCCTGCCGATGGTGGCCATCGAGCCCTTGTCGACATAGTGGAACGTCTTGCGGGCACGCCCCTCGATGGCGTCCTCGATGGCGCCGGCCACGAACCGTCCCTGCTGCATCGCCACCGGGCTGACCCCCGGCAGCGCCGCCTCGGTCCCCTCGGGAACGAACGACGCCGCGTCGCCGATGCAGAACACCGTCGGATGTCCCGGCAACGAGCAGTCGGGCTCGACCCGAACGCGACCGCCGCGATCGGTGGGAAGGCCCAGCGCCGCGATGAGCGGCGACGCCTTGACCCCCGCCGCCCACAGCACCGTCGAAGCGGCGATGCGTTCGTCTCCCACCTGCACCCCTTCACCGTCGATGGCGGTCACGCGCACGCCCGTGCGCACCTCGATCCCCATCTGCGCCAGGCTGGCGCGCGCCTTCTCGGACGTCTCGGGCGCGAACGACGCCAGCACGCGCGCCCCCGCCTCCACCAGCACGACCCGGGTCTGGTCCGGACGCACGGAGCGAAAATCGCGTGACAGCACGAACGTGGCCAGCTCGGCGATCGCCCCCGCCAGCTCGACGCCGGTGGGACCGCCACCGATGACCACGAAGGTCAGGTGGCGACGTTGCAACGCCGGATCGGTCTCCCGCTCCGCCGCCTCGAACGCCAGCAACACGCGCCGCCGGATCTCTACAGCGTCATCCAGGTTCTTCAGGCCGGGCGCCGCCTGTTGCCAGTCGTCGTGGCCGAAGTAGCTGTTCACGGCGCCCGGCGCCAGCACCAGGAAATCGAACTCCATCGCCCCGCAGGCGCGCGAGACGATCCGGTGCGCGGCGAGCTCGACCGACGTCACGTCGTCGAGCAGCACGCGGACGTTGTCCTGTCGTCGCAAGACGCCGCGGATGGGGACGGCGATCTCGGCGGGCGCCAGCCCCGCCATCGCCACCTGATACAGCAGCGGCTGAAACAGGTGGTGGTTGCTGCGATCGATCAGCGTGACGTGAACGGGCGCCGACTCGAGCGCCCGCGCCACCGCGATGCCCCCGAATCCGCCCCCGATGATCACGACATGCTTGCGCAGCTTCATGACTCGAACGCTAGCACCCTCGGGCGCGATCGCTCGTCGAGCCACCGTTCATCGTCATCCGCGATCGTCGTCGTCGGCGTCGAACTTCTTGTCGACCGCGGCCATCATCAGGTCGAAGAGCGACGGGGAGCCCGCGGCCGAGTGGCCCCGCGTCGTGGCGCGAAGCGAAGGCTCGCCGTCGTCGGTATCCGCATCGTCGGGCTCGACGACATCGTCGAGCAGTCCCACGAGCACCTGTCCGATTCGCAAGGGCCCAGTTTGGTCAGTTCTCATTGATATTCCCGCGAACCATCCCCCTGGCTCCTCCCCCCCACGGACCCGACATGTCAGCAAGCCCGGGGCCAATCCCGCTCGCGAAGCACCGCCGGTCGAAAATCTGCTGCCCCACGCCACCTTAACGGGCGCGCCGGCACATCTTCCGCTGCGATGCGGTGGCGGCCGAGCAGACGTTGCCCGCCGACTTGCCCAATGTGCGCAGCCCTGTGCCGCTCAGATTGTCACTCCGCCCACAATCGACCGCAAAGCGCCCCTCCCGAACCGTTCTCTTTTCGCACGGTCGGGGTTCGATGGTAGAAAATGGCCACACCGGCGGTCGACCCAGGCGTGGCATTGACGGAGACTGACCACTTACAAGCTCTGATTTGCCAGGCGCTCGCCGGCGATGCCGGGAGCGTGCGGGCACTGGTCGACAGGTTGTCCCCCGTGATCGCGAAGCGCGTGACGGGCACCCTGTGGCAGCGGACCCGAAAACGCAACGTCGTCCAGGAAGCAGACGACATCATTCAGGAAGTTTTTCTGTCGCTGTTCCGGTCCGACGGAAAAGCGCTACGCGCCTGGGACCCTCGGCGGGGCATGTCGCTCGATCGTTTCATAGGCATGCTGGCGCAACACCAGACTGTTTCGATCCTGCGCAACGGTCGGACGTCACCTTGGCGTGACGAACCGACCGACAACGACAAGCTCGACACGATGATGACCTCGACGGTGACTCCCGAGTCGATCTGCAATTCGCGCGAGAACTTGCGTCTGTTGCTGGATCGATTACGTGAGAATCTGTCACCACGCGGGCTGGCATTATTTCAGCGTCTCATCATCGACGAGGAGCCACTGGAGCAGATCATGGCCAATACCGGCCTGAGTCGAGATGCCGTCTATCAATGGAAGACCCGATTGCTCCAGACGATGCGAAGTTTGACCACCGATTTGTCAGAAAGCGGCGCGGGATTGCGTATCGTCAAAAGCGCCGGACAAACGTGATGGGTGGGCGTCGCCGAGATAAAGATGAAGATGAAGATGAAGAGCAAAAGCCTTCCGACGCTCCGATCGGCCGCGAGACCGACGTTCTCGTCCACCAGGATCTGGAGAACGAACCCATGAACGCGCTTCTAGAGGCGCTGCGGACAGTCGCACGCGAAGACGAGGCCGAGATTTCGACGTTTTCGGCGACCCCGGCGGATGTCGATCAAGGGATCTCCGAAAAAGACCGCGCCCGTATCACGCGCCGGATTCTTCGCGCGCTGGCAGCCGACAAGACGGAGACAGAGAAGACAGAACAGGCTGGACAGGTGTTGCCGAAGGCGACGGCCGCGGCGACAGTCCTGCGGATCGACGGCGGACGGGTTCCACCGGTCCCTCGACGTCAGCGTCGCGTGTTCCTGGCGACGGCGGGCGGTCTCTTCGCGTCGGCGGCCGGGCTCGCCATCTGGCTGCGCCCCTCCGCGCACGAGCCGCCGGTTCCGCCCTACACGGTCATGGCTTCCGGGGGCGAAAAGGAAACCCGCGGCGGCGGCGCTCCGAACAGCGGCGGCGACGAAACGACGACGCCGACGCAGCGGCTGCGCGCCGGATCGGAGCTGGTCATCGCCGTTCGACCCGATACGGCCGTGTCGGGTCCGGTGACGGCACGGGTATTTTTGGTTCAAGGCCAGGCGATCACCGAACCCCACACCACGACCGAGGTCGCGTCGAGCGGAGCCATCGAGCTTCGCTTGCACGGCGCGGAGCTCGTCTACCAAAGCCAAGGGCCGGCCGTCGTGCGGGTCGTGGTCGGTCGCCCCGGCGCGCTACGGGCGCTCGATCCTCGGGCGTCGGCACCCACGGTGCCGGGCTCGACCGCATGGCGCGTTCTGACGGTGCCCGTCGACCTCGTCCCGCGCTGAACAAGCGGAATCCAGACCCCCAGTCGACACATCGCGCCACCCGCAGTAACCTCGCGGAGCGGCCGGCCGTGATGGCCGCGCAGCCAACAACTGGGTGACCCGATGTCGAAGGCCGGAACAACTGTCGTGATGGGGGTGCTCGCGGCCTTGGGATTCATGTCCTGTGACTCGAACAAGCCCGGTGGGGCCGGGGGCACGGCGGGCAGCGCCGGCGGTGACGCCGGTTCGACGAACGCCCCCGGCGGCGGCGCGGGTGGGATGGGGGGGACCGGCGCAACGGGCGGCGCTGGAGGCGCCGGTGCCAGCGGTGGCGCGGGCGGGAACACTTGCATGCTCGACGCACCGGCCACCTCCGGCCTCGATCCGACGAAACGACTCGACGCCCTCACGCTCGACGACAAGAAGACCCTGTGCGACTGGACCGCTCGACGTTACTGCGGTTACGGAATGAGCTACGACTGCGGCGATGGCAATTCGCTCAGCAGCCAGCCCGCTCAAGATTATTGCGTGGCGAACATGCAGACGACCTCCTGCGCCGCCACCGTTGCTGATGCCGAGGCCTGCGAAAAGGACACGACCTGCGACGACCCGTTCCCCGTGTCGTGTAACGCCGTCTACATCTGCAACTGACGCGAACCGCCCGGTCTACTGGGGCGGGACGCGCGTGAGCGGCGATGTGTTCGTGTACGTGTGAGAGACGAGATGGATCTTCACCGTCCAGCTGATGGAAGCCTGACCGGTCCCCGAGGAGGCGCCGGTGACCTGGATGCCGTTCATGGGGGTTCCGAACGTCGGTGAGATCGGCCAGCTCTGACTCATGTCGGTGTTGAGCGTCGCCGTGTACCAATCCATCGTGCTGCCGGGGGGAAGAGTGAGGGTAGGCGTCCCTTGCAGCGTGATGGTTCCGCCGGTGTTGAGCACCTGGAACGTGCAGCCGTTGCAGTTTCCGATCCCCTCCTCCACGATGCCCGCCGGCAGCTGGTTCTCCATCGGCCCGAACGGGATCCCGCACTCGGTCATGTGACACGGTTGCGGCAGCGTCTCGGGCGCGACGGCCGGCCTGGCGCTGGAGGTCGGCCACTGCGGGAGCTCGGCGGCCGTCGCCGGGGTCGGGTCGCAGGTCATCTTCGCCTGCGGAAGCGCCTTCGCGAGCGCGCCACAAAGGAATGCGCGACGGACCGGCCACTGGTGACAGGGACCGAAAGGCTCTCCCACGCAATACTCGGTCTGCGCGCGCTCGAGCGCCACGCCCGGCTCCAGCTTCACGCCGCCTTCGTAGATCATCTGCATCACGCCGGCGGCATCCAGCTCGGGGCGCGCCTCCCAGACCGCGGCGGCGATGCCGCTGACGATGGCGGCCGACATCGACGTTCCGTCCATGGGGGAGACGTACGGCATGTTCGGCGGTCCCGGCACCGTCACCGCCGCGCCCAGGGCGGCCAGCCGCGGCTGCCCCCAGCGGCGGTTGACCAGGGTCCGCCGGTCGAGCGCGTCGACGGCGCCGACCGAATAGACGAGCGGCGCGTAGCGCCCGTTCACCTTCTTGCCCGCGCGCGCCGCCACCAGCTTCTTCGCCGCCGTCGCGGCGGTCACGTTGAACCTGGCGCACGCCGCGCCGGTGGGCGCCTCCACCGCTTCGAACGCCGCCGGATAGACGGGGCCCGGCGAGCCGCTGAAGTTGCCGGCCGCGGCGACGATCAGCGCCCCCATGCACGAGGCGCGCTCGAGCACGGTCTTGATGCGCGCCACGTTCTCGTCGTCCGGCTCGGTCTTCACGGGATCCCAACCGACGCTCAGGTTGATGATCAGGTGCTCGTCCGATGGCCGCCACTCCTCGAGCGCCAGGTCGAGCGCGTCGTAGAGCTGCGAGAACGTGCCGGTGCGTCCGCCCGTCTCCCAGTCCTCGGTGAAGTCCCCTTCCGCCTCGCCGATGATGGGAAGCGCCAGCTGGGGCACGACCTTCTCGGCACAAGCGGGGCTGTTCTCGTCGGCACAGGCGAGCTTGCCGATGATGCGACTGACGGCGAAGCCGTGATACGAGCGATCGGGCGCCATCAGCCCCTTGCTCCTCGGGGTCGCGTCGATGACCGCCACCTTCACCGACTGCGCCGTCTTCGTGACCTTGGCGAGCTTGGCGCGGGCAGCTTCCACGCGGCTGCGATCGACGCCGCCCGCCATCTTGTCGAACATCTTCAGCAGCGGGCGATAGACCGATTCGGGCATGTCCGGGCCGCTGGCCGAGGGGCTGCTGCCCCCCAGCAACGCGCTGTCGGGGATCGCGCCGATCGCCTTGAAATCAGCGGGCGTCGGGAGATGGTGCTTGTCGGCCCATTTGTAAACACAAAATCCACTGGTCCCCGGGCGCGCCGCCCGCAAGGAGACGGCCTTCTTGTTCTTGTCGAGCGAGCGCTCGAGCCGGGACCGCAAGGTCGACACGGGCTCCCAGGCCTGCTTGGTCCCCGCCACCTGCGCGGTCTGGAGCAGACAAGGATCCTGCTCCGACCTCGCCGGCACGACCGCGTACGGCGTCGCGAAGCGATCGTGAATCGTCGGCTTCACCGCCTCCGGCCGGGCCGCGGGCGGCGCCGTCGCCGCGAGCGCCTCGCTCTCCAGGCCGTAGCGCCTGCAGCCACTGGCGATCAGAACGGCGGTGACCACACCAAGCGAGAAAGTGGAACGTGTCCGTCGATGCATTGGTTCCCCCTGTTTTTTATGTTCAGTGTCACGGAACGAGCAGCCGAAAACTGTCCCAGCTTCCGCCGGCCGACCGGTCCCCCGCGGCGGAGCCACGTGACGAAAGCGTGGTCGTGGCGGTTCGGAAGGCGGCCCGTATCTGCGCGGTGGAGGCCTTTCCCTCGACGGTGGGCGGCGTGAGCGCGGCATAGAACGCGGACACGAAGGCGCGTGCGCTGTCGTCCCGGACCTCGCGGGTGGGCGCGATCGCCGCGCGCGAACCGGCGGCGATGAACGCCTGCGCCAGCCCCATGAGAGAAGGCTGGCCCGCCTCCGTGCTGGCCGACTCGCAAGCCGACAGGACCACCAGCTCCGGAACCGACGGCGACGCCAGCAGATCTCCCAGCTCGACCCGCCCATCACCGTTCAGGATCAGGGCGGTCGTCAGCCCCTCGGCGCCCGAGCGGCGGGCGTGACCGGCATAGTGAAGAAGTCGCGTCTTTGGCAGAGCCAGCAGCGTCGCTTCCCGCGTGGCTGCCGGGCCGTCGAGACGGGTCACGTTCCAGCCGCGCAGCGCTTTCGCGACGGCGTCACCTTCGGGGCGCGCTCCCATCAGATCCCCGGTCGGGTTCGAGATGACGAGCGCGGTCCGGGACGATTCGGCGGCCGCGATGGGCTTCGCTTCCATCCCCACGTCGAGCCCGTACTCGACCTCCATCGACGCGCGCAGCGGCCGATCCTTCCAGACCACCGCTTGCCAGTCGAGACGATCAGCCGCGCCGAACGGCAACAGCCGTACCCGTCGCGCGTCCCCGAGCCGCGGCCCGACGAGCGACAGGACGGCTCGGGCGGTCTGCTCCGAAGCGAGCAGCCCCTCGGCGAACGGGTGGGCCGTCACGCTGCCTGCCCGGGCCACGAAGGCGAACCAGCCTTCCGGCCCGGGAAAGAAAGCCAGGTAAGCCTCGTCGTCCGTGGGGGAAGACAGCGCGCGTTCATCGGTCCGGTTCACGCCGACGAGCAGGCGATAGGCGTCGTCGAGGATGGCGCGCGCCTGCTCGGCCCGCGACTGTCGCTCGGCGCGGAGTCCGGCCAGCGCGGCGCGCGGCACCTTCCAGTCATCCTCGGCCTGGCGTTCGATGTCGCGCCGGATGCGCTGGTAGCGTTCGAGGGCCCCATCCCAGCGCCGGCGCGCCTCGGGCGACAGATCGGCCAGCCGATTCAAGCGGGCCGCCTGCGTCAGCTCGACGGAGCGGGTCCAGCGGGCGACGCGCAACGCCTCGGACGCGGCCCCCCCTTCGACGAGGGCACCCACCAGGTAGCGAATGCCGTCCAGGTGTCCCCCGAGGAAGCTGCCACGCCCCTCGGCCAGGGGGATTCCCCGCAGCATCTGCTCCAGCAGCTGCTGCGCCCGCTTCAAGCGGGGCACCGCGGCGCCGCGACGACCGAGCGCCAGCAAGGCGCGCCCCGCGCCCACCTCGCCGCGAAACGTCTCGTCGAGAAGATCGAGGGCCCGCGCCGCGGGAATGTTCTGCTCGAACACGGCCAGCGCCCCCCTGGCGTCGCGCTGATGCAACTTCCAGCGACCGAGCACGTCTGCGCGTCGGCAAGCGCGCACGAGGTCTTTCTCCGGCGCCTGGGCCTCGAGCTCCTCGACGAGACGCCGTGCCTCATCGTCGTCGTGAGCCTCGAGCGCGTAGTCGGCGGCGTCGACGATCGCCAGCGTCCGGTGAACGAGATCGGGGCAGGCCTCGCTGACGGTTCGCGCCGCGCCGAGCGCGGCGGCCGCTTCGGCGCGATGCGCGGGAGAGGGAAGCTGCACCGCCTGCTCCATCAGCGCCTCGGCGAGGTTCAGGGTCCGCGTCGCGCGGGCGCAGGGATCGACAGGCGCCGCGAGCCGCTTCTGAATCGCCACCGCGTCCTCGGACCGGCCCACGCGGGTGAGCACCCGCGCCACTTCGTCGGCGGCGTTCTCCTCCATGGTGGCACGACCCAGGCGCCGCGCCCACCGCGCGGCCTCGCGGAACTTGTCGAGCGCGGTGCGAACATCGGCGGTGTCGCCCGCCAGCAAACCGCCGTCGTGTTCGAGCCAGACCCGCCCCGCCGGATACCGAGCAGCGAAGGGCGTCATCTCCTCGAGCAGCGTCCTCGCCTCCGAGTAGCGCTGTTGCAACGTGACGAACGCCCAGAAGAGCGCGTCGCTATCTCGCACCACGTCGGCGATGCGACCGTCCGCCGTCGCCGCCGCGATCGAGGCGCGAAACGCCGGCTCGGCGCGGGGGACGTTCCCCAAGGCCAGCGCCATGCGACCGATGGCCGCGTCCACGGGACCGCGCTCGTCCGGGGGGGTCCCCGCCCGAAGCGCCTCGAGGCCCGCCAGCGCCTCGGCGTATTTTCCGCCGTGCCCCTCGGCCAGCAGATGCTCGACGGCGGGCCGCGACGGCGCTTCGGCGATGGTCAACGACCAGCGTGCCGGACCGCCGTCCTCGTCGAGCTCGACCCTGCGCGCGCCGGCGGGGACAGCGACGGTCAAGCGCCGTCCCCCTTCGACCCCGTCTTCGATTCTGGGAATGACCACGCCGCGATCGGTGGCGAGCGACCACTTGCTGGCGGTCCAGTCGTCGTCGGCGATCCAGAGGGTGAGCGCCCGCCCCGTTCCCAGCTCGCAAACGGGACCCTTGCGGATTCCCGCGCATCCCGCCCACTCGACGACGACCGGCCTTCTCGGCTGCATCGCGACCGTGCTGGCCGGCCGCGATTCGCGCCTGCAGGCCGTTGCCGTCACGATGACCACACCGACCAGATACGCCAGCCGGCGGCGATCACTGACAGGAAAACCTGCTACTCGGTTCACGTTTTTCGTGCGCCGCCTCTCACTCTTCAGGGTGGACGCTCCCGGAGTGGCCGCGCCCGAGATGTAACAGAATTGGATTTGACCGTCCACGGAGCGCGTCTCACCGACGGTGTCGAGTCAGCGCCAGTTCGTGCCGTCGCGCGCACCCGACAGGTCGATCGAACTATCTCACGAAGTCGGTGTCAGATTCCGGAAACCGCTGGCGTACGTCCTAACGGCTCGACCAACAGGGACGGCGAGGAGACCCATGGAACCAGCGCGTGTGGCGGAGAACAGTGGGAGGGGGTGGCTCACTGGTTCGCAGAAGTCTCCTCGTCCCAGGTTGGCCGAGTCGAATACAACCCACGGCGCCGATCGCCAGCAGGCCTTGCGCCCGCAGGCCTTGGCGGAGCCGGGACATCGGACCGCGGCGGGCAGCTCGACAAGCCAGGAAGCGACCCGGTCCGACGACGCGACGGCCCAGGCGGCGAGGGGCTTCGACGCCGTCGTCGAGCGGGTGGCGCGGTCGCGCCTCAGCGTGCTCATCACCGGCGAGACCGGCGTGGGCAAGGAGATCCTCGCTCGGCGGCTCCACGATCTCTCCCCGCGGGCCCACAAGCCGCTGGTATCGGTCAACTGCGCGGCCTTCTGCGACAATCTGCTGGAGAGCGAGCTGTTCGGCCATCAGCGGGGCGCGTTCACGGGCGCCGAGCAGGCGAGGCCGGGGCTGATCGAGGCCGCCGAAGGGGGAACGCTTTTCCTCGACGAGCTCGGCGAGCTGTCGGCCGCCGCGCAGGCGAAGCTGTTGCGGGTCATCGAGACCCGCTTCGTGCAGCGGGTGGGCGCGGTGGCCACGCGCTACATCGACGTGAGGTTCATCTCGGCGACCAATCGGGACTTCGACACCGACGTGGCGGCGGGACGATTCCGCGCCGACCTGCTGTTCCGCCTGGAAGGGATCCGGTTGAACCTGCTCCCCCTGCGTCAGCGGCTGCCCGACATCCTTCCCGCCGCGCAGCAATTTCTCGACGAGCACACGGGGCGTGAGGGATGCCGCGCGCCGGTCATCACCGAGGCCGCCGCGCGCATCCTGCACGCGCACCGCTGGCCGGGGAACTTCCGCGAGCTTCGCAACGTGGTCGAGCGGGCCGCCCTGCTGTGCGACGACGGCCAGATCCAACCACGCGACTTGATGCTCCCCCTGCCCTCGGCCGCCGGGGTGGCCGAGACGGGCTCGACCCGCGATCACATCATCGCCGCCCTGAAAGCCTGCGCCGGTAACCAGACCCGCGCCGCCCGGATGCTGGGAATCTCGCGCCGCACCCTGATCACACGCCTGGCGACGCACGGCATCCCTCGTCCCCGGGCCCGCGCGCTGAAGATCGTCCCCTGAGCCCGCCTCAGACCGCCGCGCCCCGCGGAGTCTCGACTGAAGAACCAGCGAATCGCCCTGAGAATTGCCCCCGGGGCGGGCACCGAACCGCCCTGCCCGCGCCTCTCGTGCGATTGGAAACAAAAGATTGGTTCTTCGTTAACACGAG
The DNA here is from genome assembly GCA_036500205.1 of Polyangia bacterium. GTDB lineage: Bacteria > Myxococcota_A > Polyangia > Fen-1088 > Fen-1088 > DASYCK01. Next base: position 29,694 of record DASYCK010000049.1, on the reverse strand, counting down.
TCGCCTTAAGACCGAAGGGGTCGACCAGAGCACAGGTCGTTCCCTCGATTTCTTCAGGTGACCATGATCAATCCAAACGCCACCAAAGCCACCAGCATTCGCCTGTTCTCGTTCTCCACGCCGGCGATGCGCGCCTTCCACATGAGCTGGCTCGCCTTCTTCGTCTGCTTCTTCGCCTGGTTCGCGGTGGCCCCGCTGATGCCGATCATCAAGGGGGACTTTCATCTCACCAAGGATCAGCTCGCCAACATCAACATCGCCGCCGTGGGCGTGACGGTGCTGGCGCGGCTCCTCATCGGTCCGCTGTGCGACAAGCTGGGGCCCCGGCGGACGTACACGATGCTGCTCGTCGCCGGGGCGATTCCGGTGTTCGGCATCGGCCTCGCCACCAGCTACCCGATGTTCCTGTTCTTTCGCCTGCTCATCGGCACGATCGGGGCGAGCTTCGTGGTCACCCAGTACCACACGTCGGTGATGTTCGCGCCCAACGTGGTGGGCACGGCGAACGCCGCCAGCGCCGGCTGGGGCAACTCGGGGGGCGGCGTCACGCAGTCGGTGATGCCCTGGGTGCTGGCGGCCGTGCTGGGGCTGGGGGCGAGCAAGTCGCTCGGCTGGCGCCTGTCGATGGTGGTTCCGGGCACGCTGATGCTGCTGGTGGCGCTCGGCTACTGGCGCTTCACCCAGGATTGCCCCAAGGGAAACTACAAGGAACTGCGCGCGGCGGGCGTGGAGATCGAGAGCGGAAAGAAGGGCGGCTGGGCCGTCTTCAAGACCGCCATGGGGAACTATCGCTCGTGGATGCTGTTCACGACGTACGCCGCCTGCTTCGGCATCGAGCTGTTCGTCCACAACGTCGCCGCCAGCTTCTTCGTCGACCATTTCAAGCTGAACCTGCAATCGGCCGGGCTGGCCGCGGGGAGCTTCGGCCTGCTGGCGCTGTTCGCGCGCGGCGTGGGCGGGCTGATCTCGGATCGCCTGGCCAGCAAGCACGGGCTGGGCATTCGCAGCCGCCTGCTGTTCGTCTTGATGGTGGCGGAGGGACTGGGACTGCTGTGGTTCTCGACCACCCAGACGGCCACCATGGCCGTCTTCGCGATGATCACGTTCGGGCTGTTCACGCACATGGCCTGCGGCGCCACCTATGCGCTGGTGCCGTTCATCGATCGCAAGGCGCTGGGGGGCGTGGCGGGGATCGTGGGTGCCGGTGGCAACGTGGGCGCCGTGGCGGCGGGCTTTCTGTTGAAGGCGATCGGGGACGTGCAGCACTGCTTCGCCATCCTGGGCGGCTGCGCGCTGGCGGCGTCGGTGTGCGCGCTGGCGGTGCGGTTCAGCTCGGCGCACAAGGCCAACGAACGGGTGCTGTACGACCTGGCCGTCGAGGCGCGGCGCCAGACGGCGCGTGGAATGGCCGGGGGCGCCGTCGCCATATCGGGCGGTTCGTGAGCGGAGGGGGGGGCGACGGGCCCGCGCGGCGCAACCGGCGCACGAAAATCATCGCCACCATCGGGCCGGCGCTGGATCGTCCGGGCGAGCTCGAACGGCTGCTCGACGCGGGCGCCGACATCCTCCGCGTGAACCTGTCGCACGCCTCGCCCCCCTCGCAGGCCGAGCGGGTGAAGCGAGCCCGGGCCCACCGTCCCGACATCGCAATCCTGGTCGATCTCTGCGGACCGAAGCTGCGCCTGGGCGAGCTGCCGAACGAGGTCGTCGTCCAGGCAGGCGATATGGTGACCATCGGCGCCGGGGGCATCGCGCTCGGCGACCCTTCCCTGTTCGCGCGGGTGCACGCGGGCGACCCGGTGTTCATCGCCGACGGCACCATCGCGCTCGAGGCGACCGCCGTGGGCTCCGATCGCCTGACCTGTCGGGTGCGCGTGGGCGGGACGCTGCGCTCGCGAAAGGGGATCAACCTCCCCATGGACACCTCGTCGCTGCCGTCGCTGACCGAGAAGGATCGCGCCGATCTGGCCGAGGTGGGGCTCCTGGCGCCGGACTTCGTCGCCATCTCCTACGTGCGGCACGAGCAGGACCTGGCCGACGCGCGGCGGCTCACGGGGTTGCCGCTCATCGCCAAGATCGAGAAGCAGGCGGCTTTGGAGCGCCTCGACGCCATCCTGGCGGCCGCCGATGGGATCATGGTGGCCCGCGGCGATCTGGGCGTCGAGATCCCCATCGAGCGGGTGCCGGCGGCCCAGAAGCACCTGATCCGCAGCGCCAACCGCGCCGGGAAGCCGGTGATCACGGCGACGCAGATGTTGATGTCGATGGTGTCCTCGCCGCTGCCCACGCGGGCCGAGGTGACCGACGTGGCCAACGCCGTGCTCGACGGCACCGACGCGGTCATGCTTTCCGAGGAGACCGCCGTGGGGCGCGACCCCGCCGCCGCCGTTCAGATGATGGTGCGGCTCATCGCCGAGACCGAGCCGCTGCTGCCCGAGCACGCCGGACCCTCGCGGGTCGACGAAGGGAACGCGCTCGCCTATGCCGCCGTGAAGCTGGCGCAGGATCTCGACGCGGGCGCGATCGTGGCGCCGTCGCTGACGGGGGTCAGCGCGCTGCGGCTGGCGGCGTTCCGGCCCCGTCGCCCCATCCTGGCCTACTGCCGGTCCCCGGAGACGACGCGCCGGCTGCACCTGGCCTGGGGGGTCACCGCCATCGAGCTGCAGGTGGCCGCGGGCGTCGATCCGATGTCGGCGACGCTGGAGGCGGTGCGCCGCGATCTGCCCGCCGGGACGCGCATCGTCGTGCTGGACATCGCCCCCGCGGGGGTGCGCGGAACGCCGTCGCTGGTGAACGCCATAACGCTGTAGGGCGCCGGTGGTGAGCCACGCGGGCCCGCCCGCGACTCTTGGAGAGGGTGCGGGCGATCCTTCAGGAGCTGATCTACGACGCGCTGGTGGACGGCGCCGTGTGGCCCTTCGATCGTCACTACATCCGACCACCCCATTTTCATGGGCAGATCGAGCTGCTGCTGATTCGCGAGGGCACCGCGACCCTGCACCTCGGCCTGCGGTCGGAGACGGTGCGGGCAGGTCAGCTCGCCTGGGTGTTGCCGGGGATCCCCCATGTCATGAGCGACTTTTCGAGCGACTTCGACATGTGGGTGGTCGAGCTCGACGCGGCGCTCGTGGCGACCTGCTGGCGCGCCCTGGGAAACGATGCCCCGCAACCGGGCGCGTTCGGCTGCCTCGCCGCGCTCGGTGAACGGCTGGCCGGTCGGGCCACCGTCGAGCTGAGCGCGCAAGAGGCCGCCGACCTCGATGCGCTGGCGCGCGACGTCTGGAGCGCGGAAGCCCCGCGAACCGCCCGGACGGGGCTGCGCGCCTTCGGGGCCCTGGCGCTGCGGTCGACGCTGCCCAACATCGACGAGCGGCGTCCCGGCTCTCCCGCGCTGATGGCTTCCTGTCTGCTGCTGGCTTCCCCGACGATGGATCGGCCGGCCCTGGCGGCGGCGCTGGGGGTGAGCGAGGGGTTCCTGTCGCGCAGCTTCAGCCGCGAGCTGGGCGTGACCTTCGTCGAGCACCGGGCCCGCACCCGCGTCACGCACTTCCTGGCCCTGGCCCAGCAGGAGCGCGCCAACCTGCTCGAGGCGGCGCTGGCGGCAGGGTTCGGCAGTTACTCGCAATTTCATCGGAGCTTCGCGCGTGTGTCAGGCTCGGGGCCGCGCGACTACCTCGACGCCGGGCGGCACCGGCAACAGCTTCTGGTGGCGGGGGACCTGCGCGAGCCGCACAGGGCGCCCGCGCGCGAGCGACTCACGCGCCAGCGCGCCCCCATGGACAGCCGGGAGCACGCCCCGCCCTCCAGCTGACACAAGCGGGCGTCGAGTAAAGGCGGGCGGGTCACAAGATGCGAGGACAGGGGCGGGGCGCCGGGGGAAGCTCCCCTCCCAGCGGAGGTCCCATGCGCGATCGTGTTCATCTGTTTCTCGCCGGAGCCATGGCCGTGCTCGTGATGGGCTGCCAAGGCGGCTCTTCGCCGGGAACGGCGGGAACGGGTGGCCTCGCCGGTGGCCAGACCGGCGGCGCGGGCGGACCGGTGTCGAGCGGCGGCACGCCCGGCGGCAGCGGCGGCACGCCCGGCGGCAGCGGCGGCGCGCCCTCCGGCAGCGGCGGCGCCGGCCCCAGCTCGGGTGGAACGAATGGCAGCGGCGGCGCGGCCTCCGGCAGCGGCGGCCGACCGACAGCTTCGGGAGGCGCGAGCGGGGGGAGCCCCGTGACCGGCGGCGCGTCGGGAAGTGGTGGCACCATCGGCTCGGGCGGAAGCGGCGGCTCGACGGGCACGGGTGGTGTGGCGTCGGGCGGCGGTGGTGGCGCCGGCTCCGGGGGGCAGGCCGGCAGCGGCGTGAGCGGCGCCGGTCCAGGGGGTCGGACGGCCAGCGGCGGCATGGGCGGCGGCGCCGCGACGGGCGGCTCGACCTTGCTCGTCCCCAAGCAGGGCGCGTTGCTGGGCGCCTTCGTGGGGACCGGAACGATGGCCGACCTCGAGACGACGCTCGGCCGCAAGCTGGGCGTGGTCCACAATTTCTTCGGCTGGACGGACGACTACACCGGCTGGGTCGGCAGCAACCTCGCCGCTGGCTACATCCCGCTCGCCACCTGGGAGACCTGGACGAACAACGTCGGCATCCCGCTCGACGACATCATCAACGGTAATCACGACACGATGATTCGCGCCCGCGCCCAGGCCGCCAAGGCCCTCGGCAAGCCATTCTTCCTGCGCTGGGGGCACGAGATGAACGGCAACTGGTACCCGTGGGACGGTTCCCACAACGGCGGGAACGCGGCCGGCGTGGCGAAGTACATCGCCACCTATCACCACATCCATGACCTGTTCACCGCGGCCGGCGCCACCAACGTGCTCTGGGTGTTCTGCCCCAACGTCGACAGCGTGCCGGGCGAGGCCTGGAACCAGTGGAATCTCTATTACCCGGGCGACGCCTACGCCGACTGGGTCGGCTTCGACGGCTACAACTGGGGGACCGTCAACGGCAACAGCTGGCGTTCGTTCTCGGCCATCGCCTCCACCATCTACGCCGGGCTCGCCGCGCTGAACAAGCCGATCATGATTCCCGAGACGGCCTCCGCCGAGCAGGGCGGCGACAAGGCAGCCTGGATCGACGCGGTGCTGCCGGCGTTGAAGGGCTCGTTTCCGGGCATCAAGGCGCTGGTCTGGTTTCACATGAACAAGGAGACCGACTGGCGCGTCGATTCGTCGACCGCGTCCAAGAACGCCTTCGTTCCGATGGCGAACGATCCCTACTTCAACCCCTGACACGGACGTCAGGGTGACGAGGTCAGCGCGCCTGCGTCGAGCGCGATCTCGTAGAAGCCCTGCTCGCTCCAGGCGACCGGCTGGCCGTTCTGCGTCAGCGTCCCACCGTCGACCGTCACCCGCAGAAACCTTCCGGGCGGAAAGTGCGGCGGCAGCGTCCAACTCCAGGTCTGGACGTCGCCGGCCTTCGTGGGCACCTTCGTCGGAACGACCGCCGAGAGCAGCTTCTGCCCGCGCCAGTACGCTCCGACGTTCACCAGGCTGTCGATCCACAGATCGCCGAGCGCCCGCGCATGCCGGACGCTGGCGGTGAACGCCCCCAGCGCGACCGGGTGGTAGGCGCCGTCGCTGCCTCCCGTGAAGCCGTGGACCAATACGATCCGCCACTTCCCGGCCCGCCGCGCCGAATCGATCTGTTCGTCGAACGCCGCCGTGCCCGCGCCGGCGGGCGGGACGTAGCAAGGCAGCCAGAACGGATCGGTGTCGTCGTTCGGCCCCACCAGCCCGTTGCTGACGCCACGGTCGAGCAGGAAGCGGGTCTTCGCCAGCTCCTCGTAGCTGCCGTTTCCAAACGGGGCCGCCATCGTCCAGGCGGTCACGCCGAACTTCTGCTTCAGGAAGTCCGACGCCGCGTCCAGATCGGCGCCCGTCCCCGCCTGGGCGTGACTGCGCGAATGATTCCCCAGCTCGTGACCGTCCTTCACCGCGCGCGCCCACACCGGGTCGGCGGCTTCCGGCTTGCTCGTGATCGGAAAAAAAGTCAGGGGCACGCCCAGCGCGTTCAGCGCGTCGTAGTGCGCGAGCTGCGAGCCGTTCGCGTCGTCGAACGTGTACGTGACGGCGCCCTTGAAGCCTGCCCAGTCGAGCACGGTCAGATTCCCCGCCACGCCGTGTGGCTTCGGTACGGCTCCCGTGGTGGCGAGGAGGGGCAGACCCGAGGGAGCGACGCGCAACCGCTCGAGCTTCACGGTCTCCGCCCCATCGGCGCCCGCCGAGGCGGGATCGTTGGCGCCGGGGATGATGCAGCCGCCGAGCAACGCGGTGAACAGCGCCGGAAGAACTCTCGCGAAGCGACTCAGTCGCGGCTGGGCTCGAACGTGACCCGGGGGAACGGGCGCTCCGGCTTCGCGAACAGGTACCCCTGGCACAGATCGCCGCCCAGACGGATGAGCGTGTTGCGCTCCTCCAGCGTCTCGATCCCCTCGGCGACGATCTGAATCTTCAAGTCGTGGCACAGGTCGATGATAGACCGCATCAGCTTCTGCTTCGTCAACGACTGATCGATCCCGCGCACCAGCGACATGTCGACCTTGACGACCTCCGGTTCGAGCTGGGCGAAGCTGGTCAACCCGGCGTAGCCGGCGCCCAGATCGTCGACGGCGATCCGGTAGCCCATGGCGCGCAGCCTCTTCATCCGTTGCATCGGCTCGTCGATGCGGTCGAGGGCCGCTCGCTCGGTGATCTCGAGGACCACGCGCGAGGCGAACGCCGACAGCGGCGCCTTCGGCGAAAACAGATCCTCGTCGGCCAGATCCTCGGTGTGGAGGTTGACGAACAGCAGCCCTTCCATCGAGGTCTCCGCCATCGTCCGCGCCGCCTTGGCGCGGATGGTTCGTCCCAGCAGGTGCAAGCGTCCCAGCCGCTCGGCGGCGTCCAGGAGATCGTCGGGACGCCGCAAGGTCGGCTCCTCGGTGCGAACGAGGGCCTCGTGCGCGAACACGCAACGACTCGACCATGACACGATCGGCTGATACGCCATCCACAGCGTGTCGAGCGCGCTGGCGAAGCGGCTCTCCAGGCCCGCCCGATCGCTGATTTGACGCCCCCCGTCGCGCGCCAGCTCGAGGGCCTCGCGGCGGACGATCGCCATCTGGTGCAGCCGCGCCGCGCGCGTCACCACGTCGGTCAACTCGGCCAGCGGCACCGGCTTGGCCAGGTAGCGAAAGGCCCCGTATTCCATGGCCTTGATGGCGTCGGCCACGTCGGGCCCCCCGGTCATCAGGACCACCGGCAGATCGAGATCGTGCTCGCGGACCGAGCGCAGCAGCTCGAGGCCACTCATCTTGGGCATGGTCACGTCGCTGACCAGCACGTCGAAGTCCCGCTGGCGGCACAGCTCGGCGGCGGCGACCGCATCGGTCACCACCTCGACGATCAGGCCACTTTTCCGCAACTGGCGGGCGTAGACGGCGGTGATGTTCGCCTCGTCATCGACCAGCAGCACGGTCCCCTTGTCGGCTGGCTTCGGGCTCCCCGCGGGATCCGACTCCGCCTGCTTGTTTCCCACTCCCAGTTGCACGCCTCTCCCATCGTCCGTTTTCTGGATTCATTGAGCCCATTCGCTCAACCGGCGGACCCAAGGTGTCGAGATAGCGGGGCGGAGGACCCGTTTGCACGATCTGTTGACCAGCGAAGGTATTCCCGTCCGGCTGTTTTCCGATGGCTGGGGGGGAGACGCCAAGGGGGACGGGAGGGCGCGGCGAGCTTCAGAGCTGATCTGCGCCGCCGTGGCGGTCTGTTATCCAGCCTGGCACTGGGTCTTCAAGGCGCTCATGACCGCGCCGCGCGACTCGCTCGGCGAGCGGCTGGGCGTTGGCGCGGTGGCGCTCCTGGCCGTCCTCTTCTCGCGCCTGGGCTGGTTCCGGCGCGCCATTCCTCACTTCGAGACGGTGGTGCTGGCGGCCCTGACCGGGCACTACCTGTCGCTGGTGTGGCGAAACGACTTCGCCTTCGCTTACGTGGCCGGCCTCTACATCGTCTTCGCCTCGGTGGGGACGGTCATCACGAAGCTGAGCCTGGCGATCGGCTACTCGATCGGTTCGCTGGCGCTGCTGTGCGCCCTCATGGTGCTCCGGCCGGGGGGCAAGATCGAGCTGGAGGTGCTGTCGGGCCTGGCGACGCTCCTCATCGCGATCTGCTTCGGGGTCCACCGCATGGGGGTGGTGCGCCGGGTGGCCATGCAGCGCCTGCTGCGCGAGCGCCAGCTCATGAAGCAGATCATCGAGACGATTCCCGATCCGATCTTCGTCCGCAACGCCGAGCGCGACCTGGTGTTGACGAACGAGGCGGGGCGACAGTTCGACGGCGCCACCGGCTACAACACCGAGCCGATCGTTCGCCAGGAGCTGGAGACGCTGGAGCGGGGTGAACCGCTGTCGATCGATTCGGAGGTGACGACGCGCTTCGGCCAGATCGCCATGTCGGTGAAGACGGCGCGGGCCGAGTCCGTGAACCAGCAGACCATGGTCGTCACCGTCATGCGCGACATCACCGATCGGCGCGCCCTGGAGGACTCGCTTCGCTCCAAGATTCGCGAGCTGGAGCAGGCCAAGGAGCAGGTGCGCCAGCTGCAAGGCATGTTGCCCATCTGCATGCATTGCAGCCGGATTCGCGCCACTCCCGATGAGTGGCAGACGCTGGAGACGTACGTGACCGGTCACACCGAGGCGAGCTTCACGCACACGCTGTGCAACAGCTGCCTCGAGCAACACTACCCGGAAGAGGGGGCGTGAATTGAGCCAAGCACCCATGATCGCGAAGGCGTCCCAGGGACGCGTGCTGGTCGTCGACGACGAGGAGCCGGTACGGGTGGCGCTGGGGCGGACGTTGCGACGCCTCGGCTACGAGATCCTCGAGGCCAATCACGGCGAGGGTGGCCTGGCCACCGTGGCGGCGCACGATCCCGACATCATCATCCTCGATCTCCGCATGCCGGGCATGGATGGGCACACCTTCATGCAGCGGCTGCAGGCGGCCGGCTACCGGTCGCTGCCGCGCGTGATCGTGATGAGCGGCCAGGGGAACATCGAGGACGTCATCAAGATCCTGCGCTGGGGGGCTGTCGATTTTCTGCGCAAGCCCTGGAACCTGACCGAGCTGATGTCGGCGGTGACCCGAGCGATCGAGCTGAAACGTCAAGATCGCCTGCCGACCGCGGCGCCGGCCGACCCGGCGGCGCCGACCGCCACACCCAACGAGAAGCGCGCCTCCCGGTTCACGGCCCTGCAGGCCAAGCTGCGTCAAGGGGAGATCGTGCTGCCCACGATCCCATCGCTGCTCGATCAGCTGCGCACGCAGATCGAAGATCCCAAGTCGTCGATCGATCACATCGCCGAGACCGTGGAGCGCGATTCGCGCATGGCGGCCGACATGTTGCGCATGGCGAACTCGGCGCAGTTCTCCCACATGCCGCGCGCCACGAACACCAAGACCGCGGTGACGCGGCTGGGGTTGAAGCACGTTGGAAATCTGGTGCGGACGATCTTCTTGCAGGGGCTGTGCAACGTTCGCACCGGCCCCTATCGCGAGCTGCTCACCGTGGTGTGGCGCCGCTCGGTGGCGCGGGGGGTGTCCATGCGCGCACTCTGCGATCTCCTCGATCCCTCCACGGGGGTGGACGGCGACACCGCCTACCTCATCGGCCTGATGGCGGACGTGGGCGCCACGCTGCTGTTCTGGGTCATCAGCGAGCGCGCCAGTGACAACCTGACCAGCGAGGATGTAAGCGACACGGCCACCGCGCTCGAGATGGTGAAGCGAACCCACGAGGAGGTGGGGAAGGCCATGGTCGAGCGGTGGAACCTGGGCAAGGCCCTCCCGGCGACGGTGGCGCAACATCATCGCGAGGTGCCGCCCGTGTGCGACGCCGTGTGGTGGAACCTGTTTGTGCTGGGTGACTTCCTGGCCTCCAAGATGGTGGAGGAGCCCGACCCGACCACCGATCGCAAGCTCAGCGAAACGACCATCGACCGCTGCGCCGCCGAGTTCGGGATTCCCCGCGTGGTCATGAATCAGCTGTCCCTGGATCTGCGCGCCGAGTACGAATCGATCGAGGGCTGCCTCACCTGAGAGGGCGGGAGGTCACGCTCGTCACGAATCCTTCCCGGCTTTCGCCGGTGGCGGTTCGCCGCCGACACGGAAACGGGGGGCGACCGGGTCGATGGCGAGGGTGGCTATCCCAGCAGCCCCGACGCACCCCACAAGATCTTCCGCTGCTGTGCGCCACCAGCTCGGCGATGCGCTGCTTGATGCTCTTCGCCTGATAGAAGGCCCAGCTGTCGGACGCCTGCGACTGGTACAGCATCACCTTGCCGCCGAACCCGCCGGCCTTCAGTGAACCAATCGCGGTCGCCACCGCCAGCACCACGATCATCAGCGACACGCAGCGGGTTCACCCCTCGCGCTTTTCCTTCTGCCTGGCGGCGACGCGGTCTTCGTGAATCGCGTGAATGAGCGCGCGAATGTCGTCTTGCTGGTTCTCGCTTTCCATGGGCCGCTGAGACCTACCACGCATGCGCCGCCCCGAGAACGGACGGCGATCACGCGTGTTTCCTGGACGGTTTCGACCGCGTATTGATTGGCCCCTGCCTGGTCTACAATGGAATCGATCGGACGAGTGTTCATGATCGGACAGACGGTCAACAACTATCGACTCATGTCTCTGCTGGGCGAAGGGGGCATGGGCGCCGTCTACCTGGCCGAGCATCCGTACATGGGGCGCAAGGCCGCCGTGAAGGTGCTGCGACGCGAGTTCGCCGAGGACGCCGCCATCGTCGAGCGGTTCATGAACGAGGCGCGGGCCGCCAACGCCATCCGCCACTCCAACATCATCGACATCATCGACGTGGGGCGCCTCCCCTCCGGCGTGCCCTATCTGATGATGGAGTACCTCGACGGCGAGAGCCTGGCGCAGCGTCTGGCGCGCCTGAAGGATCTGTCCCTGGCCGATGCCGTCGACATCGGCCGGCAGGTGGCCTCCGCGCTCGCCGCCGCCCACGACAAGGGGATCGTCCATCGCGATCTGAAGCCCGACAACATCTTTCTCGTTCGCGACGAATCGCAGCCGCGTCACGAGCGGGTGAAGGTGCTGGACTTCGGGATCGCCAAGCTGCGCGGCGACCTGTCCGGCTCGTCGGCGAAGACGCAGGCCGGTGCGTTGATGGGGACGCCCCCGTACATGTCGCCCGAGCAGTGTCGCGGCTTCACCGACGAGATCGACCAGCGCACCGACGTCTACGCGCTGGGAATCATCCTGTACGAGATGCTGTGCGGCGCTCCCCCCTTCGTGAGCCAGGGCTGGGGCGAGATCGTCCTCATGCATCTGACCCGTGAGCCGGAGCCGCCGCGCGCGCGAAACGCGAGCATCCCCGGCGGCATGGAGGCGATCATCCTCAAGGCGCTGGCGAAGTCGGCGCAGGATCGGTTCGCCTCGATGAACGAGCTGGAGGCGGCGCTGCGGACCGTTCCGCTCGGTGCCGTGAGTGAACGCGCGCCCCGCCCCGTATCGTCGGATGCCCTCGGCGACACCTCGCGCGTCCCGACGTCGACGACTATGCGCTCGGCGACGGGAGCGATCGAACGTGCGCCCGACGAGCCTCCGTCCCGCGCGCCGACCACGGTCTCCACGGAGCGCGCACGACGCTCGCGACTGCCCCTCGTGCTGGCCGGCGCGACCGCGGCGGCCGCGGCGATCGCCGGCGTGCTGGTGTTCTCGCCATCCCATCGCCAGCCTCCCGTCGACCTGGCGCGGGTGAATCAACCGCGTCCAGCGCCGATCGCCGACGAGGTGCCCGCTCACAAGGCCGAGACGCCCGCGGCGGCCGTCGAACCCGCGCCGGCGCCGCGCGCCGAGACGCCGCCGGCACCTACCGACGTGCAGCTGTCGCTGCGCTCGGACCCGCCGGGGGCCACCGTGATCCGTGAAGACACGGGCGAATCGCTCGGGGTCACGCCGGTCGAGCTCGTTCATCCGCGCGGGCCGGGCGCCTTCGCGCTGCGGTTGACGAAGACCGGCTTCGCGCCGCTGCGGCTCGCCTTGCCCATCGACGCCAACTCCGACCGCACCGTCTCGCTGGTGCGCGCGCACACGCACGGCACCGCACCCGCCAGGCCGGAGCGCGCCCGCGCCCGCGCCAACCCCGCCTCGCCCCCCCGCGCTGCCCCGCCCGAGACGTCCCCGACGGCGCCCCCCTCCAAACGTGCGGAGAAATGGTAACGGATGACGACGCGTGAGACGGCACGAGGTATCGCAATCGTGATCTTGTTCGGCGGGTTAGGCGCCAGGGACGCGGCGGCGGCCGCGCCCGACACGCGCGAGCTGGAGGCGAAGACCGCCTGCCTGGGTGGACACGCCGATCGGGGCATCGAGCTGCTGGCGCAGCTGTTCGCCGAGACGAACGATCCGACGTACATCTACAATCAGGGGCGCTGCTTCGAGCAGAACGGGCGGTCACCCGAAGCGATCACCCGCTTTCGCGAATATCTGCGCAAGAGCCCGGGCCTGGCGGACGCCGATCGCACCGAGGTGCAGGCCCACATCGCCCAGCTGGAAGCACCGAGCCCCGCGGCCGCTGCGCCCACCTCTCCCGCGCCGGTGATCGTTGCCCCACCGAGCGCGCCGCCCGCTCCCGTCGCCGACTCGTCGTCGCCTCCGGTCGGCGGCGCCGATGGCCACCGCTGGCGCGTCGCCGGCATCGCCACCGGCGCCGCTGGCGCGGCGTTCGTGCTGGGGGGCCTGTACATGGGTCTGCGCGCGCGGTCGCTCTCGAACGACGTGACGACCGATGCGAACAACGGCGTCTTCTCGCGCGGAAAATACGACGACGGCCAGCGCGCGGAGACGTTGCAGTGGGTCGGCTACGGCGTGGGCATCGCGGCCTTGCTGGGCGGTGGCGCCATGTACTGGTGGGGCACGAAGCAAGAGCACGCTGGCACAGAAGGCGACCGGGTCGTCCTCCTCCCCCTGTGGGATGGCCGAAGCGCCGGCGGAATGGCGCGGGTGACGTTTTGAGCGGCCGGCTCCGGTTCGTGGCCGCGTACGCAGGCGCCATCACGGCTTCGCTGGTGTCCAGCTGCAGCTTCGACCCCAAGCTTCCGAACGGAAAGATCGCCTGCCTCGCCAACAGCGACTGCCCCCCTTCGCAGCTCTGCGCGACGACGACTGCGGGCCTGTTCTGCTTCGACGGCGCCGCGGCGCTCGACGCGGGGCTGGCGATTCCCGACGGGGGCGCCGATCTGGGCGCCGCCGCCGGGCAAGGAGGCACCGTCGCGCCGGGAACGGGCGGCGCCGCGAGCACGGGCGTCGGTGGGCTCGGGGCTGGCGGCGACACCGCGCCGCTGGGCGGGCACGGACCGGCCGGCAACGGCGGCAGCGGCGGGATGTCCCCCGGCGTGGGCGGAGCCTCCAGTTCGGGTGGCGTCACCGGAGCGGGCGGGATGACGAGCGCGGGTGGCGGCGCGGGCGGCGCGTGCCCGTCCACCGCCTGCAAGTTGGGGGACAAGCGATGCGCCGGGGGCGGCCTCGAAACCTGCGCGCTCGTCGCCGGTTGCCCCGACTGGCCCGCCGCCGTCGCGTGCGGCGCCCGCCAGACCTGCCAGGGGAATGCCCCCAGCGCGCAGTGTGTCTGCGCGGCGCCGCCAACAGGCTGCGACCCCGGCGGCGCGACCGGCGCCTTCTGCGCGAGCGCGACCGATCTCGAGACCTGCGCACACGACGGCGACGGCTGTGTCTTTCTCGCGCCTTCCACCACCTGCACGGCGCAGAAACCCTGCACGGGCACCTTCCCGTCGGCCTCCTGCTCGTGCCTCTCGGATCCCGCGATCTGCTCCCACGCGACGGGAACGTTCTGTCAGTCGAGCACCCAGGTCGTCACCTGCGGCCGAGACGGTTCGGGCTGCCTGGTCGCCACCCCGACGGCGACCTGTCCGGCCACGAAGCCGTGCGGCGGGCCCGTGGGAGGTGCGATGTGCACCTGCCCCGCGCCGCCATCCGAATGTCTCTCCGGGGGTGCGTTCGTGGCCGGTCACGTCTGCGCGGCCGGGATGCTGGAGACGTGTGGCACCGACGTCGATGGCTGCTCGACGATGACCGGGTCGATGAGCTGCCAGGCGCCGCAGGCCTGCCAGGGCTCCCTTCCCGGCGCCGCCTGTCAATGCGCGGCCGTCCCGGCCTGCGCCGGCAACGAGAGCGGCGCGCACTGTGGTGACACGGCGACCCTGGTGACGTGCGCCGCCTCGGGTACCTGCCAGCAGGTGTCGTCGGGCTCGTGCGCCGCCCTGGTCGCCGAGAAGTGCGTGGGCAGCTATCCCAGCGCGAAGTGCGAGAAGGCGTTCGGCTTCGCGGCGGGCGATGGCGGCTCGGCGAACCTCGGAACGGGCCTGCTGTACGGCGTGTCGGTCCAGATCACCACGGCGCTCACGCTGTCCCGGCTGGGCATCGTCACGACCGCCGCCGGACCGCACGTGCGCCTCGCCATCTACGCCTCCGACAGCGGCGGCGAGCCGGTGACCTGGATGGCGTCCGCGTTGCCGTCCGCCGCGGTGGCGACGGGGCGCAACGAATTCGCCATCAACGATCCTCCGGCGACCACCCCGGTGACCTTGGCGGTGGGCAAATACTGGATCTTCGCGACGGCCGACGCCGCCACGGGCCTGGCGCAGAACGGCGGCACCACGCCCGTTCGCTACGCCACGTGGTCGCCGTTCACCAAGGCTTTCCCCACCACGATCTCCTCGGCGACGGTCACGTTCACCAAGGACAACCTCGCGCCGGCGGATTTCTACGTGGTGGGCGTCCCCTGAACCGACTGGGAGGCAGACGATGATGACCCGGCTTCGACCTGCGCGCTTGTCGCTATTCCTCTGCCTGACCGCCCTGGCGCTGGCCCGCTCGGCGCGGGCGCAGGATGTCTGCTTTCAGCGGGTCGGGGGCGTCCCGGGCGCCTACGGGCAGCCACCCGATTGGTGGACGTCGGGGTCGACGCCGCTCGGCAGCGCCACCAATCGCTTCATCGACGATCCGCGCTGGCAGGGGGCGACCGAGTACAGCCACATCGGCGACACGGCGAACTTCCGGGCGCTGGTCGAGACGACCGCCGCGGGACGAAACTTGGTGCTGGCCTGGCACGTGCGCGCCGATCCCTCGAACGCCAACGATCGGTTGTACGTCGGCTTCTGGGACGAGACGACCACGCTCGGGAACGTCTTCCGCATCGAGAAGACGTCGACCACCGCGACCCCCGTGGCGGGCGGCACCTTCGCCAGCGGCGCGTACAACGGCCGCTTCTTCCACATCAGCGGCTCGGGGACCGGCTGGGCGCTGAACAACGCCACCAGCGCGATCGTCCCCCCCCTGCCCGACTGGTTGAAGAACGACACGCGCGTCGACGAGATCTGCAGCGGCACCACCTGCGACGAATGGGCGGTGCGCATGCACATCCCCATCGATCCCGCCGCCGACGTCGCGTCCGACAACCCCACGGGCGTCAAGCTGACGACCGGGGGAAAATTTCGCTTCTGGTACCAGATCCAGAACGGCATGACCCTGGGAACGTCCGCCGTCTATGGTTGGCCCGACGGCGTGGCGGTCGCCTCGGAAGGAAATCCCCCCTGCACGTCGATCACCGGGATCTGCCTGCCCGATCCCAGCGACCCGACGACGCCCTGGAACGAGATCCAGGACGGTGGCAGCTGCCACGGCGACATCGGGCTGCAGCCGGGCCACATCTTCAACAACACGTCCGGCTCGATCGAAGTGAGCCTCAGCGCGGTGAACCATTTTCATGCGCAACCGACGAACTTTCTCACCAGCGCGCAATCGGGGGACGCCATTCAGGGGACGTTCCGCATCGCGAACTGGGGCTCGGCGGTCGGGGTGTCGCCGGGCTTCTTGCCCATCTGCACGAACCAGATCAGCGGCCCCGCCGCGACGCCGGTGCCGGGCAGTGGCAACTTCGACATCGCTTGCGACTGGACCGTCCCCAATCCGTGCGACTTCAAGCCGAGCGGCGATCCCTGCGGCCCCAGCGCCGGTTCGCGCACGACCGACCAGTGCCTGCTGGTCGACGTGGCCGCCTCTCCCCACAACGGCCCCTATCTGTTTTCGCCGGCCAGCGCCTGGCAGAACATGATGTTCACGGGCGCCTCGCGCGTCGAGAAGACGGCGTTCCTCGATCTGCGCGCGTTGCCGGCGTTGCCAGGCGGCAATCCCAACCGCGACCTCTACGTCTACATCAAGGCGTCGAACCTGCCCGAGACCGCGCCTACGGCCGAGCGGGCGCCGATCCCGGCGCGCCCCCCCACGGGTCGGACCAACGACGGCCCGGCGCGCGAAAAGGCAGCGCCCATCGAGCTGCCCAAGCGAGGGGCGATCGGTCGCCAGACCGCCCAGGTGATCGCCGAGGCGCTGAGCGCGGGGAGGCTGTCGTTCGACGAGGCGCAGGCGGTGATGCCGACCTATGTCGCCTACGTGTGGCACGACAGCGGGAAGGTCCTGGGGACGGGCGGCAGCGCCACCAAGCTGCTCGACGGGCAACCGAGCTTCGGCATGTTCGTCTGGCACGACGGCGATCTCAACGGCTGGCGCCACAGCTTCGAGGGACGGAACGTCACCCCGCTGGGCCCCAACTTCTTCAAGGTCAGCGTGCCCGAAGGGGGAACGGCGCGGGTCACGGCGCGGGTGACCGCCTGCCAGCTGCCGCTCTGCCTCGATCACTACGTGACGGGGAGAACGCTGCTCCTCCTCTTCCTGCTGGCCCTGCTGATCGTGCTGCTGCTGGGGCTGGCGGTGCGCAAGCTCGTTCATCCGTGAACGGCCAGGCGATCCTCGGCGGCGTGATCGCCCCAGCCGCGTCAAAGGGGGTTAACATCCCGTCTCGTGCCCGCCTCGCCGCCGCCTGACTGGTACACGCGACTGACTCGGGCGCTCGAGCTCGAGGATGCGACGGAGGCGCGCGGGCAGGCCAGGCTGTTGCTGGACGAGATCCGAGAGGACCACGCGCGCGTGCGCGAGCGCGCCGAGATGCTCTCGTCGGCGTCGTTCGAGGGGATCCTGGTCCACATCGACGGCGTGGTGATCGACGCCAATCAGCGGCTGTGCGAGATGCTCGGCTACGAGCGCGACGAGGTGATCAGCGCGCTGACCTTGCAACGCTGCGCGGCGCCCGAGGACCTCCCCATGGTCATGCAGCGCATCGCCAGCTACTACGAGGGGGCGTACGTGATCACCGGCGTTCGCAAGGACGGCTCGCGCTTTCGCGCCGAGATGCAGTCCAAGCAGGGCCACATCGGCGACCGCCCCGTTCGCGTCGCGGCCGTACGCGACGTCACCGAACGCGAACGGACGAACGAGCTGTTGCGGGAGAGCGAGCGGCGCTTCCGCGATCTGGCGCAGACCGCCTTCGACTTCGTCGTGTTCAGCCAGGATGGCGTCATCGTCAGCGTCGACGGCGATCCCCAGCCGATCCTCGGCGTCACGGGCGCGCAGATGGTGGGCCGACCGGTCCTCGACTTCACGGCGCCATCGTCGCAGCCCACGGTGCAGCGAAACATCCACGACGGCTTCACCGGCCAGTACGACGCCATCGGGCTCGACGGCAACGGCGACGCGGTTCCGCTGCTCTGCGTGGTGGCCGCCACCACGCTCGACGGCCAGGCGGTGCGGGCGGCGGCCCTGCGCGACATGCGACCGGTGCGCCGACTCGCCGCGGAGCGACGGGGCCTCGAGCAGCGGCTCGAACGCGCCCAGCGACTCGACAGTCTGGGCGTGCTGGCCGGTGGCATCGCTCACGATTTCAACAACCTGCTGACCGGCGTGCTCGGCAACGCCGACCTGCTGCGACACATGGTCACCGGCTCCGACGAGCGCGAGTGCGCCGAGGCGATCGTGATCGCCGCACAGCGCGCGGCGGCGCTGACCCGGCAGATGCTGGCCTACGCCGGCCAGCGCGATCTGGGGCGGCGGGAGGCGGTCGACCTCGGCGAGCTGGTGGCCGAGCTGCGCACGTTGCTGGGCGCCACGCTGTCGAAGAAGGCGCGGCTCGAGCTGGCCGTCGACGCCGGCAGCACCGTGCTCGGCGATCGGGCCACCCTGAGCCAGGTGCTGATGAACCTGCTCACGAACGCCTCGGAGTCGCTCGGCGATCGCGCCGGCGACATCCAGGTGCGGGGGCGGCGCGTGACCGAGGTCGACGCGCGCTGGGACGGCGCCCTGGGGGCAACGGTCCGCCCCGGCGACTGGGTGCTCATCGAGGTGCGGGACAACGGCTGCGGCATGGACGAGTCGACGCGCGGCCGGGTGTTCGAGCCGTTCTTCTCGTCCAAGGAGAAGGGGCACGGGCTGGGCCTGGCGGCGTGCCTCGGCATCGTGTCGGCCCACGGAGGCGCCGTGCTGGTCGAGAGCGAGCCGGGGCGAGGCAGCTGCTTCTCCGTGCTGCTTCCGGCGAGCGATGAGCGGGCGCCGAACGAGCAGGCCCCGGCGGCCCGGCCACGACGGGCGACCGGCAAGATCCTGATCGTCGACGACGAGGCGCTGGTGCGTTCGCAGCTGCGGCGCTCGCTCGAGCTGCGCGGCTACACCGTTTTCGAGGCCGTGAACGGCGGCGCGGCGCTGGCGCGCGTCGCGGAGACGAGCCCCGACGTCATCATCCTCGACATGACGATGCCCGACATCGACGGCGCCGAGGTGCTGCACCGCCTGCGCGCCAGCGGCTCGCGCGTTCCCGTGATCGTGTCGTCGGGCTACCTCGACGTATCGGTCGAGCGGCGGCTGGCGGGAGCCGAGTTCCAGGGTTTCCTGGCGAAGCCATACAACGCCAGCGATCTGGCCTCCGCCATCGACAGGGCGCTCACCCCGACCGATTGAGTCAGGCCGACGGCGCCGGTCGTGTTTCCTGGGTTCTTTCCTGGGTTCTTTCCTGGGTTCTTCGGTGCGTGCGCGCCAGGCGACGGATATCGTCCACCGTGAACGGCTTGGCGAGCACAGGGGAGGTGGTGTTGTCGAGGAAGGTCTGCGTCGAGGCCGTGAACGCGCCGCCGGTCATGAAGACCATCCGCGCTACCAGATCGGGCCAGCGTGCCGAGACGATGGCGAAGACCTCGGGGCCGCCGATGTTCGGCATGGCCAGATCGCACAGGATCAGGTCGAAGGTCTCCCCGGCCTCGAGACGCGCCAGCGCGTCCGCTGCCCGCGTCTCCACGACGACGTCCTGCTCTTCCTTCAACGCGGCGACGATGACCCGACCGATGAGCGGTTCGTCATCGATGACCAGCACCCGCCCCCGACGCCCCCCCGCGGACGTCAGCTCCTTGGTTGGCTCGACGGGCACGGGAAGGGAATCCGCTTCGGGCAAGAGGCCGTCCAGCGTGGCCACCGACGAGAAAAAGACCCGCACCGTCGTGCCGATGCCGGGCGTGCTCTCGAGCTCGATGTGCCCTTGGTGATCGGTGATGGTCTGCCGCGCGATCGCCAATCCCAGCCCCGTCCCGATCCCCATCGGCTTCGTCGTGAAGAACGGCTCGAAGACGTGGGGGAGATGCTCGGGCGCGATGCCGGCCCCCGTGTCGCGGATCTCCACGACGATCTCGTCGCCCACCACATCGGTCGAGACGACGATCTCGTTGTGATCGGCGTCGCCGTCCGGGATGGCCTGCGCCGCGTTCACCAGCAGGTTCAGGAACACCTGACCGATGGCCACCGAATCGCCCAGAATGGTCAGATTGGACCCGCGATAGTACTTGGACAGACGGGCCCGGTGCTGGATGTGCGTCCGGGCCATCGCGATCGACTGTTCGATGATCGCCTTCAGGTCGAACCGCTCGGGGCGCTTCTGGACGTTGCGCGACAGCTTTTGCAGGCGCTCCACCGTCTGACGGATGCGCTCCAGCCCGACCTCGGTCTCCTTCAGCATGCCGACCACGTCGGTCGTCACGTCGTTCGCCGCCTGGTCGAGCGGAGCGGACAGCGTCTTCAGCGCCATGTTCACGTTCAACATGGCGAACGCCAGCGGGTTGTTGATCTCGTGACCGACGCCGGCCGCCAGCCGCCCCAGTGAGGCCAGCCGCTCGGCCGATTCCAGTCGCTCGGACATGTGATGAAGCTCTTGCTGGTGCAGCAGGCGCTCGATGGTGGCGACCAGCTGCGTGGCGTCGAGCGGCTTCCTCAGATAGGCGTCCGCCGAGATGGCGACCGCCTGCGGGCTGGCGTCGGCCGAGCACGCGATGATGGGGATGGCCTTCAGCTGCGGATCCTCCTTCTGCAAGGCGCGAAACTCCCAGCCGTCCATGACCGGCATCCGCAGGTCCAGCACGATGACATCGGGGATCTTCTCGACCTGGAGCCGCCCCAGCGCGTCCTTGCCGTTTTCGGCCACCACCACGTCGTACTCCTCGTCCTCGAGCACGCCCCGCACGGCCTCGCTGATGTCTCCATCGTCCTCGACCACCATCACGCGCCAGGGCTGGCCGTCCCAGCGCAGATGTCTTGGAGCAGCGATGCTTTGTTTGTCGGGAAACATAGGCCTCCGCACACGACACCGACAAACCACCCCCCTCCGACGGGACTGATCTAGATCGGTGCAACGTATAGCTTCGGTCTGGCGCGGACACTATGCAAGGCCCGCCCCCAATTTCGGCACGCGCGCCCGTTGTTTGTATGATGGGCGTGGCCTCCATGTTGAACGTCAGTCCCAATCCGGACGCCCCGCTGACGGAGGCCGTGTGGATCGATCTTCTCGAACCCGACGACGAGGAACGCAAGCGGGTCGAGCAAGCGACGAAGCTTCGCCTGCCCACGAAGGGCGACCTCGAGGAGATCGAATCTTCGAGCCGCGTGTTCACCGAAGGGGAGGTCGCCTATCTCTCGACGCCCGTGCTGATGACGACCGACTGCATGAAGGGAGGCGTCACCTCGATCGGGTTCGTGCTGTCGCCCACGCGGCTGATCACGCTGCGCTTCGCCCGGGTGACCGCCTTCGATTCCGTCGTGGCCGTCCCCGCCGACGCGCCGGCGCGCACCGCGCGCGACGTCTTCCTGAAGCTCATGGAGGCGATCATCGAGCACACGGCCGACGCGCTCGAGCACGCCAGCTCCGAGCTCGAGAGCATCTCGCGCGCCGCCTTCCACGTCGAAGGGGGGCGACGGCAACGCAAGGTGGCCCGCGCCAGCGAGATGCTCCGCGCGGCGCTACGCAAGCTGGGGCGCATGGGCGACGGCCTCTCGCACGTCCGCGACACGCTGCTGGGGCTCGGACGCATCGCCGCCTTCACGCACGACAACGCCCGGGAGGCCCAGTCGGCCGCCGACCTCGCCCGCTCGAAGGCGATCCGGGGCGACATCACCTCGCTCAACGACTACCAGGCTCACCTGTCCAGCAAGGTGCAGTTCCTGCTGGACGCCACCCTGGGCTTCATCAGCATCGAGCAAAACGACGTCGTCAAGACGCTGACGGTCGTCTCGGTGGTGGGGGTGCCGCCGGTCCTGATCGCCGGCATCTACGGCATGAACTTCAAATACATGCCCGAGCTGGGGTGGACCTTCGGCTACCCCTACGCGCTGGCCCTGATGCTGGTGAGCGCGCTGCTCCCGCTGGCCTGGTTCAAGTGGCGCGGTTGGCTCTGACGGAAGCCCCCCCTCGACCGGGCAACAGCCCCTGGCGTGACAGCAGCGCGTAGTTCAGCCCCAGCAACACGACGTTGAAGCCGTTCCAGAGGTGCCAGGTCAACGCCGTCGGATGCGCCAGGAACGCGGTGAAGGCGGCCACGCCGACGAACATCAGGGGCACCGGGAGGCCGCCGCGCCGGAACTTGGGGATCTTCAACGTCGAAACCATCAACGCCGCCGCCAGCAGCACGCCGGCCCCGATCAGCCACACCGGCAGGGCGTCGCGCACCATCACGAACGACCAGACATAGCTGGCGGCGATGGGAATCGGCAATCCCTCGAAGGTGACGTGGCTCAGCTCCTTGGTGTCGATGTTGTAACGGGCGAGCCGCACGGCGCCCGCCAGCGGAAAGATCATCGCCAGGATCAAGCCGGGCAGGCCCAGCCGCTCCAGCACCGCCAGGTAGACCAGCACGGCCGGCGCGACCCCGAACGACACCATGTCGGACAGACTGTCGAGCTCCTTGCCGAAGTTCGACGTCGCGCCCAGCAGCCGGGCCACCCGACCGTCGGCGAGATCGAAAAGGGCGCCCACGAACAGGAACATGACGGCGCGCTGAAACTGCCCCGCCGCCGCCGCCAGGATGCCCAGGAAGCCGCAGCTGATGTTGGCGAGCGTGATGGCGTTCGGGATGACGTGCTTGAGCTTCACGGCGCTCGAGATGTTACCGGGCGAGCGCGCCCCTTCCCGTGTCGCCATCGCGACATTCACGGTGGACGAGCTGCCCACGCCCATCGGAAAGCCGCGCCGCGCGCCGGCATCGCGGCCCTCACGGTCCTCGAAGACCGTCAGGCGCTCCTGCTCTCGTTCTCTCTCTTCCATGATGCCCTATCCTAAGCATCGCCGAGGCGGGTTGCGAGACGCCCTCCCCTCCCCTTTCCCGACCGCGGGAATGCCTTAGTCTGACGGATGGCGAGGAGACGCATGCCACTCGGGGAATACCGCAAGAAACGCCGCTTCGACGTCACCACCGAGCCCAAGGGCCAAGCCGTCAACGCCTCGAAGCGCACGTCGAAGCTGGCCTTCGTCATTCAGAAGCACCGCGCGACGGCGCTTCACTACGATCTGCGGCTGGAGTGGCGCGGGGTGATGCTGTCCTGGGCGGTTCCCAAGGGCCCGAGCTTCGATCCCGCGGTGAAGCGCATGGCGATGCAGGTGGAGGACCACCCCATCGCCTACAACAAGTTCGAGGGCATCATCCCCGCCGGAGAGTACGGAGGCGGAACCGTGATGATCTGGGACCGCGGCACGTGGACCCCGGAGTCCGACGAGGTCGACGCCGCCCTGGCCAAGGGGGAGCTCAAGCTGACGATGGAGGGCGAGAAGATGCACGGGTCCTGGGTGCTGGTGCGGACGCGACCGCGCCCCGGGCAATCACGCGCCGCCTGGCTGCTCATCAAGCATCGCGACGCCTGGGCCAGCAAGGACGACGTGACCGAGACGGCCCCCCGCTCGGTCGTGTCGAAGCGCCTGCTGGTCGAGATCGCGCGCGACGAGGGGGGCGACATGCGCCGAGCGGCGGACGGCGATCCACCGGCGCTGCTCGAACAGATCTTGAAGGACCCGACGCTGCTCACACCGCCCAAGGCCGAGGGCGCGAAGGGGCGCCCCCGCAAGAAGTCGATCTGGCATTCGAATCGCGCCGGCTCGTGACGGGACGTCAGTCGCGACCGCGAGGAACGAGGTCGACCCGCACGATGGCCGGCGACTGCTCGAGGACGACCTTCTCGGTGGCCCGCAACATCGTCTTCAGCGCGGCACCTTTCATCTGATCGTCGATGTCGATGCGCGCGACGACCCACAGCCGACGGGGGCCGAGGAACGTCACCAGCAACTGGCCGACCGCGGTGATGCCGGGCTGGCCCACGATCAGATCGTGCAGCCGCTTGCGGATGTCGGGCGGCGCCTCCTGGCCGATGAGGAAGTCGCGGTTTCTTCGCGCCAGGTTAAGCGCGACGACGGCCAGACTGACGCCGATCACCAGGGCGGCGACGGCGTCCGGAACCGGTGAGCCCGTCACCTGGTGCAGCAAGATGCCAGCGAGGGCGACGACGTTCCCCAGCAGCGCGACCGCGTCCTCCGCGAAGACGGCGCGCGCGACCGGATCTGAGCTGAGATCGAGGTGCTCGAGAAACTCTCGCCCCAACGTCCGCGCCTCAGTCCGGATCTGGCGGTACGCCTGGAGCAGCGAGAATCCGTCGAGGACGAAGGACACCACCAGGACCACGTACGCGATCGAGATCGACGACAAGGGCGTGGGAGCGAGCAGCTCGCGGAGCCCCTGGCGCAAGGAGAGCAGCGCCCCGGCCACGAACACGCCGAGCGAAGCGAGAAGCGACCAGAAGTAGGCCTCGCGCCCGTGCCCCATCGGACGTTCTTCGTCAGGGGGGCGACGCCCCAGCCGATCGGCCAGCAGCAAGAAGACCTGGTTGCCGGTGTCGGCGCTGGCGTGGAACGCCTCGGCCAGCATCGCGCTCGAGCCCGTGAACAGGGCCGCCGCGAACTTGGCCGCCGCGATGCCAAGGTTGGCGACGAGCGCGACGACGACGGTGCGCAGACCCCCCTGGTCCGTGGGCAACGCGCGCTGCGTCTCGTTCTCGGGCATGCGACAGCCTAGCGCGACCGGGCGCCGCGGCATCCGGCATGCTGGCTCGCCTCTACGATTGACGTCAGGAGCCCGGACCACGCTGGTCGCGGCGCCGCACCTCCAGCATCAGCGCGTTGTTCTGGGGCTGCATCGTGACCCCGAGATAACGGCCCGGCCGCGTCCCGACAGGCACGCGGAGCTCGAAGCGGCGGCAGATGCTCCCCAGCACCTCCCTCCCTTCGAGCTCGGCGAAGGAGTTGCCGATGCAGGTGCGCGGACCGCCGCCGAAGGGAAAATAGGCGAACTTCGGCAAGCGCTCGATGAACTCCGCGGTCCATCGTTCGGGCCGAAACGCCTCGGGCTCGGCGAAGAAGCGGGGCGAGCGATGCACGGCCCACTGGGGAATCATCACCTCGTCGCCGGTGTGAACGGAGTGGGGACCGATGGCGCAATCCTGCACGGCCGTGCGGCTGATGCGATAGGCCGGTGGATAGAGGCGCAGCCCCTCGCGCATGATCTGATCGAGCAGCGCCGCTTCGTCGGGCGCGCCGGCCTCGGCCAATCGCCCGGCGACCTCCGGACGCTGGGCCAGCAGGTACAGGGCCCAGCTGAGCGACGCCGCGGCTGTCTCGTGCCCGGCCAGGAACATCGTCACCACCTCGTCGCGAATCTGCTGATCGGGCATGGGGCGCCCCGCCTCGTCGACGGTCGTCAGCAGCAGCGACAAGAAGTCGTCGCCCGTAGGCTGCTGGCGGCGCCGCGCTATAAGCGCCGCCACGCAGCGGTCGAGCGCCCCCACCGCCTCGCGAAATTGCCGGGCGTAAGGGGTGGGCAAGCGCGCCGGATCGGCGACGAAGTCGGGTCGCCCCAGCGCCGTCGAGACGGCCCGCACCCCGGCGAACACCAGCCCACCGAACGCGCCGATCCACTGCGCGTGCAGATGGTGAAACGCATGCAGCGCGGCGGCCGTGGCGCCCACGAGCTGGCGCGCCTGCGGGAGAGCCTCGCCGAACAGTGATTGCGCGAGCACCTCGAAGCACAGCTCGGTCATGTCGTCGTGGATGTTGCGAACCTCGTGGTCCGCGAAGCGGTCCAGCAGGCGCGAGGTGGCGGTGCGCATCAGCGCGCCGTAGCGCTCCATCCGCTGCGAGTGAAACGCCGGCTGAATGGCGCGCCGCTGGCGCCGCCACAGCGCCCTGTCCGAGGTGAGCAGCCCCTGCCCGAACGCGAGCTGCGTCGAGCGCAGGGCACCCGATTTGATGAAGCATCGTTGCTTCTTGACCAGCACCTCCTCGATCAGCTCGGGCGCCGTGACCACGCACAAGGGGAGCCGCCACACGTGAGTTCTGACGAAGCCCCCTTGCTGCTCGCAGCGCTCGTAGAAGGAAAGCACGTCCTCGCGCAGCTGCAGGGCGCCGCCCCAGAGCCACCCCATCCGGGGTTCGACGCGCGGCCAGGCGCCGTGCAATGTCCGTCGCACCGCCCTGCGAAGCACCGAGCGGCCGCGCGCGCCGGCTGCCGACGGCGACCAGGCGGTCATCGGGCGGCCTCGGCGCTCCAGTCGTCGCGGACCGGTCGCGGGGGGGAACGCAGATTCCAGATCAGCCCCACCGCGCCGAGGGCCTTCAGCACGTAGTAGGTGACATCGATCTCCCACCAGTAGAAGCCCAGCGTCGCCGAGGACTGGTAGTGGTGATGGTTGTTGTGCCACCCCTCCCCCATCGTGATGAGCGCCAGCCAGGAGCTGTTGCGTGAATCGTCGCCCGTCACGTAGCGGCGCCGGCCCACCAGATGCGCCAGCGAGTTGATGGTGAACGTGCAGTGCCACAGCATCACGCTGGAGACGAACGACCCCCAGATGACGGCGGAAGGCCCACCGAACACGAGCAGCACGCTCAGCAGCGCGAGCGACGGCACGAAGTGATGCTCGTCGAGCCAGCGCAGCTCGGGATAACGCGCGAAGTCCCGGATGCGCTCGTGTCGGGTCCGCTCGAAGCGCTTCGACAGGATCCACCCCAGGTGGCTCCAGAAGAAGCCCCGATGCCGCGGCGAATGGACGTCCTCGGCCTGGTCCGAGTGGACGTGGTGATGGCGATGATTGGCCGCCCACCACAACGCCCCCCGCTGGCCACAGGTCCCACCCAGGAACGCCAGCACGAACTGGAAGGCGCGGCTGGTCTTGTAGCTGCGATGGGCGAAGTAGCGGTGGTAACCGGCCGACAGGCCGATCATCCGCGCCACGTACAACGCCAGCGCCAGCACGACATAGGACCAGGAAAACCGCACGAAGAACGGCCCGATCAGGGCCACCGCGTGGCAGGCGTACATGGGGAGCGAGCGGGCGTGGGGGATGACCTCCGCCGTCCCGCCGGGGACCAACTCGTCGTTTCCGCTCGGCTGTTTCATCGACCGGTCTACTATTGGCCCGAACGGAGCCATCTGTCGAGACCTCCGCGCCGCGTCGCGGGCCTGAAATCGTGCTCGCCTCTTGCGAATTTCGTCCCCCACCTCCATCCGTGATAGGACGACCCCGGGATTCCGATCTTCGCGAGGGAGGGGCCGATGACGGTGAACATCGCATTCAAGGCACCAGACGCGCTGGTGTTCGTGACCGACGGGCTGGCGACGCTGATGAAGGTGGACGAGAACGGCGAGGAGTCGTTCCTGTCCAACATGGAGAGCGTCGAGAAGCTGGTGGTGCTCTCGAACGGGGTGAGCGGCACGACGGCGCCCGTCCTGGCGATGTTCAACGGCGTGGGCTCGCTGGGCGCGGGCGCGGTGGCGACCGATCTGCGCGCCATCGACAACGCGCAACCGCGGCGGCTCGACGAGACCGTGGGCAGCTACCTGGCCCGGGTGGCCGATTTGCTGCGGGCCACCACGCTCAGGCGGCTACCGGCGCTTCCCCGCCCCTTCCATCTCATCGCCGCTGGCTTCGACGGCCATGGCACCGACGCCGTCCCCAGCCTTCACGCGCTGCAGTGGCGAGCCGACGGCGGCGAGCCCCTCGCCTACGGCGTGCTCGAGAGCAGCGACGCGAACGGCGCGACGACGCATCAGTACGGCGCTCACTACGTCGGGCTCACCGAGGCGGTGGCGCGGTTCGTGGAAGGCTACGATCCTGGTCTGCCCGAGCAGCTGGGGAGCTTGCTGGCGGGCATGGGGGGGCTGGCGCCTCCCGGGCTGCTCGAACGGCTGGCCCAGGAGGCGTGCCGCACCGCTGGGGGGCGGGCGCTGAGCAACGACGAGGCGAGCCGGCTGGTCGACAAGTACACCTTCATGATCGTGCGCGCCGCCTTCCAGCAGCCAGCGACGGAAGAGATGTCGCAGCACTTCTCGCTGCAGTCGGCCATCGACTACTGCGTGTTCCTGGCCCAGTGCGCCTACGCCCGCGAGAATCTGTCGCCGACGCGCAAGGGCGCGCCGCGCGTCGGCAGCACGTTGCAGGTGGCCTACGTGGCGCCCGGGCAGGATCCCGTCAGGCTGGCTGGCATTCGCCTGGGGATCCGCGTTCACGGCTACACGGCCGCCCCCGGGGTGGGGGCCTGACGTGGCGGGCCGCACAAAAAAGCCCAAGGGAGCGTCGACCCGGACGCCAGCCAAGAAGAAGGCGGCGCAGCCCGCGCGCGCAGCGATGAGGGCGATGCCCGCTCTCCGGATGACGACCAGCGCCGCGAAGCGCGGGCCCGCGCTGTCCTCCGTCCCGCCGGTGCCGCCTGTACCGTCGACGGCGCCGCCCCTGCGAAAGCCGGCCGGATTCGACACGCGAACGCAGGCCATGAACGCCGAGGTCCACGCCCGCGAAGCGGGCGTACGGCACGGGCCCTCCTCCGTCGACCTGGGCGTGCGCTTCAAGCGCATCATGGCGATGGCGCCCGCCGGCCCCGACTCCGATCCATCGGGCGTCGTTCGCGAGCTCGCCCCGAAGGCGGCTCCGGATGGCCCCGCGACGCTCAAATTCGCCGTCGCCACGCCGAGTCGGCGCGAGACCGCCGAATCGTCGCGGTTGACCGCGCTGGCCGCGGAGCGCAGGCCTGGCGGGCTCACCAGGGCCGCCGTTCGCCCCGACTACTTCGGAACGGCGGAGCACAAGGCGCTCGCCGAGTACCTGAAGACGATCCTCGAGGGGAAGCCGGTCGGCCCGGAGGTCGAGCCGACCGCCGCGTCTCACGTGTTGCTGTATCGAAGGGCTCCCCAGGCCACCCCGCTGCTCGCCCCCACCGCCATCCCGTTCTCCGACCTCGGGGTGTCGGCCACCGGCGACGATTGGCTGCAGAAGCTGCGACAGTCGCTGGCGGACATCCTGGTCGACTACAAGCCGAACCTCGAGCTGTTCGTCCGCCCCGACCTGACCTTGCAATACGGCGAGATCGTCGCGCTGGCCGGCGACTACTTCGGGTGCGAGGAGGAGCTGCGCGCCGAGATGACCCCCAAGATCGCCGAGGCGATCCGCGACATCACGGAAGGGACGCCCGGCGCCCCCGGCAACAGCGGAACGAACGTGCTCAGCACCCACCGCGGCTGGTTCGAGTATCTGAAGCTCGCCTATCGGAACCAGACGCACTTCACGCCCCGCAACTGGGTGACGTACGCGCGCCACCACGCGACGGCGCTGCAGCACGCGCTCGCCCGCTCGTACGACGATGCGCTGATCGCCAACGCGTTCGCCGACCATTTCCTGTCCGACGCGTTCGCGTCGGGGCATCTGCGGGTCCCCCGCGATGGGCTGAAGGGCATCCTCGGCGTCCCCGCGTCCCGCTCGATGCACGACGAAGAGAACACCAACGGCCTGTGGGTCCAGGATCTGACCGGCAACGTCTGGCGCGCCTACGGCGACGACAACCTGGGACGGAACCCGGTTCACGTGGTGATGACCGCCTACGCCGTCGGGCTGTCCCAGCAGCGAATTCATCGCGCCTACCGCCTCGAGGGGGCCGCGGGTGACCAGCTGAGCAAGGCGATCGGGGCCGGTCTGGCCGCCCTGCCCGAGGCGGACGACGAAACATCCTGGCCGGCCGGGCTGTGGCGCAATCCCGCCGAGCTCCCCGATTTCCTGGGCGCCATCGCCGGCCTGCCGGACATCCGGGCGCGGCTTCCCGTGCCGGTCGGCGCCAGCGACGCGCCGAAGCTGGGTAGCCTGGCGAACTATCCCCCTCTGCGCGGGCTGGCCGCCGACGGAAAGATCGTCAAACGCGAGGGCGAGCCCCCGTTTCGTTCGTACTTCGACCTCCAGTCGCTGCAGGGCGCCCCTCCGACCTAGTACCCCGACACAGAGAATCTGACCGGTTCAGGCTTGTTCCCAGCGGCCATGACTGCGTTGCTCCTCGGTTACGTACCTACGGGTATGCGCCCTCGTCGCGCCTTGTCCTGCCCGCTCGGCCCTACGCCTCAACCGAT
>DASYCK010000048.1:0-3025 GCA_036500205.1 Polyangia bacterium | reverse complement strand
AGGCGCCGGGAGGGGGCCACCCGATTGCCGCAAATTCACCCGCCGGCTAGGGTCACCGCGACCGATGCGCGAATGGTTCCGACCATCCCAGCCGACCACGGTCTCACTCCCCCGCGCCCAGCGCCTCGAGCTGGCGCTGTTCGCGACGCTGATCCTGGCGAGCGTCGCGCCGCTGTTCGCGGGGCGCTACCTGCCGTTCTTCGACTACCCGGCGCACCTGTCGGTGCCGGCGGCCCTGCGTTTCAGGGCCGCCCCGGCGACCCACGTCGCCGAGCTGTGGGACTTGAAGCTGCGCCTCGTTCCGAATTCGCTGCACTACGGGTTCGTGTACGTCTGCTCGTTCGTGATGTCGATCGAGCTGGCCTCGCGGCTGTTCGTGGCGCTGTTCTGCGTGGCTGCGTTGCCCCTGGCGGCCGTCTTTCTGCTGCGCACGTTCGGGCGCGACTGGCGGCTGGCGGTGCTGATCGTTCCGCTCGCCTGGAATCGTTGCCTCTGGTACGGCTTCATCGACTTCTGCGCGGCGCTGCCGCTCGCGCTGGTGGCGCTGGCGCTCGTGGAGCGGGAGCTGGAGCGGCCATCGGCGAAGCTGACCCTGGCGATCGCCCTGACCTTCCTGGTGCTCCCCTTCGCGCATTTCTTCGTGATGGGTTTGACCGGCCTGCTCGCGGTGACCTTGCTGCTGTTGCGGGCGCGGGAACGTCCGCCGTCGCGGCTGCTGCGCGCGGCGCTCCCGCTCCTCGCCGGGCCGCTGGTGATGGCGTCGTGGTTTCTGCATTCCCTCCGGGGCGGACCGCGCCCGTCGTCCGCGACGCCCGGCCCCCTCGCCCACCTCTGGGCCTCGCGCCCGCGCGCGGCGGACTACGGAGCTCTCCTGCACCACTGGTTCATGGACGGCTATACGGGCGCGATCGACGACGTGCTGGCGCTGGTGATGATCGCCACCCTGGCCTTGCTGACGATCGACGCGCGCCGCGCGACCCCACCGGTCGGCCTGTCACCCCGGGCCAGGGTAGCCCCCCTCGTGCTGGCTGCCGTGCTGGTCGCCCTCTACCTCCTGCTGCCGTTCGAGATCCGTACCCCCTTCGACTGGTGGGCGATGAACGTGCGCGTGCTGCCGCTGCTGTTCGTGGCGCTGGTGGTAGCGCTCCCTCCCGGGACGCTGGCCGCGCGCGGACGGCTGGCGCTGATTCCGGTGACGATCGCGACCGCCGCGTTCCTGGGCTACGTCGCCGTCGACGTGCACCGCACCTTCAACGGCCCGTGGGGCATGGCCGGCTTCGCCGAGGTCATCGCGCACGCTCCGGCCGGGGCGCGCGTGCTGGGCCTGTACACCGACTACCGGCAGCGACCGCACTACGCGCACTACCCGTTCTATTACGCGTCGTCGTATTCCGTGGTCGAGCACGGGGGAATGGCGGCGCCCCGCAGCGCCATCCCGCAATCCTGGACCGACCTGCGTCGCATCCCGGAGTTTCCGCCAGGGGGCGACGCCGCGCTGTTTCGGTTTCCCCGGCACGCGCCTGGGTTCTCCCATTTTCTCGTGCGCACCTGCGAAGACGACGCGGGCTGCGTGCCCGATCCGCTGCGCGGCAGTCCGGACGTACGTCTCCTGTCCGAGAGCGGCAAGTGGCGGCTGTACGCCTGCGCCTCCCCGGGATGCGCAGACGGGGAAGCAACGCCTCCCCCGCGATCGTCGTCCGCGCGACCCTAGGTGCCGGAGGTAACGGCGCGCGTGGGCCGGGGGGTGCCGCGGGTGCCGCGGGCGATCCGCTGTCCGGCCAGGGTCTGCTTGGCGTCGGCGATGTACGTGACCAGGACCGACTTCACGTTCTCGACAAACTTGACCTTACCGGCGGCGATCTCGCGCAGCGCCGACACGGCCGGCTTGTTGTCGCACTCGACGAGCGGGCGGGCCCCCTTGGCGAGCTGACGGGCGCGCTCGGCCGCCAGCACGATCAACGCGAATCGATTCGATTCCTTCTCGAGACAGTCTTCAACGGTAATGCGTGCCATGGGGGATAGTTCCTACGACGCAATCGGGGAGACCGCAAGTCCTGTCTGGACCCCGTCCCCGTCGTCCCGTTGCTAGGGCCCGGTCGGGGCCGCCGTCGTTCCGGTCGTGAACGCGAACGGGAGAATCCAGCCGTCGCAGGTCGTGATGGCATAGGCGGCTCCCTGGCCGTCCGCCCTCGAGAGCACCGACGCGTCACTGCCGACCAGGCTGGCACTGAGGACCGCCGTCCCGACCGGGAGACCGCTGACCGTGTCCGCCCTCATGTTGCAGGGGGAGCCGTCCGCGCACGTCCAGCCGTCGTGACAGGAGAGGTTGTACGACGGAATCAGCAGGTCGTCCGGTGCCACGGCGCTCGTGGTCAGCTCGACGTGGGAGGCCTGCGTCGAGATCTCGGCGCAGGTGAGCGAGATCGTTCCGGGCCCGTGATCGATCCCCCACTGGACGGTGAAGTACTGCGAATCGAGGCAGGACTGCCCGCCATTCGAGTCGCCGTTGTCGTATCTCGACCTACCACCCGTCTCGATGCACCCCGCCGCGCAGGCCACCAGCGCGGTGACGCCAAGCAGCCACAGTGTGCCGAATTTCTTCGTCATGTTGGATCCTCCGTCGTCGAAACGCGTCATCCGACAGTCTAGACTGTCCGCCGAATCCCGCACCATTCCTCAATCTGGTATCTGCCCGTCGTCTCGTGCAAGCGAAAATCGGACCAGCTTTTGGGGGACGCGAAACAACCGCCGGGTCGCCGACCGTGTCCAAGCTGGCGTCTGTCTGGTATTGGTTGCGGGGGGCGAAAGCGCTCGCGATGCCGCGTGGCGGACTTTGACCTTCAAACGCCCTCCCACGCCTTTGAATCTCACCTGAACGAACAGGAGCTTCGGAAACCCCATGTCGACGCTATCTCTGTTGCTCGAGGCCGGGGCTGGTGACCGCCTCGATATCTTCGCCCTCATCCTGAACGCCTCCCCCGTCGTCAAGGGCGTGATGGGGTTGCTCATCGGAATGTCCGCGGCG